>JBOGHG010000087.1:0-15110 GCA_050744525.1 Acidimicrobiales bacterium | reverse complement strand
CCCGAGCAGCTCCCTGGGGTTCTCGAACCGCTGCAACACCGAAGCCGTGCCCAACATCCACCGATTCTGTTTTCGCGAGACCCGCCACTGGTGGATGCTCAGCCCACTACTTCAGGACTCACCTAGCCGGTCCGGGGCTCCGCCGCCGTAGGGGCCGCGTTCGCGGTCGACACGTACACGTCGGCCTCGCAGCCGGCGTAAGCCGGATCAACCCCGTCGGGGCGGCTCGCGGTCGTCCACGTCGTCGGTGTCGTCGGCGTCGTCGGCGTCGTTGAGGTCGTCGGGGTCGTCGGTGCCGGGCGCGCCCGCCCGACGCCGGTCCAGTTCGTCTGCCGTCTCTTCCAGCTCGTCGTCGAGGTGGGCCAGCGACCTCACGTCGGTCTCGCCCCGGCGGGCCTCGAGCGCGATCGACGCGACGACGAAGGCCACGGACACGAACAACAGCGGAACGCGGTTGTCGCCGATCCATCCCACCACGTCGTCGAGCGGCGATTCGAAGGTCTCCCCGACCAGCCGGATCAGCCAGAGCCGGGTGATGGTCCCCGCGAGGTTGACGGCGAAGAACGCCCGCAGCGGCATGCCCGCGGCGCCCGCGAACAGGCAGATGTAGTTGTTGGGGGCGATGAAGATCAGTGGGTACGCCGCCTTGCCGAACCACTGCTCGATCTGGCGCAGCATCTGCCCCCAGGACTTGGTGCGCCGCTCCATCCAGGTGACGGCCGCGTCGCCGTACCAGTAGCCGAGCAGGAAGAACAGCGGATCGCTGGCCAGCAGTCGCACGGTGCCGATGCCGTAGTAGGTCCACGGGTCGAGGTAGTTGGTGACCAGCGCCAGGTTGCGGTTGCGGGCATTGAGGGCGATGAGCCAGGCCGGATGGGTGTCCACCAGGGTCGGGGCCAAGGCATCGCCGACGTAGTTCATGACCACCAGCGCCAGCAGAGGCAATGCCAGAGCCGCCACCTGCCGGCGCGACGGCCGGCGTCGCGCGACCACGGCGGGGGAGCGTCGGGGTGCCTCGGCCATGACCGCCCGAGAGTAGGCGGCGGGCTGCCACCGGAGGTGCCGGCCCCATGCCGGGCGTAGGCTCACGGTTCACGACGCACACGAGGGGGATCGCCCGATGCAGGGGCTGATGCAGGACCTTCCGCTCACGCTGACCCACTTCCACACGCGTGCCGAGCGCCTGTTCTTCGACAAGCAGGTGGTGACCGTCACGGCCGCCGGGAGGCAGCGGCTCACCTACGGCGAATGGGCCGATCGCACCCGCCGCCTCGGCGGCGTTCTCGACCAGCTCGGGATAAGCCCCGACGGGCGGGTCGCCACGTTCGGCTGGAACACGTCCCGCCACCTGGAGCTCTACTTCGCGGCCCCGTGCACCAACCGGGTGCTCCACGCCCTGAACATCCGGCTGTTCCCCGACCAGCTGACCTACGTGGCCAACCACGCCGAGGACGAGGTGGTCTTCGTCGACCGCACCCTGGCCAGGCTGGTCTGGCCGCTGTTGGACAGCTTCGAGACGGTCCGCCACCTGGTGGTCATGGACGACGGCGCCGGCGAGATCCCCGACCCACCGGCGGGCAAGGAGGTCCACGACTACGAGGAGCTCATCGCCGGCGCCGAGCCCACCGACTTCAACGTGCTGGACGAGAACCAGGCCGCATCGATGTGCTACACGAGCGGCACCACGGGCAACCCCAAGGGCGTCGTGTACTCGCACCGGTCGACGTTCCTGCACACGTACGGCGTGCTCACGGCGGGGGGCCTCGGACCGGTCGAGGAGGACCGGGTGCTGCCCGTTGTGCCCATGTTCCACGCCAACGCCTGGGGACTCGCCCATGCCGCCGTGGCGTGCGGCGCCGACCTGATCATGCCGGGCCCCGACCTGTCGCCCCAGGGCCTGGCCGAGCTCATCGAGTCGGAGCGGGTCACGCTGGCGGCGGGCGTGCCCACCATCTGGATGGGCGTGCTGCCCGAGCTGAAGGGGCGCGACGTGTCCAGCCTGCGGGCGATACCGTGCGGCGGGTCCGCGGTGCCGCGATCGCTGTCCGAGGCCTACCGCGAGCAGGTCGGGCTGCCAATCACGCAGGCGTGGGGGATGACCGAGACGTCGCCCGTGGCGTCGGCGGGCCACATCAAGTCGACCCTCGACGCCGCGCTCGACAACGACGGCCGCGCCGAGCTGCGCACCACCGTGGGCCAGCCGCTCGTCGGCCTCGAGGCCCGCGTCGTCGACCTCGGGAGCGTCCAGGAGCAGCCCTGGGACGGCGAGTCGTCGGGCGAGCTCCAGGTGCGGGGCCCCTGGGTCATCGCCAGCTACTACAACGACGCCCGCTCGCCCGACTCGTTCACCGAGGACGGCTGGCTCAAGACCGGCGACGTCGCCACGATCGACCGCCACGGGTACATCCGGCTGCGCGACCGCACCAAGGACGTGATCAAGTCGGGCGGCGAGTGGGTCAGCTCGGTCGAGCTCGAGAACGAGATCATGGCGCACCCCAAGGTGGCCGAGGCCGCGGTGATCGGCGTGACGCATCCCAAGTGGGGTGAACGGCCCGTGGCGTGCGTGGTCGGCAAGCCCGGCGAGACCGTTACCAGGGAGGAGATCATCGAGTTCCTGACGCCCCGGGTGGCGAAGTGGTGGCTGCCCGACGACGTGGTCCTCATCGACGAGATCCCGAAGACGTCGGTCGGCAAGTTCTCCAAGAAGGACCTGCGCGACCGCTTCGCGGACTACACGCTGCCGACGGCCTGACGCCGGGCCGCAGCCGGAGGGACCCGCCGGCCCCCCGGCTGTCCTCCGGCCCGACCCCGACCGCCACCCCCCGATGGCGTCCGTCTGCGGCCCACCGCTCCTACGCTGACGATGTGGCGAAGGCGCGGTTCCTGCTGCGGCCCCGATGGCTTCTGTCCCACCTGTTGGTGGTCGTGCTCGTCGTGACCATGGTGAGCCTGGGCCTCTGGCAGCTCCGACGGCTCGACGAGAAGCGGGACCGCAACGCGCTCGTCGAGGCCCGGTCCGCGCAGCCCGTGACGCCGGTCGGTGAGTTGCTCGACCCTGGCGACGACGCTGCCACCGTCGACGGCGTCCGCTATCGATCGGTCACCGCGACCGGCAGCTACGACGACGCGGCGACCGTGGCCGTCCGCAACCGAACGCAGGACGGCGTGGTCGGTGCCTGGTTGGTGACCCCCCTGCGGTTGGATGGCGGCGGGTGGGTGGGCGTCATCCGGGGTTTCGTGGGCCTGGCTTCCGACGGCTCGGCGGTCGACGCCCCTGCCCCGACGGGCGAGGTGACGGTGACCGGGCTGGTGGTCGATCCCGACGGGCTCGACGGCACCGCCCCCCGGGACATCACCCCGCTCCTGGACGCCGGGGAGGGCATACTGCCGGCGCTGGTGCGGGCCGACGAGTCCCAACCGCCCGAGCCCAATGCCGCCGATCCCACCCGGCCCGAGCCGGCGTCGATCCTGCCGGTCCCGCCACCCGAGCTGTCGGAGGGGCCGCACCTCGGCTACGCGGTCCAGTGGTTCATCTTCTCCGCCATCGCCGTCATCGGCTACCCGCTCGTGCTACGGCGTGTCGTCGGCCGGCGGGGCAAGGAGGTCGACGACCGCGACGACCTCGATCGCGAGCTCGACGGACTGCTCCGTCGGGGGGGCTGAGCCCGGCCGCGCCGCCGGCCCCGGGATCGTGGCGCATCGGGTCGCGGTACCCTGCCGCGATGGCGCCCCGGTCGGATCCCCGCCTGCTCGTGCTGCACGGGCTGCGCCTCAAGGGAATGGCGGATGCCACCGCCATCGCCGAGTCGGCGGGTCTCACCACCGTGGACGTGGAGGCGTGCCTCGAGCGGCTGGCGGCCGACGGCCTGGTCGTGCAACGTGGGGAACCGTTGGCGAGGTGGTCGCTCACCCCGGCGGGACGGAGCGAACACTCCCGGCTCGCAGGGCGAGAGATCGACGCCGCCGGGGCCCGGCCCTCCGTCGAGGGAGCCTACGAGCGCTTCCGGGGGCTCAACACCGGGGTGCTCGATGCCTGTAGCCGCTGGCAGGTGCGGGACATCGCGGGCACGGCGGTTCGGAACGACCACCGCGACCCCGGTTACGACGCCCGGGTCGTCGCCGACCTGGCGGCGTTGCATCGGCGGGCGGAGCCCCTGTGCGACGGCCTGGCCGCCGCGCTCGAGCGTTTCCGACCCTACGGACACCGGCTCTCCCGGGCGGTCGAGAAGATCGAGGCGGGGGAGGGCGACTGGTTCACCAAGCCGCTCATGCCCAGCTATCACACGGTCTGGTTCGAGCTGCACGAGGACCTGTTGACGACCCTGGGCCTCGACCGCACCCGCGAGGCCGAGACCCGGCCAGCAGCAGCGAAGGGAGCTTCGTGATGGGTACCGCCCGGTTCGGCAAGGTCCTCACCGCCATGGCGACGCCGTTCGCCCTCGACGGCTCGCTCGACGCCGTCGGCGCGGCCGCGGTCGCCCGGTGGCTCGTCGACCACGGCAGCGACGGCCTGGTGCTCGCCGGTACCACCGGCGAGGCGCCCACGCTCAGCGACGACGAGAAGGTGGCGCTCTGGGAGGCCGTGCGGGCCGCGGTCGACGTCCCGCTGCTGGCGGGGGCCGGGTCCAACGACACGCGCCACAGCGCCGAGCTGGCGGCTAGGGCGGCGGCGACCGGCGTCGACGGGCTGCTGATCGTGACGCCGTACTACAACCGCCCGCCACCGGCCGGCATCGAGGCCCACTTCCGCGCCGTCGCCGACGCCACCGAGCTGCCCGTCGTCCTCTACGACGTCCCGTCGCGCACCGGCCGGCGCATCGACACCGACGTCCTCATCAGGTTGGCACGTGAGGTCACCGCGATCGTCGGCCTCAAGGACGCCGCCGGCGACCCCGGGACCACGGCCCGGGTGATCGCCGAGGCGGGCGACGACTTCGACGTCTACTCGGGCGACGACGCGGTCACGCTGGCGCTGCTGGGCGTGGGTGCGGTCGGTGTGATCGGCGTGGCCACGCACTGGTGCGGCGATCTCTTCGCCGAGATGATCGGGGCCTTCGACAAGGGCGACCTGACGACCGCCCGGCAGGTCAACGCCCGGCTGGCGCCCTCGTTCGCCGTCGAGGTGGGACCGAACTGGGTGCAGACGACGGCCGCCAAGGCGGCCCTGGCCGAGCTGGGCGTCCACGAGGGCCCGCTGCGCCTCCCCCTGCCGCCGGTCAGCGACGAGGCCCGCGCCGCGGTGCGGGCGGTGCTGGCGGGGCTGGGGCTCCCATGACGCTTCCTGCCGCGGATCTGGTGGTTCCGGCCACCGATCTCGCGGCAGGTTTCCGGTGTCCGACCGCGAACGGTAGGTTCGCCGCACCATGAGCGAGCGTCCCGACGGGCGAGAGAGCGAGCGAGGCCCGAGCGGCCCGGCCGAAGGCCAAGAGCGGGTAGCAGGGCGCGAGCCCGTACGCATCACGTTTCTCGGCGGGCTCGGTGAGATCGGGCGCAACTGCGCGTGCATCGAGGTGGGGGGCCGCATCCTCCTCCTCGACGTGGGGCTGATGTTCCCCGAGCTCGACATGCTCGGGGTCGACCTCGTCCTCCCCGACTTCACCTACCTGCGCGAGAACGCCGGGCGGGTCGACGGGGCGGTCATCACCCACGGCCACGAGGACCACATGGGCGGGCTGGGCTACCTGCTGCGGGAGATGTCCTTCCCGATCTACGGCTCCGAGCTGACGCTCGGTCTGGCCCGGAACCGCATCGAGGAGGCGGGCCTGCTCGACCGGACCGAGCTGATCCCGGTGTTCGACGGCGAGCGCCGCAAGATCGGGCCGTGCGACGTCGAGTTCATCCCCGTCACCCACTCGGTGCCGCACGGCTTCGCCACCGCGTTCCACACACCGCAGGGGACGATCCTCCACAGCGGCGACTTCAAGCTCGACCTGACGCCGGTCGACGGCCGGCTCACCGACCTCGGCCGCATCGGCGCGCTGGCGTCGGGCGACGGTGTGCGATTGTTGTTGAGCGACTCCACCAACGCCGAGGAGCCCGGCTACGCCCGCAGCGAGACCTCCATCGGCGGGGTGCTCCACGAGCTCTTCCACCAGCACGAGGGCCGCCGCATCGTCATCGCGTGCTTCGCCAGCCACATCCACCGCGTGCAGCAGATCGCCGACGCCGCCGTGGCGTTCCGGCGGAAGGTGGCGACGCTGGGGATGTCGATGAAGAAGAACGTGCGGCTGGCCCGAGACATGGGGCTGCTGCGCATCCCCGACCACGCGCTGGTCGACATCGACGACGTGCGCGACCTGGCCCCGGGCCAGGTGTGCGTGATCTCCACGGGCAGCCAGGGCGAGCCCATGTCCGCGCTGTCGCTCATGGCCCAGCGCAACAACCGCTGGCTGGAGATCAACGGCGACGACACGGTGATCCTCTCGTCGCATCCGATCCCCGGCAACGAGATGAACGTGTCCAAGGTGATCGACGGGCTGGTGCGTCTGGGCGCCGAGGTTGTGCACTCGGGCGTCGCCGACGTCCACGCCTCGGGCCACGCGAAGCAGGAGGAGCTCAAGACGCTGCTGTCGATCGTGTGCCCCGACTGGTTCGTGCCGGTGCACGGGGAGTACCGGCACATGGTCGCCCACGCCAAGCTGGCCCGGAGCATGGGCGTGGTGGGCGCCGAGCACGTGCTGGTGTGCACCGACGGCGACCAGTTGGTTCTCGACGACGACGGCCTGCGCGCCGACGCCACGGTTCCGGCCGGCTACCTGTACGTCGACGGGATCATCGGTGACGTCGGCCACGGCGTCCTACGCGACCGTCGGGTGCTGGCCGAGGAGGGTGTCGTGGTGGTCGTGGTCACGGTGGACGTGGCCACCGGTGCGATCCTGACCGGCCCCGAGGTCATCACGCGCGGCTGGGTCTACGCGCCCGAGGCCGAGCCGCTGCTGGCGGAATGCGCCGAGGAGGTGCGCCAGGCGGTCAAGGAGTCGTTCGCCGAGGGCGGCACCGACATCGAGGCGCTGCAGAAGGTGGTGCGCCGCGCGGCGGGGCGCTTCGTCAACGAGTCGACCAAGCGCCGCCCGATGATCGTCCCCGTGGTGATGGAGGCGTGACGGCGGGCGGTGCCTGAGCTTCCCGAGGTCGAGACCATCCGGCGACAGCTCGAGCCGCTTGTGGTGGGCCGCCGGCTGACCTCGGCGTGGGCCTTTCCCCACCCCAAGTTCACCGCCGCCCTGGAGGTGGAGGGCGCCACCATCAGCGGCACGGCGCGGCGGGGCAAGTACCTGCTGCTGCCCCTCGACGACGGGCGAGAGCTCATCGTGCACCTGGGGATGACGGGCTCGTTGCGGGTGCGCCCCGCCGGCGACGCGTGCGACGACTACGTACGCGCCTGGTGGGGGCTCGACGGGCCGGCCCGAGCGGCCGTGGGAGCGGGAGACGTGTCCCGAGCGGCCGTGGGAGCGGGAGACGTGTCCCGAGCGGCCGGCGAGGCGTTGGAGTACCGGGACGTGCGCCGCTTCGGCCGGCTCGCCGTCGCGGAGGACGGGCACTACGCCGGGACGCTGGCGGTGCAGGGGCCCGACGCCCTCGACCGCCGGCTCACGGCGGACGACTTGTGGCGGGCGCTCAAGCGGAGCCGGCGGGCGGTCAAGACCCAGCTGCTCAGCCAGCGCCCGATCGCGGGGGTGGGCAACATCTACGCCGACGAGGCGCTGTGGCGGGCCCGCGTCAATCCGTTCCGCCGGACGGTGACGCGGCAGCAGGCGGCGGCGCTGCTGGACGCCCTGCGGGCGGTGCTGGCGGGCAGCCTGCGCTACGGCGGCACGACGCTCACCACCTACCGCAATGCCGAGGGCCGGCCGGGCCGCAACCAGCAGCGGCTCGACGTCTACGGCCAGGCGGGCCTGCCGTGCCCCCGCTGCGGCAGGGAACTGCGCTCGCGCCCGCTCGACGGCCGGACGACCACGTGGTGCCCCACCTGCCAGCGCCGCTGACGTCCGCCGCCACTGCCTGAGCCTGGCGGTCAGCGAGGCCATCCTCGACGCGTTCGCAGCCGCGGCTGGCTAGGGGTCGGTGGTGCGGCGATGGATCTGGCGGGCGCCGGCCTGGTCGCGCGCCAGCACCACCAGCTGGTCGACGTTGACGTGGGGCGGACGGTCCGCGACCCAGCGGATGCACTCTCCGACATCCTCGGCCGTCAGCGGTGCCACGCCCTCGTATACGGCGGCGGCCCGCTCCACGTCGCCGCCGAAGCGCACCAGGCTGAACTCCGTCTCCACCATGCCGGGGTCGATCTCGCACACGCGCACCGGGCGTCCGAGCAACTCCTGGCGCAGGGCCGACATCACCGCCCGCACTGCGAACTTGGCGGCGTTGTAGCCGGCGCCGTTGCGGTAGGCCTCGTGACCGGCGATCGAACCGACGGTGACGACCGTGCCGTCGCCGTGGGCCTCGAGGACGGGCAGCAGCGCCTTGATCATGCGCGCGACGCCGAGCACGTTGGTCTCGTACATGGCCAGCCACTGCTGCTCGTCGGCATCGGCGACCGGCGCCCAGCCGAAGGCGCCGCCGGCGTTGTTGACCAGTAGCCGGCTCGGACCGACCGTGCCGGCCTGGTCTTCGTCGGCGGCCGCGACGAAGGCCGCGAACCGCTCGACCGAGCCCGCGTCGTCGACGTCCAGAGGATGGGACCGGGCCCCGATCTCGGTGGCCAGCGCCTCGATGCGAGCGACACGGCGGGCGCCGGCCAGCACCCGCCAGCCGTCGCCGGCAAGGGCCCGTGCGGCGGCCGCGCCGATGCCCGAGCTCGCACCGGTGACGACGGCCATGCCCCGCATCCGCGCTCCAGCCACGCCCGGACAGTAGACCGACATGGAGGCGCCCCCCTGCGCCCTCCTCTGTGGCGCATGTGGCTACTGGTAGCGTTGTGGCCGCTGTGACAACACGCCAGCGTTCCGGCCACTCGTCGCGCTCCCGGTCGCGGCGGGGCTCGTCCAAGCGCCCGCAGCGGCGCTGGGTCGGGTCCCGCGCGGGCCGCAAGCGCCGCCCGGGCTCGGCTGCGCCGCCGCTCGCCCAGCGCGCGCTGGGGGCCGCCGGCCGGGCGCTCGGCGACCATGCCGACGACGTGGCCGGCCTGCTGCTGGTGGCGGCGGCCGTCGTCACGGGCCTCGGCATCTACGCCGGCGCCGGTGGCCCCGCCGGGCGGGCGCTGGACGACGGCGCCGGCCTGGCCCTGGGCTGGCTGCGGTTCGCGTTGCCGCCCGCATTCCTCGCCGGTGGCCTCGCCCTGGTGTTGCACCGCGGTCCCCGCACGGACGCCGGCCAGGAGCGCCCGGGGGAGTCGGATGCCAACCGCGTCGACGGCGCGTCGGTCGCGGCGCACGTGGCAGTCGGATCGACGATCCTCACGCTGGCCCTCGCCGGGCTGTTGCACCTTGCCGGCGGTAGCCCCGAGCTCTCCGCCCCCGACGACGACCTCCGGGGTGCCGGCGGCTACGTCGGCGTCGGCGTGGGTCGGGCGGCTGCCGGCCTGCTCGGTTCCGGCGGGGCGGCCGCCGTCTTCGTCCTGCTTGCCGTGGCCGGCCTGGTCGTGCTCACCCGGACCCCCATCCGGGTGGCGGCAGACCGCACCGTGGCCGGGTTCCGCCCGCTCACCGGGGTCGTCGGCCACCGGCTGGCCACGCTGTTCCGCCTGCGACCCGAGGGCGACGATCCCGGGCTGCTCCAGGAGTGGGACGAGCGGGCGCTGGGCGACGACACCCTGGTGGACGCGTCCGAGGAGGGTGCAGGAGCCCCCGACGACGGCGATGCCACCCTCAGCGGCGGGCAGGGCCGACGCGACGGCGGGGTCAAGGTGGTCGTGCCGGAGCCCGAGGAGTCCCCCGAGCAGCTCGAGATCGACCTCGGCCCGGCGGCGAAGGCGTCGCCCTGGCGACTGCCACCGCTCAGCCTGCTCTCGCGCAATGGATCGCAGCAGGTCGACCGCCGGTCGATCGAGGAGACGGGGCGCACCCTCGAGAAGGCGCTGGCCGACCACGGCGTCGAGACGCGCCTGGTGGGGAAGGTCGTGGGGCCGACCGTCACCCGCTACGAGCTCGAGCTGGGCCCGGGCGTGAAGGTCAACCGCGTGACCAGCCTCCACAAGGACATCGCCTACGCGATGGCGACGCCTGATGTGCGGATCCTGGCGCCCATCCCCGGCAAACAGGCCATCGGCGTCGAGGTGCCCAACACCCGCCGCCAGATCGTGGGCCTGGCCGACATCCTGCTCACCGAGGAGGCCCGCCGGGCCACCCACCCGCTCGAGGTGGCCATGGGCCGTGACATCAACGGCCGGCCCATCATGATGAACCTGGCGGCGATGCCCCACGTCCTGATCGCCGGCGCGACCGGCGCGGGCAAGTCGAGCTGCCTCAACTCGATGATCACGTCGATCCTGATGCGCACGACACCCGACCAGGTGCGCATGATCCTGGTCGATCCCAAGCGGGTCGAGATGGGCCAGTACGACCGGCTACCGCACCTGTTGACCCAAGTGGTGACCAACCCGAAGAAGGCGGCCAACGCGCTGGCCTGGGCGGTCAAGGAGATGGAACGGCGCTACGACCTGCTGGCCGAGGTCGGGTTCCGCGACGTCACGGGCTACAACAACGCCTTCGACCGGGGTGACCTGGCCGGTGGCCAGGGGCCTGGGGGATCGGGCGAGACCGCGGCGGCGTTCCCGCGACTGCCGTTCGTCCTGGTGGTCGTGGACGAGCTGTCGGACCTCATGATGGTGGCCGCACGCGATGTCGAGGACTCGATCGCGCGCCTGGCGCAGATGGCGCGGGCGGTCGGGATCCACCTGGTCATCGCCACCCAGCGCCCGTCGGTCAACGTGATCACCGGGCTCATCAAGGCCAACGTGCCGGCCCGCATCGCCTTCGCGGTGGCCTCGGTGACGGACAGTCGGGTGATCCTCGACCAGGGGGGCGCCGAGCGGTTGGTGGGCAAGGGCGACATGCTGCTGCTCGACGGCGGCTCGTCGGTGGCGCGGCGCATCCAGGGGGCGTGGGTGACCGAGGACGAGGTCCGCAAGGTGACGGCCGTGTGGAAGCGCCAGGCGCCCGACGTCCGCTTCGACGAGTCGGTGCAGGGCAGCGACGACGGCCCCGCCGGGTCCTCCGGAGGAGCCGGCGGCGGGGGCGACGAGGACGACGAGGACCTGCTGCGGCAGGCGATGGACCTCGTGGTCCGCAGCCAGCTCGGTTCGACGTCGATGCTGCAGCGCAAGCTCCGGGTGGGCTTCGCGCGGGCCGGCCGGCTCATGGACCTGCTCGAGCAGCGGGGCGTCGTGGGGCCGTCGGAGGGCTCCAAGGCCCGGGCCGTCCTCATGACGGTGGACGAGCTGGAGGAGCTGGTCGACCAGCGCCAGTGACATCCGACCGCTCGAATCGTGATGACCCGGAACCCGTCCGTGCCGTAGCTTCGCGTCATGACCTCGATCGCCGATTCGCCTGACGCGTCCGGGCCCGCCACCGCAGTCGCACCGGTCCCGGCGGCCCGGGCGGTCAACGCCACCAAGATCTACGGCAGCGGTGACACCGCCGTCGTCGCCCTCGACGACGTGACGGTCGAGCTGCCCGACGGCCGGTACACGGCGATCATGGGCCCGTCGGGCTCGGGCAAGTCGACCCTCATGCACTGCCTCGCCGGGCTCGACACGCTCACGTCCGGCAAGGTCTTCATCGGCGACACCGACCTCACCACCCTCGGCGACAAGGACCTGACCCGGCTGCGGCGCGACAGCGTCGGCTTCGTGTTCCAGGCGTACAACCTGGTGCCGACCCTCACCGCCATCGAGAACATCACGCTGCCGTCGTCGCTGGCGGGCGAGAAGCCCGACGCGCACTGGCTCGAGCAGGTGGTCAAGACGACCGGCCTCGGTGACCGCCTGACCCATCGGCCGAGCGAGCTCTCCGGCGGGCAGCAGCAGCGGGTGGCGGTGGCCCGGGCGCTGGCGAGCCAGCCCAAGATCATCTTCGCCGACGAGCCCACCGGCAACCTCGACTCCCGCTCGGGCGCCGAGATCCTCGACTTCATGCGCCGGGCCGTGCGCGAGCTGGGGCAGACGATCGTGATGGTCACCCACGATCCGAATGCCGCCTCCTACGCCGACGCCGTGCTCTTCCTGAACGACGGGCGCATCGTTGACAGCATGGACGAACCCTCGGCCGAGCGCGTCCTCGACCGGCTGAAGCAGTTCGGGGACTGACGGGACGACGATGGCGACCGACCTCACGACCGCGCCGCCTCCCCCTTCCCGCCCGCCGGTGGTCACCGGGCGCAAGACGGCGGGCGGCATGAGAAAGGTCGCCCTCCGGGGTCTCGTGGACCACAAGGGCCGGCTGGTGTCGACCGTCCTGGCCGTGGCCCTCGGCGTGGCCTTCGTGGCCGGCGTGCTCATGCTCACCGACACGATGAACGAGTCGTTCGACGACCTGTTCGCCACCGCGTTCGAGGGCACCGATGCCGTGGTGCGTTCCGACCAGACGATCGACGATGGGTTCGGCGGCGAGATCCGCAGCCGGCTCGATGAGTCGGTCCTCGACGACGTCCGGGGCGCACCCGATGTCGCCGAGGCCGAGGGCTTCGTCCAGGGCTTCGCCCGGATCATCGACAAGGACGGCGACCCGGTGGGCAATCCGGCGATGGGCCCGCCGACGTTCGGCGGCAACTGGAGCGAGGTCGACCAGCTCAACGGCTTCACGCTCGCCCAGGGCCGGGCCCCCGAGTCCGACGGTGAGGTGGTCATCGACCGGGGCAGCGCCAAGGACACGGACTACCAGTTAGGTGACCGCGTGCCGATCCAGACCGGGGCCGCCTCCGAGGACTTCGAGCTCGTCGGCATCGCCCGCTTCGGCAACGCCGACAGCCCCGGCGGCGCCACCTACGCGCTCTGGACCACCGAGGAGGCCCAGCGGCTCGTGGGTGAGCCCGGCAAGTTCGACTCGATCGGCATCGTCGCCGACCAGGGCGTGTCGCAGACCGAGGTCGCCCGGTCCGTCGACGACCAGCTGGCGGCCGACGACGACAGCGGGCTGGAGGTGCTCACCGGCGAGGAGATCACCGAGGAGAGCCAGTCCGACCTCAAGGACCAGCTGTCGTTCATCACGATCTTCCTGCTGGTCTTCGCGGTGATCGCGGTCGTCGTCGGCACGTTCGTCATCTACAACTCGTTCTCGATCATCGTGGCCCAGCGGGGACGGGAGATGGCGCTCATGCGGGCGGTGGGCGCCAGCCGCCGGCAGGTGCGCCGGTCGGTGTTTGTGGAGGCCCTCGCCATCGGGATCCTGGGTTCGGTCATCGGGTTCCTGCTCGGCCTGGGTGTTGCGTCGCTGCTCGTCAACCTGTTCGACCTGCCGGGCAGCCTGGTGGTTCGGCCGAACGCGGTGGTCATCGCCCTCGTCGTGGGCGTGGTCGTGACCGTGGTCTCCGCCCTGGTGCCCGCCTGGCGGGCGTCGCGGGTGCCTCCCGTGGCCGCCATGCGTGACCTTGCGATCGAGACGGGCGGCCAGTCCCGGCTGCGGTTCATCGTCGGATTGGTGGCCACGGTCGGCGGGGTGGTCCTGGTGGTGACCGGAGCCAACGCCCGCAGCGCCGCGATCGTGGGCCTTGGCGTAGGGCTGGCGTTCATCGGGTTGCTGCTGCTCGGCCCGGTTCTGGCGCGGCCCTTCAGTCGCGGTATCGGCGCTCCCGTCGGGCGCGCCCGCGGTGTGACCGGGGACCTGGCCAAGGAGAACGCCGGGCGCAACCCGAAGCGGACGGCGGCCACGGCGCAGGCGTTGATGATCGGGGTGCTGATCGTCTCGTTCTTCCTGGTAGTGAACGCCTCGCTGCGGGCCTCGATCGACGCGTTCCTCGACGATTCGTTCACCGGCGACTTCGTCATCGATTCGGGGGACTTCGGTGTGATTGGCCTGCCGACCGGGGTGGCCGAGCAGGTGAGCGAGGTTCCCGGAGTGGCGGACGTGGTGCCGGTGCGGTTCACCCGCGCCACGGTCGAGGGCGACGACACGGGCGTGACGGGTACCACCTCGGGCGCGTTCGACCTGCTGGGGCTGCAGCTCCAGGACGGATCCTCGTCGCTGGCTCCGGGAACGATCCTGCTTTCGGCCGACAAGGCGAAGGACCTCGGGCTGGGGGTCGGCGACGAGGTCACCGCCGAGTTCATCAACACGGATTCACACACGTACACCGTCGGGGGCATCTACGACACCGAGCAGGAGGGAACCGGCATCGGTGGCTTCGTGCTCGGGCTCGACGACTACGACGAGGCGGTGGGGGGCGGCGCCACCGACAACGCCGACGTGACCGACGGCACGGTGTTCGTCCAGCTCGACCCGGGCGTGTCGGTCGACGAGGTCGAGCCCGAGATCGAGGCCGCGGTGGCGGACTTCCCCACGGCCGAGGTGCAGAGCGTCGAGGAGTACAAGGACGCCATCGGCAGCCAGTTCGACGCCATCCTCCGGCTGATGCTGGGGCTCCTGGCGCTGGCCCTGTTCATCGCCTTGATCGGGATCGCCAACACCATCGCCCTGTCGGTGATCGAGCGGACCCGCGAGCTGGGGCTGCTGCGTGCCGTGGGAACGTCCCGGTCCCAGTTGCGGTCCACGATTCGGTGGGAGTCCGCCATCATCGCCGTGTTCGGCACCCTGCTGGGGTTGGCCGTGGGCCTGCTCGGCGGCTGGGGGTTCATCACGGCGCTGAGCGACGAGGGGTTCACGGAGTTCCGCATCCCGTACGGCCAGGTGATCGCCGTGGTCGTGATCGCCGCCGCCGCCGGCATCGTGGCCGCGCTGCTCCCCGCATGGCGGGCCAGCCGCATGAACGTGCTCGACGCGATTCATACGGAGTGACGCCGAGTAACGCCGAAGGCGGCACGACCAGAGATACCGAGTAGCTCGCTCCGGTGTCCTCACTGGTGCAGCCCAGGTGAGGGACGCGAGAACGGGTTCCAGTAGCCTTGCCTGGATGCCCCGCACCTTTTGGGTGGAGACGTTGGGCTGTCCGAAGAACCAGGTCGACTCGGACAAGCTGACCGGGACGATGCTCGCCGACGGCCTCGTCCCGGCGGCCGC
>JBOGHG010000086.1:0-15129 GCA_050744525.1 Acidimicrobiales bacterium | reverse complement strand
AGGAAAAGGAGGAGAAGCTGCCGGGCCGCCGAACCACCTAGCAGTGCTCCCGCTACGTCCCGGAGGCGACTCGGCGTGGCTGGAGGGAGGCTGACACGGTCTTGCCAGGGCTCCTGCCGGGCCAGGAGGAGTTGTGGCATACAAAGGACGCCGAAGGCGATGATCGCGACGGCGGCGCGCCGCCAGGGGACGGAGCGTCCGAGTGCCAGTAGCGCTACGGCTTGGGAGACGACCACCGCCCCGGCGACAGGGTGGCCGAAGACGACGAGGGCCCCGGCCCCCGACCAGCAGGCCCACCAGCGCCACGAGCCCGTCTCGACTGCTCGCAGGAGGCACCAGCCCCCGATTGTGGCGGCTAGGAGAGTGAGCGCATAGGGCCGGTTCTCCTGCGCGAAGCGAACCCAGAGGCCGTTCGCGGTCAACAGGGCGCCCGCCATCAGGCCGACCGCCACGCCGCCGAGCCGCCGTCCGATCATGATCGCGACCGGTACGGCGGCGATGGACATCGCCGCCGCCGGGGCCCGTAGCCACGCAGCACCCTCACCGCCAACCCCCCGCCAGACCTTTAGGAAAACGCCATACACGACCATGTTCGACTGCCGACTCAGGCTCGGTTGAACGATGGTGTCGAGCGGCATCCGTGCGACGGAAACGGCGTCAACTTCGTCCGCCCAGAGCGGCTTTTCACCGAGACCCCACACCGCAACCAGGACCGCCGCGAGTAGCTCGGCTCCGACCGCCGCAAGCACGAACCACCGTGCCGAGCCGCCGTGTCTCGCTGCGGCCTCCCTTGCCCTGCGGACGGATCTTGCGAACACCGGAGCGGTGCGGGACACGGTTGACCGTACCTCTGGCGGGACCGCGCCCACGGCCTCGATCACCTGGACCAACGAGGTGGGATGAGGGCCTTGCGGAGCAGTGGAACCGCAACCCGGGTTTGACGATCCGGTAAGAGTCGATCAAGGTTCTGATGTTCGCAGACAAGACGAGCAGCGGATCCGGGCGCCGCGAGGGCTCGGCCCAGCGATCCGTCGTTTGTCGATCCCCGAATGAACGAGCACGGCCTCTCGAAAGACCGGCGCCGTGAGTAGCTCCAGGCGCGGGGCGACCAGATCGTCAACGGGCTGGCCCACGATCGTCAGCGGGTACCGCGCACGACGGCCACACACATCTAGCGCTTCGTGTGGTCATCCCGAGGGCGGGAGAATGTCGACCGCCGCACGCGCCGCGGATATGAGGCCCATGACGAGGTACTTCGTCGCCGTGTTCCCGAGGGTCAGCCGCTCGGGGTTCAGGATCAGGGCCCAGGCATAGTCCCACTACGGCCGTCAATCGCCCCTTCCCCATGACGTCTCCCGGCGTGGTGACTTGGGGGCTGGGTGACATGGAACCGGGGACGTCACTGACCCGGACGGTGACCGTGCGTGCTCCGGTGCAGGGCGGTGGCACGAACGTCGTCACCGTCGCCTCGTCGACCCCCGACCCCAACGGTGCCAACAACCAGTCGCAGGTCGCCACCAGCGTCAGCGCGGCTGCCGACCTGGCCGTGGACAGGTCGGGCCCGGCCGAGGTCGGCGCGGCGCAGCTGGCGACTACACGATTGTGGTCACGAACAACGGCCCGTCCCTCGCCACGGACGTCTCCGCGATCGACTCGTTGCCCCCCGAGTTCGGCATCGTGTCGGTGAGCGACGATGGCGTGCAGGCGGGGCCCAGCACCGTGATCTGGCACCTCGGCACCCTCGCAACGGGCGAGCTGCGGACCCGGACGGTGACCGTGCGAGTGCCGTCGGAGGCGGGTTCCGGCACGAACTACGTGCCGGTCAAGCTCCCGCTCGGTGGATCGAATTGCCGCCGTCCGGCCGGGCGGGAGTGCGGCCACGATCGCTCGTCGCTCGGCCAGCAGCCTGCCCCGTCGTAGTGCCGCGCTGACGTCCCGGCGCGCCTCTCCGACACGGCGGCCGTGGCCGGCACCTGGTCGATAGCCCATCTGAGCCGGCGCTCGGCCTTTCACTCCCGGGACAGGTCCTCGACGGCCTGTTCGCCCGAGTCGGCCACCACCTAGACCGTGGAACGGTCGGTGGCCCGGCTCATCCTCACGCAGGCCAGTCGGTCTCCTTCCCGAGGACAGGTTCGAGGCGTGGTCCGCCCAACGACGGCTCCCCGGGTGCCGCCCGGAAGGGCCGCCACGCCGGCCCGCGCCGCCCTCGGCGGATCGCGATTTGGGAGACTGGTCAGGTGGGAGGGGCATCGGGCCGTCACGCAGAGCCTCCGGGGTCGCTCGACGCTGACATGCGCGCCCGCCTGTTCGGCCCGCTCGACATCCGCGTCGGGGGCGTTCCTGTCACTCCGCTGACGTCTCGGCGTGGACGGTCGCTGCTCGGCTACCTCCTGCTCCACCGCGACGCCGCGTCGTCACGCGAGGGGCTGGCGTTCCTCCTCTGGCCCGATTCCTCTGAGGAACAGGCCCGCACCAACCTGCGCAATCTGCTGCACACCGTGCGGCGAGCCGTCCCTGAGATCGAAGGCTGCCTGTCGATCACGAACCGGACGGTCCAGTGGCGCCCCGAGACGCGGCCGTGGGTCGACGTCGACGAGTTCAGCCAGGCGACGGAAGTGGCACGGAGGGCACCGCCCGGCTCGGACGCGATGGTCGACGCTCTTCGCACCGCTGTGGGGTTGTACACCGGCGACCTGCTCGAGGACTGCTACGACGACTGGATCGCCTCGGAACGGCACCGGCTGCGGGACAGCTACGTCTCGGCGCTGCGCCGCCTGACGGCCGCGCTGGATGACCGACGCGAGTACGCAGAGGCCGTCCGCCTGGCGCGGGAGCTCGTTCGCACGGATCCGGTCGAGGAGGAGAACCACCGCCTGCTGATGCGCCTTCATGATGCGGCTGGCGACAGGGCCGCCGCAGTACGGGCTTTCCACGAGTGCGCCACCGTCCTCCGACGCGAGCTCGGCATCGCGCCGGGAGCCAGCACGCTCCGGCTCCACGAGGCCATCGTGCGGGCGGGCGACTCCGCCCCCGCCGCCAACGTGGCCCCCCCCCGTGGCGCCCCCCAGGATCGTAGGACGGCAGCGGGAGTGGACGGAGCTCAGGCGACTCTGGCAGGAGGCGCTGGGCGGACGGGCGCAGTTGGTGGTGGTGACCGGCGAGCCGGGGATCGGGAAGACCCGCCTCGTCGAAGAGCTGGCGGCGGGGTGCGGCCAGGGCGAGGCTGTCGTCTGCCGGGCCCGCTCCTACCTCACCGAGGGCGAACTGGGCTGGGGCGCGGTTGCCGCTTGGCTGCGTACGCCGGACGTGGCCGCCCGCGTCGGGCGCAGCACACCGAGCGACCTGGTGCAGCTGTCACGTATCGTCCCCGAGCTGTGCCCGTCCGTCTCTACAGCGGCCGACGACGGCGTTCCGATGGACCGTGCTGACGCCGCCGGTGGTGGCGAGCGCCGCCGGGTGTTCGACGCCGCGGCCCGGGCCATCATGTCGAGCGGCAAGGCCGTCCTGCTCGTCGCCGACGACGCCCAGTGGTGCGACGCCACCAGCCTCCAGTTCGTCCACTACCTCCTGCGTCAGCACCTGCACAGCCCACTTCTCGTTGTCGCCACGGCGCGGCGCGAGGACGTCGACGACCGGCACCCGCTCAGCGCCCTGCTGGACGGGGTGACGGTGCTCGGCCGGGCGAACGAGATCGGACTGCACCGGCTGAACCGTGAGGACACCGCCGCGCTGGCAAGCCAGTTGGTCGGCAGACAGCTGGACACCTCCGCCGTCGCCGACATCTATGCCGGGACGGAGGGCAACCCCCTCTTCGTCGTGGAGACCGTCCGGTCGGGCGCGGGCGGGCCCTCTGCCGACCACACCGCGACGCCGCCGAGGTTGCAGGCGGTCATCAGGGCACGCCTGGCGCAGCTCTCCGAGCCCGCCCACGACCTGCTCGACTTGGCCGCCACCGTCGGTCGGGAGTTCCAGGCCGGGCTCATCCGCCACGCCCTGGGCGTGGACGACATCACGGTGGCAACCGGCCTGGACGAGCTGTGGCGGCGGGGACTCATCCGGGACCACGACGTCGACGCCTACGACTTCAGCCACGGCAAGATCCGCGAGGTCGCCTACGAAAGCCTGGGACCTGCCGGTCGGCGTGCCAATCACCTGCGTGTCGCCGAAGGGCTGCAGCGCTTCTTCACCACCGACCCGGCCCGCGCCAGCGGCCAGATCGCCGCCCACTACGACCGGGCTGGTCGAACCGCCGAAGCCGTCACCTGGTACCGGGC
Organism: Acidimicrobiales bacterium; assembly: GCA_050744525.1. Classification (GTDB taxonomy): domain Bacteria; phylum Actinomycetota; class Acidimicrobiia; order Acidimicrobiales; family VFJN01; genus DASQUK01. The sequence goes on along the minus strand of JBOGHG010000086.1, from coordinate 10,855 downwards.
AGCGGCCACGCAGGCGCAGAGGATGAGTGCGTATGCCGAGGCTGTCCAATTCCTCGAACGGGCGAGCGAGCTCCTCGAGGCAGAGCCCGCACCCGAGGTGCTGGGTCGCCGGTTGGAGGTCGTGTCGGCACTTCCCACGGCCGTCATCGGTTTGGAGGGCTTCGCCTCCGACCGGCTGGCCGAGGTCCAACGACTGGCCGTCGAGATGGCGGCCCGGCTGGGAGTGGCCCCTGATCCTGCTGTGCTGCGGTCGCTCGTTCTTTCGAGCCTCTGCCGCGACGCGTTCGAAGAGGCGGGCGCGGCCGCCGAGCGTCTTCACACGTCGGCCGAGTCCAGGCGCGACCACGGCCTGCTGATGGAGAGCCGGTACCTCCGGGGCGTGGTCTCGTTCTGGTCCGGCGACCTGCGTGCAGCGCGTGAGCACTTCGAGGTGGTCGTCGAGCGGTTTGCCCGCGCGGACCACGACGCGCACGTGCTCCGGTTCGGCCAGGACCCGAAGGTCGTCTGCCTGAGCCGGCTGGCGAACACGCTGGCCTTCCTCGGCTTCGACGACGAGGCCCGCGACGCCCGTGACACGGCGCTCGCTCTGGCCGATGAGGTGGGCCACCCCTACAGCCGAGACGTGGCCCTCGTCTTCGCCGGCCTGCTCGCCGTCGACCTCGAGGAGGACGATCGCGTCAAGGACTACGCGGCCCTCCTCGCCGCCAGAGCCGACCAAGGCGGGCCGATCGCGATCAACGCGTCGGCGTGGCCGGCGTACGTCGAGGTGCTCGACGGTCGGGCCGCACCTGGGATTGCCCGCATTCGGACCGCACTCGCGTCCTGCGGTGACCGCAACCCGGCGCCCGGGTTCCGAGCCACCCTGTACCGGCTCCTCGTCGCCGCGCACGTGGCCGCGGACGACCCGCACGGCGGCCTGGACACAACGCAGGAGGCACTGGCTGCGGGCGGCACTCGCATCTGGGAGCCGGAGATCCGCCGGGTTCGGGCCACGTTCCTCGCCTCCGTCGGCGACCACACCGGTGCCGAGACCGAGCTGGAACGGGGCGAGGAGGTCGCCCGCCTCACCGGGTCGCTGGGGCTGCTGAAGAGGATCGCGGCCACCCGCGTGCGGCTGTGCCCCACCGGCTGATCCACTTTCAAACGGTCGGAGGACGCCCGCCGAACGGTTTCGAAACGGTCTCCGCAGCATGCTGCAGCCCGTACTCGATCCACGCTCCGATGGAGGCCACCTTGCCCAGCTCCTACGACGCCATCGTTGTCGGCGCACGCTGCGCCGGCTCACCCACGGCCATGCTCCTCGCCCGGGCGGGCTATCGCGTGCTGCTCGTGGACCGGTCGTCGTTCCCCAGCGACACCGTCTCGACGCTCGCCATCCACGCCACCGGCCTGGCCGCTCTCGAACGTTGGGGGCTGCTCGACAGGGTCACCGGGACGGGGTGCCCGCCGATCCCGACCTATTCGTTCGACTTCGGGCCCTTCGTGATCTCGGGCACGCCCACGGCGGTGGACGGGATAAGCGGTGCCTACGCGCCGAGGCGGACGGTGCTCGACAAGATCCTCGTCGACGCCGCGGCCGAGGCCGGCTCCGAGGTGCGCGAGCGGTTCACGGTCGAGGAGATCATGTTCGAGGAGGGCCGGGTCGTCGGGATACGCGGCCGTGACGAGCATGGCCAGCCGGTGGTCGAGCGGGCGAGGGTGGTCGTCGGCGCCGACGGGCACAACTCCCGGGTGGCCAAGGCCGTCGGCGCGGAGGTCTACAGCGAGCTGCCCGTGCTCGAGTTTGCCTTCTTCACCTTCTGGAGCGGGCTCGGGATCCAGGGTTTCCCCGTCTGGCTCCGAGGCGATCGCGGTATCGCGGCGATCCCGACCAACGACGACCTCACACTCATGCTCGTGGGCTGCCCGGCGGGGCAGGCGGCCGGGTTCAAGGCGGACGTGGAGGGCAACTACCTGGCGGCGATCGACCGCGTCCCCGAGCTCGCCGACCGGCTGCGGGCGGCCACCCGGGAGGACCGCTTCCGGGTGGGCGGGGTCCCCAACTTCTTCCGCACGCCGTCCGGGCCGGGATGGGCGCTCGTCGGTGATGCGGGGTACACCCGGGACCCGGTGACGGCCCAGGGCATCAGTGATGCCTTCATCAGCGCCGAGCAGTGCACCCGGGCTCTCACCGAGACGTTCGAGGGGACACAACCCTTCGAGCAGGCCATGGCGGGCTACCAGCGGGCCCGAGACGCCCGGGTCACGCCGATCTACGAGTTCACCACCCAGCTCGCGAGGCTCGAGCCTCCGCCCCCCGAGATGCAGCAGCTCCTCGGTGCGGTGACCCACAGCCAGCGGGCGATGGACGCCTTCGTCAGCGTCGTCGCCGGCTCCCTGTCGCCGGCGGACTTCTTCGCCCCCGAGCACATCCGGACCATCATGGCGGCCGCGGCCGCATGACGACCGAGACGATGAGCGGGTTGCGGGCCCGGTTTCGCGGGGCGCTGCTGCAGCCTGGAGAGGAAGGCTACGACGAGGCGCGACGGGTCTGGAACGGCGCGGTTGACCGTCGACCCCGCCTGATCGCCCGCTGCGCCGGGGCCGACGACGTGGTGGAGGCGGTGCGGTTCGCCCGGGAGCAGGACCTTGTCGTGTCGGTGCGGGCCGGCGGCCACTCCATCGCCGGTCTGTCCGTGTGCGAGGACGGGCTGATGATCGACCTCTCCCTGATGAAGGCGATCCGCGCCGACCCCGCAGCCCAAACCGTCAGGGCGGCGGGCGGGGTCCTCTGGGGCGAGCTCGATCGCGCCACCCAGCCGTTCGGCCTGGCCACGACCGGGGGCATCATCAGCCATACCGGGATCGCCGGCCTCACGCTCGGCGGCGGGCTCGGGCACCTCATGCGGAAGCACGGCTTGACGGTGGACAACCTCCTCTCGGTCGACCTCGTGACCGCCGAGGGCCGGCTGGTCCGCGTCGATGCCACATCGGATCCCGACCTGTTCTGGGGCCTGAGAGGCGGGGGCGGGAACTTCGGCGTCGCCACCAGCTTCGAATACGAGCTCCACCGGGTCGGACCGATGATCCTCGGTGGCCCCATCCTCTGGCCCATCGATGCCGCTGCGGACGTCCTACGCTTCATACGCGACTTCGCCCTCGAGGCCCCCGACGAGCTGGGTATCACCGTCGGTCTGTTGCCTGCGCCGCCCGCGCCGTTCGTCCCGGTGGAGTGGTTCGGGAAGCCGGTGGCGGCGCTGATCCTGGCCTGGACCGGCGACCCCGCCGACGGCGCCGCCGCCCTGGCACCGCTTCGAGCGATTGGCACGCCGATCGCCGACGCTGTCCGTCCGTGGCCCTACGTCGCCCTGCAGTCGATGCTCGACGGCGGCGCCCCGCACGGGCGGCACTACTACTGGAAGGCCCACCGCCTGCCGACCCTGGCCGACGACGTCATCGGCGTGTTCATGGAACGGATGGAGTCGATGCCCGGCCCGTTCTGCCAGATCAACGGCTGGGCCGTGGGGGGCGCAGTAAGCCGCGTCGCCGAGGATGCGACGGCGGTGGGCGACCGCAACCCCGGGTTCGAGATCAGCCTCACTGCCGGATGGGCTCCCTCAGACGCCCCCGGTGATCACCACAAGCGCTGGGTCCGCGACGGGTGGGAGGCGCTGCGGCCCTACGGGGACGGCGTCTACGCCAACTTCATCTCCGACGAGGGCGCCGCCGGTGTGGAGTACGCCTACGGGCAGCGGCTGCACCGCCTGCGGGCCCTCAAGGATCGTCACGATCCGGAGAACTTCTTCCGCATGAACGCCAACATCGCTCCGAGCCGGCGCTCGGGAGGGGAGGACCGATGACACTGGTCCTCGTCACCGGGGCCACCGGAACGGTGGGCTCGTCCGTCGCCCGTCTCGTCCAGGAGCGGGGCATGCAGGTGCGGGCCTTCGTGCGCGATGCACGACGGGCGGCGTCCGCCCTCGGGAGCGATGTCGACCTCGCGGTCGGCGATCTGGCCGATCCGCGCTCGGTGGCGACGGCGATGAAGGGTGTCGACCGGATGTTCCTGGCCTGCGCCAACCACCCACGGCAGTTCGAGTACGAGGTGAACGCCATCGACGCGGCCACGGCAAGGGGGATCGAGGGCATCGTCAAGCTGTCCGCGGTCGGGGCCGAGATCGGGTCACCGCTCGAGTTCTGGGACACCCAAGGCCGGATCGAGCAGCACCTGAGCGCGTCCGGCGTCCCGGCGGTCGTCATGAGACCGACGACCTACATGACCGGCGTGCTCGCCGCTGCCGGCACCGTCTCCGAGCTGGGGAAGCTGTTCGTCCCGGCCGGACAGGCACCGATCGCCATGATCCACCCGAGGGACGTCGCCGACGTCGCCGCCATCGCCGTGGACTCTGGCCGCTGGGAGGGACGGACACTTACCCTCACCGGACCGGAAGCGCTCACCTACGGACAGATCGCCGACCATCTCTCGGCGGTGCTCGACCGACCTGTCGCGTACATCGACGTGCCCGATGACCAGGCGCGATCGAACCTGCTCGCCGCCGGCCTGCCCGACTGGCTCGTCACGAACCTGGTCACGCTGTTCGGCCTAATCCGTGAAGGCGTGATGAGTGAGACGACCGACACCGTGCAGGCCGTGACGGGTCGGCCGGCCCGGAGCTTCCTGGAGTTCGCCACCGAATTCGCCGGCGCCTTCATCACACCGAGAACCGCGGCTCCGCCTCGCTCGGCAGATTCAGCGCCGCATCCCGACTCCGAGCACGCATAGTTCCCGCGCGCTGACGTTCTGTGCGGTGGTGGACGCCCTTGGAGTCTCCTTGTGATCCGGGCCGGCACGGATGTTCCCCCGAGGAGCCAGAATGGGGCATGCCACGACGCGTCGTCACCGGGGCAGCGCCATGAGTCCAGTGTGGCGCCCGCTGTCACGCCCGCCACTGACCACCGACCGACCTCCCTCGTCATGCACCTATCGATAGGCGGCCCGGGCGACACGGTGCGCGACGCGCTCAGGCGGGCGCTCGCCGACCCGGACCTCGACATCGTCTACCCCCGAGTCGGGACCGGTGGCTGGATCGACGAGCTCGGCGAGGCCACCACCACGGCTGCGGTCGCCGGCCGAGCGTTCACCCCGATCGACCGTGGCGGCAAGCCGGTCGCCGCGCTCATCCACGATGCGGCCCTGCTCGGCGACCCCGAGCGGCTGCAGGCTGCGATCGAGGCCGCTTCCCTGGCGATGGACAACGAACGACTCAAGGCCCAGCTTCACGCCCAGCTCGCCGAGGTGCACGCATCCCGAGCCCGGATCGTGGACGCAGGCGACCGTGAGCTCCGGCGCGTGGAGCGCAACCTCCACGACGGCGCCCAACAGCGCCTCGTCGGACTCGCCCTCATGCTCCGCCTCGCCAGCCGTGAGGCCTCCGGGGAGATCGTGATGTCCGAGCTCATCGCCGACGCGACGAGAGAGCTCGACGATGCGCTCACCGAGCTGCGCGAACTGGCCCGGGGCATCCACCCCGCGATAGTCGACGACGCCGGCCTCGGGGGTGCGCTCGAAACGCTCGCCGAGCGGCCCGGCGTCCCGGTCGAGCTCCACGTCGACGTCCCAGAGCGGCTGCCACAACCGGTCGAGATCGGCGCCTACTACGCCGTCGCGGAGGCGCTCACCAACGTCAACAAGCATGCCAACGCCCGACGGGCGACGGTACGGGCAACCGTCGCCGACGGCATGCTGCACGTGGCCGTGTCCGACGACGGCAGGGGCGGCGCCCGCGCCACCCCCGGCTCAGGACTCGAAGGCCTCGCCGACCGGGTGAGCGCACTCGGCGGTCACCTCGACGTCGACAGCCCCCCGGGCGGCGGAACGGTCGTGTCCGCCGGCATCCCACTGGCCGCGCCCCCGGACGCCGACGTCGAACGACGGCGGCTGATCGCCCTCCAATGGATCGGCTGGGAGAACTGGGAGGCGCCCGGCGAGCTCTACGAGCAGATCACCGAGGAAGACAACCTCCTGGACGCAAAGGCGGTCCTGCTCTGCGCGGGAGGCAACAGCCAGCTCACGCCGCGAGAGCGGGAGTGGTTCATCGGGTACCACACCGCGGCCGGCAGTTCGGAGCGCGTCATCGAACTGATCAAGACCTACGATGACGCCGATACGATCGAAGGCCTGATGCAGCTCCCTGGCATGTCCGCGATCTGCCGGGGGACTCTCTACGAGACGCTTCGCGTCTGCGCGTCCGACGGTCCACTCACCCCCGAAGAGCTCGATCGCCTCCAGCAGGGGGCCGACGCCATGGGCATCCCCCGCGAGACGTTCGCCGAGCTCCACCAGATCGTCATGACGGAGCAAGCCCTTCGGGATCGGAGGTACGAGCTGATCACCGCGCCCGTGCTCCCCGGCAACCTCCAAGCCAGGCCCTCCTAGCCCGGGACCGGCTGGGCGGTGGCGGCGATGATCTGGTCGAGAATCGACTGGCCGGGCAGCGGCGGCGGCTCCACCGAGGGAAAGGCACGGGTGACGCCGAACGCCCGCTGAATGAGCTCGCCCTCGATCACGGGAGTGTGACACCCGGCGATTGTGGTGATGTCGAGACGCTGCACGCTGTCGACGTAACGCCCGTACTTGTCCTGGTCCACCAGGGCGAGCCAGGGGCTGACCGCCCCGAACGAGAACAGCGACATGCCGAACTGCCAGAACTCCGGGTCCAGATCGCCAACCGCCATGTGCGGGTCCGGAAGCGGCGTGGCGAACGAGTCCACGGCCCAGTACACGCCCGTCGTTGGATCGAACAGCCCTCGGGTCGTGGGCGAGTCGTAGACCGGCGGCCGCACCGCGTGCAGCGTCCGGTCGCCGATGCTGAACGACTCATCGTGCATGACCCAGCGGCACTTGTCGATCGGGAAGTTGAAGCAGTTGGTGTGACGCTCGACCATGGCCCAGTTGCACACGAGCTTGGCGTTCGGACACGCCGTCATCACTTGCTCGAGGTTGCCCGTGTGGTCGACATCATCGTGCGAGAGGAAGACCCAGCGGACGTCGGTGGGCTCGACGAGGGAGAACACGTCGTTGAGCCACTGCGTCCGGTTCGCAGGGGTCCCGGTGTCGACGATGACCGGTTCTGCGCCCAGGATCACCATCGAGTTGATCTGGACGAACAGCGGCTGGCCGAGTGCCTCCTGCACCTGGTTGATCACGTAGGTGTCGCGCGCGATCTTCGTCGGCGGTAGGTAGATCGTGGGCGCGAGCGGCGCGAACGTCATGCTGGGCTCCTCTGCTGAGCGTGATCGACAAGTCCTCCTGTCGAAACCTAGGAAACGTTCCACCCGCTGTCGTCCGTGCCAGCACGGATGCGCGCCGGCCGGGCGGCTACCTGGGGGGCGCGGCGCTGGCCCGAAGGTGGGCGAGCACCGCGAGTACCCGGCGGTGCGTGGCCCGGTCCGCTCTGAGGCCGAGCTTGGTGAAGATCCGGCTGGTGTGGGTCTCCACCGTTCGCGCCGTCACTGCCAGCCGCTGGGCGATCTCTTCATTGGAGTGCCCCTCGGCCACGAGTTCGAGCACCTTTCGCTCCTGTACGGTCAGGCGGGCCAGGGGATCCGCCGGCCGGGGCGTCTCCAAGACGACGCGGACGACCTCGGGATCGATGGCTGTCCCGCCGGCGGCGACGCGACACAGGGCGTCGAGAAGCTCCGCCGGCCGTGAGATGCGCTCCTTCAAGAGGTAGCCAACCCCCTTGTGACCACCGGCGAGCAGCTCGACCGCATGGCGGGTCTCGACGTGCTGGGACAGCACGAGGATGCCAACGTCAGGAAGCTCGCGCTTGAGCGCGACGCCGGCCTGCAGGCCCTCGGTCGTGTGGGTCGGTGGCATCCGGACGTCGAGGACGACGACATCGGGCCGATCTTCCCGGACGGCCGCAAGCAAGCCGGTCGCGTCCGAAAGCTGGGCGATGACATCGACGCCTTCGTCCGCCAGCAGCCGGGCGATCCCCTGACGCACGAGTGAGGCGTCGTCGACAAGCATCACGCGCACCGTCGGTCCAACGGCACCGGGCCCGTTCAATGGCGGGATGGATGGGCCCAGGATCGTTCGAGCTCGGCCGTGACCCTGGGACTGACGATCAGCCCGGACCATTTCCGTCGCAGGGCTTGCTCGGCGATGACAGTCTCATGCAGATCGGCGACGACGTCGCTCCGCCCGGCCGGCTGGGGTCCTATTTACGGGGGCGACCCTCCCGGCCTCGGCCACAGGCGGATGGTACAGCGACGGCGCTCTGGCAGCCGGTCATGGGACCGGGCCGATGATCTCGACGATGGCGGCCAGCGACAGCGCGTCCTTGGGCAGGAAACCAGCCGCCAGTCCCCTGGCTACCCGGTGGCCGTAGCCGACGTCGCAGGTCGAGACCAGAATCACCGCGGGTCCATTCGCGTCCGCGCGCACCCGCCGGGCCACCTCCAGGCCGTCGATGCCCGGAAGGCGGATGTCCACCAGGACGACGTCAGGCCGCCACCTGGCAAAGGCGCCCATGGCCTCCTCGCCGTTGGTGGCTTCGCCCACAACGTCGACGCCGTCGGCGGCGAGCGTCCGGCGTGCGATGGCGCGAAACCGATCGTCGTCATCGACGACGACGACGCGCAACGTCATGAGCCCATCCTCACGCGCATGACCAAGCTTCGCATCCGTGCTGGCACGGACGACACGAGGGGGCTACTCGAGCTGTGCCGAATGTCCTCCCGGCACCCGATCGCCGAACGCGGAGAGAGCACTGGCGTTTTCGACCTCCTCGTCACCGCGCACGACGGGATCGGGCTCGCGGTCCGTGCCCACGGAGGACAGGGACCCGACATGGTGTTGGCGGCGTCACACCGGCCACCGCGGCAGTGCGGCCGTCTCCAGCCCCACCGAAGCGGGATCATCCGCTGGAGAACACGATCGAGCCGTCCCGGCGCCCTGCGTCCGCCAGGCGACGGAAGGTGACCAGCGACAGCGAAAGCCAGCCGAGAAGGACGAGTCCCTCCAGCGCGGCATTCCGGAGGATCACCCAGGGACGTGCGACGGCGTAGAGCTCCCGCACCGCGTCGAGCCCGTGGGTGAGCGGGAGGAAGGCGGAGACCCACTCGACGGCGGCCGGGAAGAACTCCCGCGGCACGCTCACGCCGCAGAAGGCCATGATCACCAGCCGGCCGACGTTGGCGACCGTCCGTTGAAGGCTCGGGGTCTTCAAGATCACGCCGGCGAGGAACGTCGCCGCAATGTAGGTGGTCATCGTCACCAGGACGAGCAGGGCGATCAGTGCCGGGTAGCGCGTCCAGGGCAACGACACATCGAACAGCGGCGCCACGAGGAGGAGCGCGCCCAGGGACGTGATCAGCCCGTTGACGACGAACGATGCGCCACGGCCCATGAGCACGACGAGGGGACTGGAGGGGCACGCCATCAGCAGCGGAAGCGTCCCGTTCCAGCGCTCGCCGACGGTGGCGGTGGTGACGGTCAGCCCGGAGGCGGACGCCACCGCGACGGCGTTGCCGACCAGCAGGAACACGACCTGCTCCTGCGACCCGAGCAGCCGGCCGAGCGTGGCGAAGAAGGCGACCTGGGCGAGCAGCCGGCCGAAGAGGCCGAACCCCCAGCTCCACCACGTGTAGACGGACGCCAGCGTGTCCCGGAAGCCGCTCAGGGCCGCGTGGCCGAGGACCCGGAAGGTCTGGCGGACCCTTGTCATTGGAACCCGAGGGTGCCGAGCTGGCGGACGTGTCGGAGGACCCGCGCCAGCAGCGCCCGGCCGACCAGGAAGCCCGTCGCACCGAGCAGCAGCACCATGGCCAGTGCCGGGAGCGCGCCGTCGACCGGGCCCGGTCGCAGGCATCCTCGCAGCAGGTCGGCGCTCCAAGAGAGGAACAGGCACCGGCCGATCGGCCGCAGCCAGCCGGGGAGGAAGGAGAGAGGGACGAGTACGCCGGACAGCAGGTAGATCGGGTAGTTGAGGGTGTTCTGGTAGGTCCTCGCCGATCGGGCGAGTACGAATGCGGCGGCCATGATCAGGCCGGTGCCGGTCATCGCCAGGATGGTCAGCACGAGCGTGACGACGAGGAGGACCGGGTGCTCGACAGGGACGGTCACGCCGAACCCGAAACGGGCCACCGCCCAGGTCTCGGCCACCGCCACCAGGCTGAGGGCGCTCACGGTCAGGACCCGGCCGAAGACCACCGCTGGCAGCGGGGTCGGCGTGGCCACGACCTCCTCGAGGATGCCGGTGCCCCGGTCGTAGTCGACGACGTCTCCGGAGATCTCGAGGGCCATGCCCCAGAGCGTTATCAGCACGGGGGCGACAAGGGCGAAGCTGGTCAGGTCGTCGCGGCCGGCGGCCTTGACCACGCCCAGGAAGATGATGGCGACGAACGGGTTGGCCACGATCTCGTTCAGGTACGACCGATCCTCGGTGACGATCTGGAACTGCAGCCGGATGGCGCCCCAAAGGCCGCGCATGTCAGACCTCCATGCCCCGCTCGCCCAGCAGGCTCAGGTAGACCTCCTCCAAGCTGGGCCGGGTGACCCGTACCGACGTCACTCCGGCGGCGACCAGCCGGCGCATGACCTCGCCCACCGCCGGTTCTTCGTCGACCTCGATGCGCGCCACGAGGCCGGCCGAGGTTACCCGGCTCACGCCGGCACACGACCGGAGCGCGCTGAGCACCGCCTCCCCCGCCCCTTCGCATTCGATCCGCTCGAACCGGGACAATGTCGCCGAGAGGGTCCGCGGCGACTCGGTGGCGATCAGCCGGCCGCGGTCGATGAGGGTCACCCGGTCACAGACCGTCTCGGCCTCCGCCATGTCGTGAGTCGTGAGGAGGACCGTGCGGCCCTCGG
>JBOGHG010000085.1:0-15173 GCA_050744525.1 Acidimicrobiales bacterium | reverse complement strand
GCGCGTGGGGTGCACACGCTCACGCTGTTCGGGCTGCAGACGCCCGCCCGACTGTTCGCCGCCCACCATGAGGGTTCGGTGCTCGACGAGGCGGTCCGGCGCCACCTGGCCGGGCTCGATGCCTACCTGGCCGAGCCCCTAGCCGGCTGCCTCGCCCGCGACGCCGAGGGTCGGCCGTGCCTGGAGGCCGTCGGTCCCCGGGAACTGGAGTCCACCCTCGCCATGCCCGGCGGGCACATCTTCCACGGGGACCTGAGCTGGCCGTGGGCGGAGGACGACTACGGCGACCGCTGGGGGGTCTCGACGGACGTCGCCAACCTGTTGGTGTGCGGAGCCGGCGCCCGCCGCGGCGGCGGTGTCAGCGGCATCGGCGGCCACAACGCCGCCATGGCCGTCCTCGAACGAAGCCGCTGATATTCCGGACTTCGGTACACCTCCGGTACGGTGTGAGGCAGGATGAACGTGCCGGTGGCGATCGACGTGCGGGGGGTGTCCAAGCGCTTCGGCGCGCTCGCGGTACTCCGGGATGTCGACCTGCGGGTGGAGCCCGGCCTGATCTTGGCGCTGCTCGGATCGAGCGGCTGCGGCAAGACGACGCTGCTGCGCACCGTCGCCGGGCTCGAGCGACTCGACGCCGGGGAGGTGCGGGTCGGTGAACGGCTGCTGTCCGCAACCACGCGCGACGTCCATGTACCACCCGAGAAGCGGCAGGTGGGCATGGTGTTCCAGGACTGGGCGCTGTTCCCCCACCTGACGGTCGCCCAGAACGTGGGCTACGGGCTGTCCCGGTCCGAGCGGCGTGGACCGCGGGTGGCTGCGGCGCTGCACATGGTCGGGCTCGACGGGCTCGGCGACCGCCAGCCGGCCACCCTGTCCGGCGGCCAGCAGCAGCGGGTGGCGCTGGCGCGGGCCCTGGCCCCGCAGCCCCGGGTCCTGCTGCTGGACGAGCCGTTCTCCAACCTCGACTCGACGCTGCGCGTGCAGGTCCGCACCGAGGTGCATCAGTTGCTGGCCGAGCTCGGCGTCACCACGGTGTTCGTGACCCACGACCAGGAGGAAGCGTTCGTCCTCGGCGACGAGGTCGCGGTCATGCACGCGGGCGGCATCGTGCAACAGGCGCGGCCCGCCGACCTCTATGCGCGCCCGGCCAGCCCGTGGGTGGCGACGTTCGTCGGCGACGCCAACCTCGTCGCCGGTGACGGCCGGGGCGACCACGCCATGACCCCGGTGGGCGACGTCGCGCTCGACGCGTCCGGGAGCGGAGGCCTCGCGCAGGGCCCGGTCGAGGTCGTGCTGCGCGCCGAGCAGCTGCGGCTCGACCCGCTCGATGCGTTCGATGCCCCGGGCGGCCGGGGCGTGCCCGCGACGGTCGAGCTCACGGAGTACTACGGCCACGACACCGTTTACCTGGTGCGCCCCGACGGCGAGGAACCCGTCCGTGCCCGCGCCACCGCCACGCCCCGGTTCGAGCGCGGCGATCGCGTCCTCGTGACCTACGAGGGGCCGCCGGCGGTCGTGTTCCCGGCACCCGGCCCAGCCACCGCCGGCGAACCCGAACCCGGCGCGGCCGAGGCCGACGACGATCCGGGCCGCCGGTCCCGCTCCCGACGGGTCCACGCGGTGGCGGGCCAACCCCTCGACCCTCGGTGATCGCCGTCGTCGGGGCGGGCCCGGCCGGGCTCGCCGCCGCCTGGCGCACGGCGGCGGCCGGGCACCGGGTGGTGGTCGTCGAGCGGGCCCCGGCCGTGGGCGGCATGGCCGGGTCGTTCGAGGTCGCCGGCCTCCGGGTCGACCACGGCAGCCACCGGCTCCACCCAGCCACTCCGGCGCCGATCCTGGGGGCGCTGCGCGGCCTGCTGGGTGCCGACCTCCAGGTGCGGCCGCGTCATGGACGGATCAGGCTGCTCGACCGTTGGGTGGCCTTCCCGTTGCGGACCGGCGACCTGGTGCGGCGCACACCACCGGCGTTCGCCGTCCGGGCGGCGGCCGACGCGCTCAGCGGACCGCTGCGCCGCCCCCGCCGGGACACGTTCGCCGACGTGGTGCGAGCCGGGCTCGGGCCTGCGGTCCTGGAGGCCTTCTACGACCCGTACGCCCGCAAGCTGTGGGCCACACCGCCGGCGGAGCTGGCCGGCGAGCTGGCGCGTCGCCGGGTGAGCGCCTCGTCGCCGGCCGCCATCGTCCGGCGCCTGGCCCGGGGTGCCCGCCCGGCGGGTCGAACCTTCCTCTATCCCCGCCCTGGGTTCGGCGCGATCGCCGAGGCGATCGCCGAGGCGGCATGCGGCTCGGGGGCCGCCGTCCGCCTCGGGTGCAGGGTCGAGGCCCTGTGCCGGCGGCCGGGCGGCGGCTGGCGCCTGGCGCTCGACGACGGCACCGGCCTGGACGCCGACCACCTGTGGTCGACGGTTCCGCTGGCGGCGCTGGCCGGCATGGCCGACCCGCCCCCGCCCGCACAGGCGCTGGAGGCCGCGGCCGGGCTGCGGCACCGGGCCATGGTCCTGCTCTATCTGGTGCTCGACCAACCGCAATGGACGGAGTACGACGCCCACTACTTCCCGGGTCCCGAGGTGTCCGCCTCCCGCCTCTCGGAGCCCCGCAACTACCGCGACAACCCCGACGACCCCGCCGATCGCACGGTGCTGTGCGCGGAGATCCCGTGCTGGGCGGGCGATGACGTCTGGCGGGCCGCCGACCCCGACCTCGCCGTCCGCCTCGGCCGCGAGCTGGTGGCGGCCGGGCTGCCTCCGGCCCGCCCCATCGACGTGGCGAGCCGCCGGCTGCCGCACGTCTACCCGGTCTACCGCCCGGGGTTCACCGACGACCTCGCGGCGCTGGAACGCTGGGCCACCAAGGCGGGCCTGGTCACCTTCGGCCGCCAGGGCCTGTTCACCCCCGACAACACGCATCACGCCCTGGCCATGGGCTGGGCGGCCGCCGAGGCGCTCCGCCCGGACGGCACGTTCGACGCCGCCGCGTGGCGAACCGCCCGCGATGGCTTCAGGGGCTTCGTCGTCGAGGACTGACCCAGCACGCCCCGGGGGCGAGCCGAGGTCCGTGTCTCCCCTCGTCGTCGGGGGGTGAGCTGGCTCATCTGGTGCGTTCGAGCATGTACGGCACCAGCCCGGCGATGAAGGCGACGTGGTGGGAAGGCGGCACCCCGGCGAACGCCCCGGCCAGCGCGTCGTGGGCGGCATCGGCGATCCCGTGGCCGTAGTCGACGGCGAACTCCACGCTCCCGTGTCGCGCCATCAGGTCCACGATCCGCCGGACATCGGCGGCCGTGCGTTCCCCCGCCGGCTTGGCGAGGTAGGCCTCGAGCCAGCGCCGCTCCGCAGGGGAGGCGGCGCCCAGGACGTGGATCAGCATCAGCGTGCGCTTTCCCTCCCGGACGTCATCGAGGCGTTCCTTGCCGTAGCCCTCATCGGTGCCGAGCAGGTTCAACAGGTCGTCCCGAATCTGGAAGGCGGCGCCCAGGTAGAAGCCGAAGCGGGTCAGCCCCTCCAGGTCCGCCGAGCCGCGCGAGCCGATCAGCGCCCCCACCCTCAGCGGGTAGATGGTCGTGTACCAGCAGGTCTTGGCCCCGATCAGCTCCAGGTAGTCGTGAGGCTCCAGTTCGACGACGTTGTCCCGTCGCCAGCCGAGCTCCCTGGCCTGCCCGGCGATGGTCCGTTGCGCCATCGACAGGTACTCGTCGAGGATGGCCTGCTGGATGCGCGACCCCAGGACGCCGTCGTCGCGCAGCGGTCGCAGCGACAGCATCGCCAACGCGTCCCCGGTGTTCAGCGCCAAGGGCACGCCGTGGAGACGGTGGAGGGTCGGGCGGCCCCGTCGCAGGCGGCTCTGGTCCTCGATGTCGTCGTGGATCAGGAAGGCGTTGTGCAGCATCTCGATGGCCACGGCGGGGCCCATGGCCTCACGCAACGACCCTCCGAAGGCCTGGCAGGTGGCGAGGACGAGCGAGGGTCGCAGGGCCTTGCCGCCCCTGCCGGGATAGTCGGCCAACAGGTCCGTCAGGTAGGGGGCGCGGTCCCCTCCGGCGAGGAGCTCCCGCATCGCTCGGCCGGTGAGCTCGCCGTAGCGCGCCAGCGTCCCCTCGACCATGGCGAGATCGGCCGTCGCCGTCATCCGGGCACGGTGAGGTCGACGGCCAGGGCGGCGCGGGCCGTGAGCAGGTGACCGTGGTACCGGCCGGGGTGAAGGCGGCCGGTGTCGACGCGGACCACCGCCCGGGCCGACTCGCCGGGCGGGACCGGCGGCAACGTGCGCGGCTCGATCGTCACGTCCGCGACCGGGACCACGTGGCCGCCGTGCGACCACAGCGGGGTGGCGCCCACCCGATCGGGCCCGATCGCCGCGTCGGTGGCGTTGTGCAGCCACAGCTCGCCTTCGGCGACACCATCCTCCGTGACCTGCAGCGTGAGCGGCGCGGTCGGCGACGCGCCGTCGCCGCCGATGCTCACCTCGCGCCTGCGGAGGGTGGTCTCCGTGAGGTCCGCGTAGGCCTCGAAGGTTCGCTGGAACAGGTCCATGTACAGGTCGATGGCCCGCGCCACGTTGGCGCGGATCTGCTGGAACCCGGGCTCGGCCCCGTCGCCTCCGTCATCGGCCGGCACCTCGAGCGCGTCGCCGGCGGTGGGGGCGCGGTCCATCATCTCGAGGAGGCGACCGATGATGCGCCCGGCGTTGTCGATGGCTTGCCGCTGCACGTCGGTCACCGCTCGCAGCGGATCGAACGGCCGCAGGCCGTCGCCGTCGTGACCGGCGTCCGGGCCGGGAGCCGATTCCGTCACGAGAGGGCCTCCTCCGTCGCGACCGGGGAGACCGTCGTCCGGGTGCCGCCGGCCGGCGCCTCGCCCCCGGCCTGTGCGGGCCGGCCCATCGGGTACCAGGAGCCGATGACCCCGTCCATCAGGGCCCGGCCCAGGACGGTGTTCGCCGCCTGCATGCCGGACAGCACGGCCGCCTCGATGCATCCGGCGTTCAGGCCGCAGTTGGTCCAGTCGCCGGCGAGGACGAGGTTGTCGATCCCGGACTCATCGGCCCGGAGCCGGTAGCGGTCCGTTCCGGGCAGGGACTGGACGTAGCGGTCGGACGGATCGGTGGCGGCGTTGACGAATTGGGCCCCCAGGCCGCCGTGGAGGACCTCCCAGCGGAAGCCGCTCGCCCCTCGGGCCATCGGCCAGAGATCGCCGATGCGCTCCTCCAGCACCTGCCCCACGGCGGCTCGGACGGACCGCTCGTCGTGGCCGGCCTCGTCGGGCAGTGACGAGCACAGATAGGCGAGCCCGCGCGGGGTGTCGCTCGTGGGCCAGTCCTCCAGCGGCAGCAGGTGGCTCATCGACGAGTAGGTGTCGAACGGCTTGTCCCACCCACTGAGCGTCGCGCCCGGGCGCAGCCAACCGAGCTCGGCCTCGGTCTCGGTGAGCCACAGCTGTGCGGCCTGGGTGGGCACCGTGGCCACGTGGTCGACGAGCCCGCGCCAACGATCGGAGGCGGCGACGAGGTCGGCACAGACGTGCGGGACCATGCCGAGCGACGTGGCCAGGACGACCACGTCGAAGTCCTGACCCGCGTGCAGGGTTGCGGGCTGCTCGTCGCCGCGTGCGCCGTCGTGGCGCCCGGCATCGAGCGGCGCACCGCCCACCAGCTGGGTGGCGTCGGGGATCGACGGGAAGCACGGCAGACCTCGCCAACGCCGCAACGGGTCGAAGCCCGCTCCCGGATCCGCCAGCTGCGCCTGCCTGGCCAGCTCGACGGTGCCCACCACGTCGCGAGATCCCCGGGCGAGCCGGAGCGCGTGCACGCGGGTGAAGAACTCGAAGCGCACGCCCCGGGCCTTCAGTGCCTGGTACAGAGGCGCGAACACGACGTCGCCCATGCCCGCCCGCATCTTCCAGAAGATCGAACCCTTGTAGTCGAAGAACAGCTTCGAGGCGAGGAACAGGCCCAGGCCGGCCGAGAACGCCGGCCGCCGGGGGTCACCCTGCTCGTAGGCGAAGACGAGGTCGTACATGGCGTTGACGATCGGTGACCGCAACGTCTCCTCGCTGGCCCCGTGCTGTGCCAGCCAGGCGCGAAAGTCCCGATCGTCGATCGTCGGGTACCGCCGGACGCTCCGCAGCAGGTCGTCGGCCACCATGCCCCGCAGGCAGGCGATGAGCAGATCGCTGAGGTGCCACAGCCGCCGGCCGCGGTCGTCGTTGCCGATGCGGGTCCGCAGCGCACCCCGCAGCCGGGCGAGCTGATCGACCATCGCCTGGCGGACGGGGCCGCCGACGAGGCCGGATCGGTCGAGCTCGTCCAGCGCCCGGAGGGCCGCAACCATCCCCGCCAGCTCCGCATGGCGGACCGCATCCCCGAAGTCGGCGAGGGACCGCAGGGGATCGAGCCGCGCCGCGGCCCCCGGCGGCCGGGACGACGCGGTGAGGAAGACGCCGACGGGCGGCCGGCGGTTCCGACCCAGCGACGTCCACAGGTCGACGAGCAGTCCCACCGCCCGTTCGGCGAACGCGGTGCCGCTCGTGGGCGTCGGCGCGACGGACGGATCGCCCGGCTCGAACCGGTTACGCCCGAAGCTGGCCAGCCACGGCTCCCCGCCCGGTGAGGACCGGTCGGCCACGCCGATGTGTTCGGCCGGCACGAAGGCGCCGTGCCAGGTCCGGATCGGGCACTCGGGGTCGGTCGTCGGGCGGTCGAGCTCGTCGTACACCTGGCGCACGAGGTGGAAGGCGTTGTCGTAGTAGCCGAGCCACACGTGGAGGCCGTGCTCCTCGATGCGCCCGTGGGCGCCGCGGCCGCTGGCACCCTTGCCGCCCAGGCGCCAGCCCCGCTGGTAGACGGTGACGGATGCGATCTTCCCCTGGTGCTCGGGCCGGCTCAGCTCCCAGGCGGCGGTGAGCCCGGCCATCCCTCCACCGAGGACGGCGACATGTCTAGGTGCCAGCGCCCGGCACCCCGAAGCCCAAGCCGTACTCGCGCCTGCACGACGGATCGTCAGGGGCGTCACGGTCGAAGATCGTCAGGTGGTAGTGGAACGCGCGTTGGGCTGCGGGGCGGTCCACGGCGATCCTCAGCCGCACGTTGCCCGGCCCCAACGCCACCGCGGTCGGCTCGACGTGGACGGCGGCGGCGGGGACGGTGTCACCGCCGGGGGTGCGCAGCCCCGACCACCCGAGCCTCGTGTCCCGGTCAGGTCGGGACGGGTAGAACACCCACGTCGACCAGGCGCGCAGCCGTTCGTCCTCGGCCTCGCCCTGCTCGGGGATGAGCTTCCACCAGGACAAGGTGAGGTCCCAGAGCTGAAGGACCGCCCTGGCCCAGGCACCAACCAGCTCGTCCCGCGACGGCAGCCAGGAGCCGTCGCCCCCGCCGGGCGCCGTCGGCGCCCCGCCTCCACTCGCCCCGCTCATCGCTGGCCCCCCCGCTCGGCGAGCTCGGTCAGGATCCGTCGCCAGGCGGCGAGCGTCGCCTTCGTGGTCCCGACCGCCCCGGGGGCCATGTCCAGGAGGTCGTTGACCCACCGGGGATCGAGCCGGGGCCCGAGTATCCGGTCGATCGCCGACTTGGCGTACTGGCCGTGGCTCTGCAGCGACTCGCCGGCGTAGCGGACCCAGTCGTCGATCGCCTCGCCGATCCCGTCGGTCGCGGCGGCCATGCCGAGGGCATGGGCGGGCGGCGGAACCTCGCTGGCTCCGGTGACCGCACCCGGGACGCCGCTGCACTGGAGCGCCATGTTGATCATGAGGTAGACCCAGCCGCCATCGCAGGCGAGGTCCGGGAACTGGTTGAGGAAGTCGTCGGCGAAGCGGATCGCCTTGAGCCCCTCCACGAGCGTTGCCTCGCCCTCGGGCCCCAGGGTGTTCGCGGTGGCGCACAGCCAGCCGCTGTCGAAGGTGACATCACGCGTCGGGTAACCGGCGGCGAGCTCGTAGTTGGCGTACACGTGGCTCGGCGGCTGCCCGGCCCGGGCCTCCACGCCGTACTCGACCCGCAGGTACACCGCGACCTCGCCGATGACGGGAAGGTCGACGATCTCCTCGAAGTCGGCGGCGTAGCCCTCGACGCCGCTCCGGCTGAAGCGCGTCTCGGTCCCGGCGACCAGGGCCATCTGCTTCCAGAAGGGCCTTCCACAGATCGCCCACCGCCGGGGATCGACGAAGCCGGCCAGCTGGTCGACGGGGAGATCGGTCCAGAACCTCGACTTGATGGTCGCGGCGTTTCCCGCCGGTGTCGGCACCGTCTCGTCGTCGTTGCAGCCCGGCTTGTTGACCACGGCGCGGTCGTCGCGAGGCTCCGCGATGGCGCTGAGGAACAGGTCCCAGCGGTCGGGAGACAACCCACCACCCTGCGCCTCGGCCTCCGCGGCGAACTGCGCCAGGCGGTCGGCGAGGAACGTCAGGCCGCGGTCGGGGTCGTCCACCTCGAGGGCTTTCGCGAGGTCCTGCCGATGCTCGGCCAGGGTCGGCTTGCGGTTGAGCGTGCTGGCGACGGCGTGCAGCTTCAGCAGCCGGTCGACGCGCGCGGCGACCAGGACCTCGACGGCCTCGGGGACCTCGACGATCGCGTCACCCAGGAGGTCGTGCGTGGCCAGCTCCTCCACGACAGGGTCCGGCAGGCTCGCCAGGTACAGACCGTGGACCGCCTGCCGGAAGCGCTCCAGGCCCAGCTCCTCGTCGCTGGTGTCGATCATCGCTCGCCTCCCTTCGGCCGCCGGTAGCCTCCGCCACCGTGGAGAACCCGCGGGCGCGCCCCATGTCTCGGTTCCAGGAACGCGTCGGCCGGGTCACGGTCCAGTGGATGACGGGGGCCAACAACGTCGTCTATCGGCTCAGCCGCGGCCGGGTGGCCGGTCACGTGCCGAGCGGCGCCCCGATCTGCCTGCTCACGACGACCGGTCGGCGCACCGGTCGCCGCCGCACCGTGCCGCTGCTCTACCTGGCCAACGGCGGCGACCGGATGGCCCTCGTGGCCTCGCGAGGAGGCATGAGCGCGCACCCGGCGTGGTACCTGAACCTGCTCGCCGATCCCCGGGCCACGGTCGAGGTGGGGGCCCGCCGCCGGGAGATGCTCGCCCGCCCGGCCACGGCCTCCGAGAAGGCCGAGCTGTGGCCGGCCCTCACCGCCGCGTACCCACACTTCGACGCCTATCAGCGCCGCACCGCCCGCGACATCCCGGTGGTCATCGTCACGCCCATCGGCACGGTGCACAGCTGATCACCTCACTTCGTCCGGCGGCGCGTCGGTCTTGGCCAGCGCCCACGACACGAACGGATCGTCTCCGATCAGTCGCCGGTAGCTCTCGGCTGCCAGGGAGGCGTAGTAGGGCGCGCGCTGGGTGGTCGTCTGCAGCAGGGCCTCGCGCAGGTCGGCCTTGATCGTGTGCCGATCGGGTTCCCCATAGCCGCCGGCGGCCCGCACCTCGGCTCGCAGCCGCAGTCCCCCGGCCCGGGCGTAGAGCTGGTCGGTGTACGACAGGGCGTCGTCGACGCAGCGACGCGCCCGCTCGAGGTCGCCGAGCGCGACGCTTCCCTCCGCCTGCTCCAGCAACCACGAGGGCACCAGCACGTTCGCGCCGACCCCGCGATAGCTGGCGATGGCGCCGTCGAGCTGGCCGAGCGCGGCAGGCGTCGGATTCGCGGCCACCTCGTTGGCGCTCGTATGGAGCTGACCAACGATGGCCCAGAACACGAACCCGTGCCGTTGTGCGATGCGACCGATCTCGGCACCAGCGTCGTGGGCCGCGACGAGGTCGCCGCGTGCCCGGTGGAGCCAGGCCTCGAAGGCGCGCACGTACGCCTCGCTGAACGGCCCGTGGGGGAACGGCAGGGAGGCGCACCGCGCCAGCCCGGCGTCGACGGCGGCGATGGCGCCCGCCTCGTCACCCATGAGGAAGCGCAGCAACGCCAGGGAGGCGTACGAGGCCGCCAGGGGATCGTTGGGGACCTGCCAGCGTGACCAGTCCGTGATGTCGTCGGTGGCGAAGCCGGTGACCGCGGCTTCGAGCCGGGCGCGCGCCTCGATGAACCGTCCGCGATAGAAGTCCTCGACCCCCTGCATCGCTGCCAGCGTGGGCAGGCCGGCGGGGACCGGCGTCAGCCGAAGCTGCCGCTCGACGGCACGGCAGGCCTCGCCCACCCGTTCGAAGTCGCCCTTCGTGCAGTACCAGGTCCAGATGCCGACCAGGGCCCGCAGCGAGTCCGCCCCGATGGCGGGATCGTCGGTTCCGGTTCCGCACAGCTCCAAGGCCCGCTCGTAGTCGGCCATCACCCCCTCGGCGGCCCACCCGGCGAGGCTGGTGGTGACCAGGCCGCGGCTCAGCCGTATGCCGAGCTCGGACCGCGGCGCCTCGGCCTCGGGGACGTCGGCCAGGAGCTTGTCGGCCCGGTCGATGTGCGCCAGCGCCTCGTCGAACGACCCTGCCCGCCGGGCCCTCTCGGCGGCCACCAGGTACGCGTCGATCGCCCGCTCGGGGTCGGCACCGAGGTCGTAGTGGTACGCCATGAGCGACGCCTCCACCGGCTTGCCGCCGGCGTCGAGCTCGGCGAGGACACCGGCCACGGCCCGATGCCGGGCGGGACGCACCCGGCGGAGCTGCGAGGCGTACGCGGCGTCGCGCAGCAGCGCGTGGTGGAACCGCAGGCGATCGGGGTCGTCGCCGTCGACGTCGACCAGGTGGCTGCGCACGAGCCGGTCCACGTGTTGGGTGACCGCCTCGGCAGGGAGCTGACCGAGGGGATCGTCGGCCAGCGCCCCTATGACACTGTGCAGCATCGACAACTCGAAGTCGCGCCCGATCGTGGCCGCCACCTGCGCCACCGACTTGGCCGCGCCCACCGCATCGAGGCGTGATTGCAGCAGCTCCATGAGGGGCAGCGGGATGGCCTCGGGCGCCGGGGCCTGGCCAGGACCGGCGAGGGCACCGACCAGCTGGTTCACATAGAGCGGCACCCCGTCGCTGCGGCGGGCGATCTCGTCGAGGAGGGCGTCGTCGAGCTGCCGATCTGCCGTGGCGACAGCCAAGTCCCGTACATCGTCCGCGGTGAGCGGACCGAGTCGAATGACGTCGACGGAAAGGCCGGGGATCGGGTTGGTGGAGGTCGGGCGTGAGGTGGCCACCACGAGCATGCCGGCCGGCGGCCCGGCGCGGACGAGCCGCTCGAAGAGGTCGATGGTCATGGGGTCCGCCCAGTGCACGTCCTCGAGGGCCACCACGAAGGGTGTGCCCGACGTCGGCATGCGCTCGAACATGGCCAGGAGCCGGCTCAGCAACGCCTCCTTGAGCTGGAGCGCGTCCAGCTCGACCGGATCGAACCGGCCGCTGACGTCGATGGACAGGGGAATCGCCAGGTAGGGGACCACGTCGTCGGGCTCGAGGCCGAACCGCTCGACGAGGGTGACCAGCTTGTCGATGCGGGCGGCGGTCGTGTCGTCGCTCGCGATCGCGGCGTACCGATGGATCGCCTGGCGCACGGCGTGGAGCGAGCTCGTCGTCAGGTACGGGGAGCACTGCAGCGTCATGTGACGCCCCGATCGAGCACTGGTGGCGTCGAGCACCTCCATCAGGAGCCGGGACTTGCCCACGCCGGGTTCGCCCTCGATGAGGACAGCACGGCCCGCGCTGTCCGGCTGCCGGCGCGTCAGCTCGAGGCGGCGGTTGAGGTCGTCGAGCTGGATCGAGCGGTCGACGATCCTCGATCGTGCGATGCCGGGTGACGGGTGGCCGTCGGCGAGGACCCGTACGACCTCGAACACCTCGACGGCGCGGGGGACGCCCGCGAGAGCCTGGGTACCACGGGACACGAGCTCGATGGGCGGTCCGAGCAGCAGCGCCACCGAGTCGCTGACGACGACGGTGCCCGGCGTGGCCACCGCCTGCAGCCGGGCGGCGAGATTGACGGTGGGACCGAACGCGTCGTCGCGCTCGGACCAGGCGGCGCTGCCCCGGTCGCCCAGCACGACGAGGCCCGTGTGCACGCCGATACGGGCGGCGATCTCGACCCCGTGTTCCGATTCGGTCCGCTCCGACACCGACCGAAGTGCCTCCAGGGCGTCCAGCCCGGCCCGTGTCGCCCGCCGGGCGTCGTCCTCGTGGGCGTTCGGATAGCCGAAGAAGGCGATGAGGCCGTCGCCCGCGAAGCGATTGATGTGCCCGCCGTAGCGGTTGATCACCGGCCGGCACGCGGTCTCGTAGGCGCGGATCACCTCGAGATAGATCTCGGGATCGAGCTGCTCGCCCATCGGCGTGGACCCGACGAGATCGGCGTAGAGGACCGTGACCTGCCGTCGTCCGGCCGCCGGGATCGCCCGCCCGACGTGCCGCTCGGCCACCATGCGTAGCGCCGAGGCCTCGGGGTTGTCGGGCTCGACCGCAAGCACGTCCTCACAGAGGTCCAGCACCCGGTCCCATGCCTGTTCCGCCGCCGCCTGCTCGGCCGCCGTGAGCAGGTTGTCGACCACCCGCGCCATCCGCCCCGTGGCCATCGTCAGGGTCCCGGCTCGTCCTCCGGGGCGTCGGGCCGGTCGGGCTGTCCGGCCGCCCCTTGGCCGGCGGCATCGGCCAGGCCGCCGAGGATGAGGGTGGCCGCCGCCGCGGTGTCCCGAGAGACCATGCCCAGCCAGTGGAACCAGTCGTCGACGAGATCGTCGGCGTGGTAGCTCCCCGTGGACAGCTTGGCGCTGGCCGACTCCCACAGGTCGACGTACCTGGTGAGGCGCGAGCCCACGAGCGCGGCGAGGTCTTCGGGCTCACGAGCGTCGCGCTGCTCGGCGCCGCTCATGCCGGGCCCTTCGGGCGCAGGCCCTGCTGCACGAGCTCGAGCCAGAGCTCGAGGCCGCGATCGGCCAGCGGCGTCAGGTGCTCCCAGGCCTCGATCACGTCGGCCGTCACCGTGTCGATGGTCCACTCGTCGCCGTCGTCGAGGGCCCGGGCTCCCCAATGGCGTGCCAGCTCCGCGTTGACTCGGCCCGCATCCTCGAGGAGTTCCGTCACCCTGCCCACGTATGCCGAGAGCCACTCGCCACCGTCGTTCGCCGTGTCCACCGGTCCTTAGGCTACGCCACGTCAGGTGGGGGCGTTTCCTCAATAGGGACCTGAGCGGATGTGCACGTCCTCTCGGCTCACGGTGGCCAGCGCTGCCGGGACCCGAGCTGTTGAGCTGGTGGTCGCCGGCCAAATTCCCACGCGTCGGCTGCACGAACCGCCCTATCCGCTCGGCTCCTAAGTCGAGGACGAAGCGTCCGCCACCAGCACCGGAGACCGGTCCCCAGCCGTGTCGGCGAGCGAGCCCTCGTCGCCGACGGCGCTGACCGTCCGCAGCTCACGCCAGACCGCCGGCGCCACCCGGCGCAGGTAGGGACCCAGCCGGACGAACGATTGGCCGTGCTGTCGGAACCGGTAGCTGATCGGCACCTCGGCGTACCGGTAGCCCTTGGCCACGAGGTCCAGCGTGAGCACCTGGGCGTAGTTGAAGTCGTGGATGATCTCGGCGTGGGCGGCGGCGGCGGGTGAGAGCGCCCGGTAGCCGGACTGGCCGTCGCTCAGCCGCCGCACTCCCCAGCGCCTCACCAGCAGCTTCATCGCCAGCGTGAGGACGCGATTGCCGAACCAGCGGTGCGGGCGCATGTCCCGGGGCAGGCCGGCGAAGCGCGAGCCGATCACGTAGTCGGCCCGGCCCTCGAGGATCGGGGCCACCAGCGTCGCCAGCTCCTCGGGGGCGTACTCGCCATCGGCGTCGAGGAAGGCCACGGCGGCCGGCCGCCGCTCCACGGCCCACGCGACGCCGGCGCGGACGGCGGCGCCGAGCCCCCGGTTCCGGCCGAGCGACACGACGGTGGCGCCGGCGGCCCGCGCCTCTGCCGCGGTCCGGTCGCGGGAACCGTCGTCGATGACCACGACCTCGACCGGGTGCCCGTGCACGTCGAGCGGGGCCCGCCTCACGACGTCACCGACCGTCCCTTCCTCGTCGTGGGCCGGCAGGACCATGAGCACCGGGTTGGGGCCGGCAAGCTCTTGCGTGCGCATTGTTAAGCATTCTTCACGCTCGAGCGCTGGTATGGCTAGTCTGCGATTGATGGCACGCAGAAGATCGATGGCCGGGGCGGTTCTCGCTGCGGCTTTGGCAGCCGGCGGACCGATCGCCGCCTGCGGTTCCGGTGATGACGACCGGCTCGTCGTGTACAGCGGGCGCACCTCGAACCTCATCGGCCCCCTGCTCGACGACTTCGCCGTCGAGTCCGGCATCAGCGTCACCGTGCGCTACGGCCAGTCGGCTGACCTGGCGCTGCTCATCGACGAGGAGGCCGACCGGACGCCCGCCGACGTCTTCATCTCGCAGAGCCCGGGTGCGGTCGGGTACCTGGATGCCGCCGGCCGGCTGGCGACCCTCGACAACCGCGTCGTCGCCGCCGTCCCCGAGGGCGACGCCGCGGCCGACGGCGGGTGGGTCGGCCTCTCGGGCCGGGTGCGTACGCTGGTCTACAACCCCGAGCTCGTGGACGACGCCGACCTGCCCGACTCCGTGCTGGACCTGACCGCGCCGGAGTACGCCGACCGGGTGGCGCTGGCGCCGACCAACGGGTCGTTCCAGGACTTCGTGACCGTCCTGCGTGACCAGCTCGGCGACGACGAGGCGGCGGCGTGGCTGGACGGGATGGCCGCGGGTGATCCGCCGACGTTCGACAACAACACCGCCATCGTCGAGGCCGTGGGCCGGGGCGAGGTGCCGATGGGCCTGGTCAACCACTACTACGCGTTCCGGGCCAAGGCGGAGAACCCGGACCTGCCGGTCGAGAACCACTACTTCCCCGACGGTGACCTCGGGTCGACGCTGTTGGTCACGGCGGCATCGAAGATCGCCGACACCGACATGCCCGACGAAGCCACCGAGCTCATCGAGTTCCTGCTCTCTCCGGATGCCCAGAAGTACTTCAGCGAGGAGACGTTCGAGTACCCGCTGGCCGACGGCGCCGAGGTCAACGGCGCACTGCCGCCGTTCGACGAGATCTCCAAGACCCGGGTCGACCTCGACGAGCTGGGTGGCGGCCTGGAGGCCACCACCGCCATGATCGACGAGAGTGGCCTCACGTGACCTCGAGGGGGGAGGGAAACCCTCCCCCCTCGACCTCCCCCCACCTCTCGGGCCGCCGCCTGCCGGCGGCGTCGATCGTTCCGGTCG
>JBOGHG010000084.1:0-15233 GCA_050744525.1 Acidimicrobiales bacterium | reverse complement strand
GAGGAGCGCGTAGGAGACGGTCACGGACCGGGACTATACACACCGGGTATACCCCGGTGAAATAGTTGACGGTCGTGGTCTGACCATCGCCATGCTGGATGGCGCATGCCCTTTCACCGCCTAGGTGCCGAGGTATCGATCCAGTACCCCGATCGCGATCGGCAGCCATTGGTCGCAGCCGGCGCCCGCGACCTCGACGACAAACGGGAGGAGCTCCCCGGCGTCGAACCTACTGCGCGAGGCCATGTCCAGCAGGCGGTCGAGCGCGGCTCCCACGGTGTCACCAGCAGCCGGGGTACCGAGGAGATCGCACACGAACGCCTCGACCCGGCTCGGGACCTGCGTGGCCCCCGGAGGGAGCGGGGGTGCCGGTTCAAACACCCGGTACACCTCGGCCTGGTAGAAGTCTCGCTCCGCGGCGGTTGGCGCCCGAGCGCACACCTCCGGGGTGCCGGAGTAGCGGAGCAGGCGGTTGGCCGGCCCCACCATGGCGACGTTGGTCACGATCAAGCCCTCGAGCCACGACGTGGTGACGTCCGGGTCGAAGGCCGACTCGCAGAGGGCGTTGGCCACGCCTCCCACCTGATCGGCCGTCACCTGGGTGAGTCCGAGCGCGCTCACGTCCTCGGCAATCGCCTGCGGCGTCGAGTCGAGGAGCTCGCGGAGATCGGCTGCCGCAGCGTCGGGGTCGACCTCGGGAGTCTCGCTCGACGTCGTGCTGGCAGCCCCGTTCTCGGCGGCGTCGTTGCCCTCGACGTTGCAGCCTGAGATCGACACGACCACGGCGGTCACGAGCGCGACGACGACGGACCGTCGAAGCGCGGCCGAGCGTTGACCTGACCCCCACGCGTCCGCCACCCCACGACCTCCTGCGCCGCGTCCGACGTTACCCCCGCGGCCCCGGCCGCGCTGTGCGTGGCGCTGTCGCCCGACGTGGCGTCGACGTAGCCGACCCACGTTGCTGCGCAGAAGCGCCGACCCCCGGGCGGGGGATGCCCAGGGGCCGCGCACGGGTGACGATCCAGGTCGCCACCGGGCATCGCGCAGCGGCGGTTGAGCGATGCCCCTACAGAGACCGCGCCGGCGCCCGCCCCCGTTACAGCCCGAGCGACGGAGTGGTCGTCAATGGGCCATGCAGAGGGTTCCGATCGACGGACGGGGACACGGGCGGCCCGCCGCACGAATGGCCGGCCGACCAACGACGCAGCACTGCAGCAGGGCGCTCATTGGGTAGCTTCCGCTTCGTGGGGCTGGATCGCAGCGTTGCCGGCAAGGTCGTGCTCGTGACGGGTGCCGCCAGCGGAATGGGCCGCGCGATCGCGGAGGTCTTCGCTGCCGAGGGTGCCAAGGTCGCGGCGACGGACCGCGACGCCGCCGACCAACCGGGAACCGCGAGGTGGCGCCTCGACGTCACGAGCCACGACGCCATCACCGGCGTCATCGTCGAGATCGTCCAGACGCTCGGGCCGATCGACGTCCTCGTGAACTGCGCAGGCGTGAGCGTTCCGGCACCGATCGACGCCGACGGCTACGGCGACGCCTGGGATGCCACGCTCGCCGTCAACCTGGTCGGGTACGTGCAGATGATCAGGGCATGCCTGCCCTACCTGGCGCGCGAGCGCGCCGGCCGGATCGTGAACATCGCCTCGACCGAGGGGCTGGGCGCCACGCCCTACCTGAGCCCCTACACCGTGAGCAAGCACGGCGTCGTCGGGCTCACCCGCTCGCTCGCCTGCGAGCTCGGGCCGCAGGGCGTCACGGTGAACTGCATCTGCCCGGGTCCCATCCACACCGGGATGACGGCAGCGATCCCCGACGACGACAAGCAGAAGTTCGCGCGGCGTCGCGTCCCGCTGGGCCGGTACGGCGACCCGGGGGAGGTCGCACACGTGGTCCTCTCGGTCGCACTGCCCGCGTCCTCGTACCTCAACGGCGCGATCATTCCGGTCGACGGCGGCTTGACGGCGAAGTTCGGGTAGGAGGTCCGGTCATGGCTCTGCCGCGTGGTCTCGCAGCGTTCAATCGCCGGGTGACCAACCACGTCACCGGGCCGCTTGCGAGGTGGCTCCCGGGCTTCGGCGTCGTCGTGCACACGGGCCGCCGGTCGCAGCACGAGTACCGCTCGCCGGTGAACGTGTTCGTGGCCGGCGGCGGATACGTGGTCGCGCTCACCTACGGTGCGGGCTCCGATTGGGTCAAGAACGTCCTGGCCGCCGGCGGCTGCGACCTCGTGACGCGCGGCAGGACCGTGCACCTGACCGCGCCCGAGGTCTTTCACGACGAGACGCGTCGGCACGTGCCGGGCCCGGTACGTGCGATCCTGCGGACGATGGGCGTCGCCGACTTCATGCGCCTCTCGAGGAGCTCCGCCGTCGGCGACCCGCTCGGTGCCACGGCGGCCCCCACGGGTCCGCCAGAATCGGGCCCCGTGCTGAGGATCGGGACGATCGTGGTCGGCGTCAACGACATGAGGCGGGCGGTCCGGTTCTGGGAGCAGGCGCTCGGTTACGTCCCCCGCGACGAGGTGGAGGACGACTGGGCGGTGCTGATCCCGGGCGCCGGCGGCCCGGGCGCCCGCCTGGCTCTCCAGCTCAGCGAGTCGCCGGTGCAGGAGCATCCCCGCATCCATCTCGACCTGTACGCCGACGATGCGGCCGACCAGGCGGCACAGGTGGAGCGGCTGGTGGCCCTGGGAGCAGAGCATGTCGACTGGGACCGGTACCCGGACGACCCGGACTTCATCGTCCTCGCCGACACCGAGGGCAACCGCTTCTGCGTCATCGACACCGGCCACGGCTGAGTTGGGCCCCAGCACAGCGGTGACGGTGCCGGTCGGGATCTCGAAGTCGACGTCGGCCCGGCAGACTGGCGGGAGTGGATCACGCCAGCGACCGACGAGCCGCGGACCGGCCGGTATTTCTGTACGACGGCGACTGCGCCTTCTGCACGTCGTGCGCCCGGTTCATCGAACGGCATATCCCGACGTCCGCAGCGGTGACGCCGTGGCAGTTCGCCGACCTGGAGGCGTTGGGCGTCTCGCGGGCCGACGTCGAAGCATCGGTCCGGTGGATCCACGGCCGGCCCGGCGGGGTCGTCCGGGCGGCCGGGCCCGCGGCCATCGCCAGGCTGCTGGTGGACGCGGGCGGCTACTGGCGCCCGCTCGGCCTGTTGCTCGACCGGCGGCCGGTCCGCTGGATCGCGGCCCCGGCCTACCGGCTGATCGCCCGCAACCGGCACTGCCTGCCCGGCGGTACCCCCGCGTGCCGGCTCCCCCGAGCGGAACCGGAGCGCATCGAGACCCGCTGACCGCCGGGCGCCGGTTTCGTTCAGGTCGCTCACAGGAATTTCGCCCGCACATGTCGAAGCTGCTTCAATCGGGGGTCTGGACGCCCGCGATCGCCCGCTGAGTGCCATACTCGGTGCCCGGGCCCCAGTGCCGCCGCTCATGGAAACCGCTCCCGCCGCCGCCGCTTCCACGTCCCCCACCTCGTCAGAGGGTTGCGTGAGCCACGTGCACACCGCCCCGCCGTTCACGCCGTCGTCGCTGCTGCTGCCGCGCCGTCGGCTGCTGGTCGTCCTCGGGGCGCTGTTGCTGGCGCTGGCCACCGCCGCCGCCCTCGGCAACGGTCAGGCGCTGCTCACCTGGGACGAGCCCATCCAGCGGGGGGTGGAGGCAAGCCGGACGCCCGCGCTCAACGACCTGTTCCTCACGGCTTCGCGGCTGGGGTCGACCGTCGTGGTCCTCGTCGTGGGCACGTTGGGTGCGATCTTGACGTGGCGCCGCTGCCGGGCCGTGGCCACCGCGCTGCTCGTCGCCACCTTCGCCCGTCCCGCCCTCGAGTTCATCGTGAAGGGCCTGGTCGGCCGCGATCGACCCGACTTCGACCGGCTGGTTGCCGGCACCGGGTACTCGTTCCCGAGTGGCCACGTCATGGCCGCCATCGCCCTGTGGGGGCTGTTGCCGGTGGTGGTGGCGCTCTACACGCGCCGGCGCGGCATCTGGTGGGCCTCCGTGGCCGTTTCCGCGACCCTGATCGCCGGGATCTCCGCCAGCCGCGTCTACCTCGGCGTCCACTGGTTCTCCGACGTGACGGCCGGGCTGGTCGTGGGGACGTTCTTCATGCTCGGGGTGGACAAGGTGCTGGTCCGGGCCCACCGCCGCTACCCGTGCCACATGTTGGCCGAACGGGCCGAGCGGGAACGGCAGCCTCAGGCCGCCGAGCTCGTCCCCGCGGAGCGGCCGGACAGGGTTCCGGTCGGCTCGGGGGTCTAGGAGTCGGCCGGGAGCGCGTCCTACGGACGCGCTCCGGTGGCGGCAACGGTGGCCGTGACCGGCAGGTGGTCGGAGATGGCTGCGAACGGGGCGAAGTCGGCGTCGCCATGGCGTGGCACCGACACGGCCACCGGCTCGAGCCCCTGGGTGACGAGCACGTAGTCGAGGCGCTGGCTCGGCGGCCTGGGTGTTGCCGCCACCCAGCCCCGCCAGTTGGTGGGACCGGGGTCGTCCGCCCCGAGGATGGTCCACACGTCACGCAGGCCGGCGTCGCGGAGGCGCGTGTGCACGTCCGCGCCGGGGCGATCGTTGAGGTCGCCGGCCACCACCGCCGGCCGACCCCGCTCGGCGATCCGACGGGCTATGGCGCCCGCCTCCAGCGCGCGGATGGCGCTGGCATCGCCGGAGCTGAGGTGCACGTTGACCAGCGTGACGGCGGTACCGGGACCGCCCTCGGGGTCCAGCCGGACCGTTGCGACCTGGAGGACGCGACGCCGCCAGCTCCACGGCACCCAGCGGTGCGTGATGGCATGCGTGCGCGCCGGGGCCGGCCGGGTCACGCCGAGCACCGCCATGCCCTCGGGCCACGTGAGGATCGGCCAGTGCTTGAACCCCCACCGGAGGCTCTTGGCCCCGAGTGACCGATCGATGGCCCGGGCCTGGCGGCGCTGCACCTCCTGGAACACCACGACGTCAGCCGCCATCGCCTCGATGTGGTCGACCACGGCGCGGACGTCGACGCCCTTGCTTCCCTTGAGGTTCCACGACAGGACGGTCAGTGACATCGGGGCCATGCAGCCTTCGAACGAGATGTGGCGCCGTGGGCCCGAAGATCGTCAGGGACGCGGGTAGCCGCCGGCGACCAGCAGCTCGGCGATCTGCACGGCGTTGAGCGCCGCGCCCTTGCGCAGGTTGTCGTTCGAGACGAACAGCGCGAGCCCGTGCTCGACCGTCGGATCGCGGCGCACCCGGCCCACGTAGCACGGGTCGGTCCCGGCCGCCATCAACGGCGTCGGCACGCCGACCACCGCCACGCCGGGAGCATCGGCCAGGAGCTCGATCGCCCCTTCCGGGCTCAGCGGCCGTTCGAAGGCGGCGTTGATCGACAGGGAGTGCCCGGTGAACACCGGCACCCGCACGCACGTCGCCGACACCGGCAGGTCGGGAATGTCGAGGATCTTGCGGCTCTCGTTGCGGAGCTTCTGCTCCTCGTCGGTCTCACGGCTCCCGTCGTCCACGATCGAGCCGGCCAGGGGCAACACGTTGAAGGCGATCGGCGCCGCGAACTTGGCCGGAGGCGGCATGTCGACCGCAGCTCCGTCGAAGGCCAGCGCCGCGGCGCCGTCGGCCACCTTGCGAACCTGCTCGTCGAGCTCCGCGGTGCCCGCCGTCCCCGCCCCCGAGGCCGCCTGGTAGCTGCTGACCACCAGCCGCCGCAACCCGGCCTCCCGGTGGAGCGGCGCCAGCGCCGGCATGAACGCCATGGTGGTGCAGTTGGGATTGGCCACGATGCCCTTGGGGATGCGCTCGAGGGCCCCCGGGTTGACCTCGGACACCACGAGGGGAACGTCCGGGTCCATGCGCCAGGCCGAGGAGTTGTCGATCACCGTCGCGCCCGCGGCCGCGACCCGGGGCGCCAGCACCCTCGAGGGCGATCCACCGGCCGAGAACAGGGCGATGTCGAGGCCCGACCAGTCTGCGCTGCCCGCGTCCTCGACGACGACCTCGTCGCCCCGCCAGGGGAGCGTCCGCCCGGCGGAGCGCGACGATGCGAAATACCTGATCTCACCGACAGGGAAGGCCCGCTCCGCCAGCACCGAGCGCATCACGCCGCCGACCTGTCCTGTGGCGCCGACGACGCCCACACTCACCTGAGCACCCATGCCCGGAAGGCTACGAGCTGACCGATCGACGGCCCAACCGGGTTACCCGGCGTCAGTTCGCGGTCAGGCCTCGAGCGCGAACGCGGCGTGCAGGCTCTGGACCGCCTGCTCGATCTGGTCCTCCCGCACCACGCACGACGTGCGAATGGCCGACGTCGAGATCATCTCGATGTTGATGCCGTTGCCGGCCAGGACCTCGAACATCGTCGCGGCCACGCCGGGGTTGGACTTCATGCCGGCGCCCACGATGCTGACCCGGGCGATGTCGCGATCGGACGACACCCCGGTCGCACCGATCTCGACCGCCAGGCGTTGGCACACCCCGGTGGCCGTCGTCAGGTCGCTCTTGGGGACCGTGAACGAGATGTCGGTCACGCCGTGGTCGGACACGTTCTGCACGATCATGTCGACGTTGACCCCGACGTCGGCGAGCTCCCGGAACAGGCGGGCGGCGATGCCGGGCTTGTCGGGCACGCCCGACACGGTGACCTTGGCCTCGGTCACGTCGTGGGTGACGGCGGAGACGATCGCCTGCTCCATCGACGGGTCCTCCTCGGTGATCCAGGTGCCCGGCTCCCAGGTGAAGGCCGAGCGTACGTGCAGCTTGACCCCCCAACGGCGGGCGAACTCCACCGAGCGCATCGCCGGCTTGGGACAGCCGGTGGCGGTCATCTCCAGCATCTCCTCGAACGACGCCTGGGTCATGCGCCGGGCCTCGGGCACGAGGCGGGGATCGGCGGTGAACACCCCGGGCACGTCGGTGTAGAGCTCGCACGCCTCGCCCGCGAGCGCATGGCACAACGCCACGGCGGTCGTGTCGGAGCCGCCACGGCCGAGGAACGTGATGTCGTGGTCGGTGGACACGCCCTGGGCGCCCCCGACGACCGGCACGCGTCCGGCGTCGATCACCTTGCGCAGCCGGTCGGGGCGCAGTTCGACGATCTTGGCGTTGGTGTGGTTGGTGTCGGTGATGAACCCCGCCTGGCTGCCGGTGAAGCTGTCGGCCGGCACGCCGATCGAGTGCAGCGCGATGCACAGGAGCGCCATCGCCTTACGCTCGCCGGCGGTGATGAGCATGTCCATCTCCCGCCCCGGCGCGAAGTCCGAGACGTCGCCCGCCAGGCGGATCAGGTCGTCGGTCTCCTTGCCCATGGCGCTCACCACCACGACCGGGTCGTCGCCGCGGCGCTGGGTGCGCGCCACGTGGTCGGCGACCTCGCGGATGCGATCGGGATCGGCGACCGCCGTGCCACCGAACTTCTGGATCACGAGGGACACAGTGGGGAACGTACATGTGGTGGGGCGCGGCGATCGAAACCCTTCCGCCCGCCGGGGAAGGTCGGTTACGGGGAACGTTGCCCGCCTGGGACTGTCAGCCGAGGTGGGAGGGGCTCTCGACGAGCGCTCTCCACCCCTCCAGCCGGGCGATGGCGTCCGGCACGTCGAGCTGCAGGAGCGCGCAGATGGCTCGCAGGTCGTCGCGGCGGATCGTCAGCACGCGGCCGTTGTAATCGCCCCGCTCGATGATGATCGAGCGGACGAAGCGCTGGACCGGAGCGGCCTCGGGTACCCGATTGAGTGCCTCGAGGTCGAGCACGAGCTTCGGCGGACCCTCGGTCGCCGGCGTCTGCTCCCCGAGCAGGACCGACACGGGCACGTCGTAGAACTCGGCGAGCTCGTGAAGTCTCGGCAGGCTCAGGGTGCGGAAGCCCCGCTCGTAGGCCCCGATGGCCGACGCGCTCCAGCGCCCGGCCGACTGGCGCTCGACGTCGTCGAGGGACATGTGCCGCGCCTTGCGCAGCGCACGTAGCCGCCGACCGACTTCGATCGTCACGTTGGAGGCCGTGGTCTCTTCGTCTTGGTTGTTCATCTGGTTCTCGGGTGATGGTTCGTCACTGGGAACCGCCTCGAGCGCGATTCTCCCACGTTCCGCTCCGAATCGTGCAGTCGGGAACCGGTTGGGTGGTCATTGGGGGCCGGTGCGACTGCAGGACGAGCACGCCTGATCGCTAGTCTTGCGCCCTCGTGGGCACCGAGAAGCGTGAGCGTCAGAGACTGGGAAGACAGGCCAAGTCGGTGGCCGAGGACGCGGCCGCCCGCCGTCAGAAGACGAAGCGCACGGGTGTCCGGCTGGGCATCGGCTTGGTGATCGTGCTGGCGGCGGCGTTCGCGTACTCGCTGCTGACCGGCGACGACGACTCGTCCGACGACACCGAGACGGCCGGCACCACGACCACGGGGGAAGGGACCACCACGACCACTGCGCCCGGGGCGACGACGACGATCGCACCCGGCGCAACGCCTCCCTTTGCCTATGGCACGACGGCCTGCCCGCCGGCCCAGGGGACGGACGAGCCGACGCTCGACTTCGAGGCGTCGTTCCAGCAGTGCATCGACCCGGCCAAGTCGTACACGGCGACGTTCGCGACGTCGGAAGGCGACGTCGTGGTCAACCTCGACACGGCCAGGACGCCGGGAACCGTCAACAACTTCGTGTCGCTGGCCCGCAGCCTGTACTACGACGGGACCGAGCTGTTCCGCACCGATCCCAGCATCGGCATCATCCAGGGCGGCTCACCCCACACCAACGATGCCAGCGACCCGGGCCCCGGTTACACGATCCCCGACGAGGGAGGCCCGTTCGACTTCACGTCCGGCCAGGGAACCGGCCCCTTCACCTATCAGCCGGGCCAGCTCGTGATGGCTCGCGGCGCCGGTCCCAACAGCGGCAGCGCGCAGTTCTTCCTCACGGCCGACGAAGCCGTGTCCGGGCTCGACAGCCAGGGGACCTACGTCGTCTTCGGTGAGGTGACCGAGGGGCTCGACGTGCTCGAAGCGATCCTGGCATTGCACGAGCCCGATCCCTCCAGCCAGCTCGGCGGCGCACCTTCGCAGACGGTGACCGTCGAATCCGTGACGATCACCGAGGGCTAACCGAGGGCTAACGGCATTGGGGCTAACCGGGCAACGCCGCCAGGTCGGCCTCGTGGCCGTCGATCCAGACACCGACCTTGCCGGCACCCTCGGCGCGCCACGTCGCCGGCGCGGCCTCGTCGGCGGCAGCCTCGCCCCGGGTGTCCCGGATCAGCGCCGTACGCTCGTCGACCATCACCACCGGCACCCCGGAGGGGGCGAGCTGGCGGGTGCGGTGCAACTTGTCGTCCGACCAGGTGTCGGCGCGGGGAACCAGGCCGAGCTGGCCCACCAAGCCCAGCCCGACGGTGTAGGCACCGCCTCGGGGATCGACCATCGGATCACACAGGACCATCGCCCCGGCGCCCGCCCCGGCGACGACCGCCCCGTCGTCCCACGCCGAGACCAGCGCGTCCCACAGCGGGGTGTCCAGCAGCACCGAGCGCAGGTGCATCGGCGACCCATCCGCCAGATAGGCGAACCGGGCGGCGCGCACGGCCGCGACATGTGCCCCGTCGTGAGCGCCGGCACGGTCAACGGCCATTACCGGGCGCACCTCGGCCCCCAGTGTCGCGAACCACTCGATGGCCACGGCCACGGCATGGTCGGGGTGCTCGTAAGCCGCGGCGGTCGGCAGGACCACCACCTCGTCGGCGCCGCTGGCGGCCAGGAGGTCGCGGTCGAAGTCGCAGCCGGCGGTCCAGGCACCGCCGCCGACGAGGGCCAAGGGTCCGGTCACGGGCGACGACGGTAATCGTCGGGCTCGACCGCGAGCGGCCCCCCGACTTGGGCGCCCATGGTTACCGTTCGGTAGCCTCCTGCGATGGCTGTGGAGAAGCTCGGCATCGTCGGATCCGGGATCATGGGCTCGGGCGTCGCCGAGGTGGCGGCCCGGGCGGGGATGACCGTCGTACTGCGGTCGCGCAAGCAGGAGACGGCCGATGCCATGGTCGCCGGCCTGGGACGCTCGCTGGCCAAGCAGGTGGAGCGGGGCAAGCTCGACGAAGCCGGCGCCGCGGCGGTGAGCGGCCGCGTCAGCGCCACCGCCGACCTCGAGGCGCTGGCGGACTGCGACCTCGTCGTCGAGTCGATCGTCGAGGACCTCGAGACGAAGAAGCACCTGTTCGTCGAGCTCGACCGGCTCGTGAAGGACGGGGCCGTCCTCGCCACCAACACGTCGACGCTGCCGGTGGTCGAGATGGCCATCGTCACCGACCGCCCCGAGCGGGTGTGCGGCATCCACTTCTTCAACCCGGCGCCGGCCATGGGCCTGGTGGAGGTCGTCCGGACGCTGCTCTCCGGCGACGGGACCATCGCCGAGGCCCAGGCGTTCGCCGAGGCCTGCGGCAAGTCGCCCGTCGTGGTCGAGGACCGGGCGGGGTTCATCGTCAACGGGCTGCTGTTCCCGTACCTCAACAACGCCGTGCGCATGCTCGAGAACCGCATTGCGAGCCGCGACGACATCGATGCCGCCATGAAGGGCGGCTGCAACTTCCCGATGGGGCCACTGGCGTTGCTCGACCTCGTCGGGCTCGACACGTCGCTCGCCATCCTCGACGCCCTCTACACGGAGTTCCGCGACCCCAACTACGCGGCGGTGCCGCTGCTGCGGCGGATGGTGGCGGCCGGGCACCTGGGCAGGAAGTCGGGCCAGGGCTTCTACGACTACGCCAAGGGATAGGGCCCTGCGGAAACCTGCCGCGGGATCGGGCGCTCCACCCACCATTCCCGCGGCAAGAATCGGTGGCGTGCGCCCGCACGCCAATCTTCCCGATGTCGACGAGCTGGCGTCGTCGGCGCGCCGGGCGGGGCGTCGGGCCGTCGTGAGCGGCCGCTGGCTGGCCGACACCGTGGTCGACATGGCGCCCCGCGTGCCCGTGCGCGACGCCGACCGGTTGTCGACCCACTACGACGGGCTGACCGGGGATGAGCTGGCCCGTGAGCTCGTGCGGTCTGCGGGCCGCGTATCCGGGGGGATCGCCGCCACCACCGGCGGCCTCATCGCCGCCCAGGAGCTGACGATCGCCGGCCTGATCCTGGTCCCGTTCGAGATCGCGGCCGAGACGGCGTTGGTGGTGGTGACCGAGGTCAAGCTGGCGGCCGAGTTGCACCACGTCGCCGGCCGGCGGCTGCCCGGAGCGCCCCACCAGCGGGCGGGTGCGGCCCTGGTGGCGTGGATGTCCGGACGCGCCGTGCCGGCGAACCGGGTGGTCGCGACCGTCAGGGGCGACGTCCTCGGGCGAGCCGGCCGCCAGCAGCTCCGGGACGTGCTGCGGCGCCGCTTCACCCGCAACCTGTCCACCCTGGCGCCGATGCTGACGGGTGCGGTCGCAGCCGGCTACCTCAACCGCAAGGCCACGCTGGACATCGGCGGCCGGTTGGCCGCGGACCTCGGGCTGGACGGGCGCTCGGGGCCGGGGACGAACAGCCCCCGCGAATCCCTCGGCTGGTGATGCCCGTCGATCCCGCGCCAACCCCGTGGGCCTTCCCGCCCGTCGAGGAGGCGGACAGCGACGGGCTGGTCGGGGTGGGCGCCGACCTCGAGCCGGGGACGATCCTGGCCGCCTACCGCCGGGGCCTGTTCCCGATGCCGGTGGGTCGGCGGGGCACGCTCGGCTGGTGGTCGCCGGACCCCCGGGCGGTCATGCCGCTGGACCGACTGCGTGTCAGCCGGTCCCTGCGGCGCAGCCGACGGCGATTCGAGATCCGGGTCGACACGGCGTTCGACGAGGTCATCAATGCCTGCGCCGATCCCTCCCGGCCCCATGGCTGGATCAGCCCCGAGGTCCGTGCCGCCTACACGCGGTTGCACGAGCTGGGCTGGGTCCACTCGGTGGAGGCGTGGGACCGCGACGACGGCGAGCTGGCCGGGGGGCTCTACGGCGTCGCCATCGGCGGCCTGTTCGCCGGCGAGTCGATGTTCCACCGCCGAACCGATGCGTCCAAGGTGGCCTTGGTGGGCCTGATCGAGCTGCTGCGTGGCCACAGGGAACCGGAGTGGGCGACCCACCGCCTGCTCGACGTCCAGTGGATGACGCCGCACCTCGCCCAGCTCGGCGCCGTGCAAGTCGCCCGGGAGGAGTACCTGGAGCTGGTGCGGCGGGCTGTCGACTGTCCGCTGCCCTTGGCCTTTGCCCGCTGAGTCGACCAGTTGGGAGCCGAGCGGATAGGGCGGTCAGAGCAGCCTACGCGTGGGAATTTGGCGGTCGACCACCAGCTCAACAGCTCGGCTCCCCGGGAGCGCTGACCACCGTGAGCCAGCAGGACGTGCCTATCCGCTCAGGCCGTTTGCCGAGCCGGTTGTGACCGCGCGGTAAGTCGGGGGACCATGGACCCATGACCGCCAGCGAGGCGCACCTGCCCCAGCCGGATCGGCCGTGGATGATGCGGACCTACTCGGGTCACTCCACGGCGCGGGCCAGCAACGAGCTCTACCGCACCAACCTGGCCCGGGGACAGACCGGCCTGTCGATCGCCTTCGACCTGCCCACCCAGACCGGCTACGACCCCGACGACCCGCTGGCCCGCGGCGAGGTCGGCAAGGTCGGCGTGCCGGTGGCCCACCTCGGCCACATGGGCGAGCTGCTCGACGGCATCCCCCCGGGCGAGATGAACACGTCGATGACGATCAACGCCACCGCCGCCTGGCTGCTGGGGCTCTACGTGGCCAATGCCGAGCGCCAGGGCGTGGGGTCGACGGAGCTGCGGGGCACGACGCAGAACGACATCGTCAAGGAGTACCTGTCCCGCGGCACCTACATCTTCCCGCCGCTGCCGTCTCGCCGGCTGATCGTGGACGTGGTGGCGTTCTGCTCGGAGTGGATCCCGCTGTGGAACCCGATGAACGTGTGCTCCTACCACCTGCAGGAGGCGGGGGCCACGCCGACGCAGGAGATCGCGTACAGCCTGGCCACTGCGGTGGGTGTGCTCGACGCCGTCCGCGAGTCCGGGCAGGTGCCCGAGGAGCGGTTCCCGGCGGTGTTCGCCTCCGTCAGCTTCTTCGTCAACTCGGGCATCCGGTTCGTCGAGGAGGCCTGCAAGATGCGCGCGTTCACCCAGCTCTGGGACCGCATCGGCCTCGAGCGCTACGCCGTCGCCGACGCCAAGGCCCGGCGGTTCCGCTACGGCGTGCAGGTCAACAGCCTGGGGCTCACCGAGGCGCAGCCCGAGAACAACGTGCAGCGCATCGTGCTGGAGATGCTGGGGGTGACCCTGAGCCGGGACGCCCGCGCCCGGTCGATCCAGCTCCCGGCCTGGAACGAGGCCCTGGGCCTGCCCCGCCCGTGGGACCAGCAGTGGGCGCTGCGCATGCAGCAGGTCCTGGCCTACGAGACCGACCTGCTGGAGTACCCCGACGTATTCGAGGGGTCGAAGGTCGTCGGGGCCCGCACCGCCGAGCTGGCGGAGTCGGCGACCGCCGAGCTCGACGACGTGCTGGCCCTGGGCGGCGCCTTCGAGGCCATCGACGAGCTCAAGGGCCGGTTGGTGCGCAGCCACGCCGAGCGACTGCGCCGCATCGAGGATGGTGAGCTGACCGTGGTCGGCGTCAACCGCTTCACCGAGACCGCCCCGTCGGCGCTGGCCGAAGACGACGAAGAGCACATCCTCAGGGTCGATCCGGCGCTCGAGGCGCAGACGATCGCCGAGGTGCAGGCATGGCGGTCCGAGCGAGACGGCGACGCCGTGAAGCGCTCGCTCGACCAGCTTCGCGGGGCCGCCGAGTCGGGCGAGAACATCATGCCTGCGACCATCGACCTGGCCCACGCCGGCGGGACCACGGGGGAGTGGGCTGGCGCGCTGCGGGAGGTGTTCGGCGAGTACCGGGCGCCCACGGGCGTGGGCGCCGCGGTGGGGGCCGGTGGGGGGTCGGCGGGGCTGCGGGCCGTCGCCGAGCGGGTGAAGGCGCTGCCCGGCGGTCCACCACGGCTGCTCGTCGCCAAGCCGGGCCTCGATGGTCACTCCAACGGCGCCGAGCAGGTCGCCGTGGCGGCCCGGGACGCCGGCCTGGAGGTGATCTACCAGGGCATCCGCCTGACCCCCGAGCAGATCGCGGCCGTGGCGGTGGAGGAAGACGTCGACGTCGTCGGCCTGTCGATCCTCTCGGGATCGCACCTGGACCTGGTGCCCCGGGTGGTCCGATTGGTGCGGGAGGGTGGCGTGGAGGCACCGGTCGTGGCGGGCGGCATCATCCCCGAGGAGGACCGCCGGCCGCTGCTCGACGCCGGGGTCGCCGCCGTCTACACACCCAGGGACTTCGAGCTGGTCCGCATCATGGATGAGATCGTGGACCTCGCCACCGCGCACCGAGCGGCCTGACCGGCGGCGACGCCGGTCGGTGACAACGACGTGCTAATCGGCGCTAATCGTCGTTGACGATGGTCGCGGTGGCCAGCGGGTCGTCGTGCCGGACCCCGCCGGTGGCGAGCGCCACCACCCCGAAGGTCTCGTCTCGCTCGCGTCGACCGTCGCCCCGGACCGGGATGCCCAGGTCTATGGCGGTGTCACCCGCGGCGAGGGTGCCGCACGGCAGCCGCAGGTCGAAGTCCACGATCGGAAATGCGGTGATCCCGAAGGGCACCAGGCACACGGTGATGTCCCGCCCCAGGGGCCGGCTGAAGGTCACGGTGAAAACGGCGTCACGGCGACCGCTGTCGCCCTCGAGCACCGAGGTGTCGGCCACCGACAGGCTCGCCCGGCTCGAGAACCGGGCCACCTGGGGGTCGTGGTCGCTGAGGCCGCGGGCACCGTCGCCGTCGTGGTCGGCGGGCCAACCGGCGTTGACGTGGGCGGCCCGCACCTGCACCAGGTCGCCGTGCAGGGCATCGTTCACGAACAGCTGGTCGAGGGTCTGCGCCTGGCCCTGGAACGTGTACGAGTAGGCGGCGCTGGGCACGTCGGCCACCAGGTCGTCCCACAGGTTGGCGAGCCCGGACTCGTATAGCGGCGCCAGCTGGTCCGACGGGAACAGCGGGTCGCCCGGCGCGAACGGGTCGTCGGGCCGCGGGAACACGTTGAGGTCCCCGCCCACCACGATCCGGGCGTCGGGATCGGCCGCCCCGATGGCATCGGCGATGGCGGCGGCGTAGGCGGCCTGCTCGGTGCGCTGGCCGACCCGGGCGTCGGGCGTCGAGGAGAAGTGGTTGCTGATGGCCCAGAGGTCGTAC
>JBOGHG010000083.1:0-15373 GCA_050744525.1 Acidimicrobiales bacterium | reverse complement strand
CCCCAGCGTTGGCGACGTCGCCCGGGCGCTGGCGACCCTGGGCCCGGCCCGCCCGTCGGGACGGGAGCTGACCGACCCCGCGGCGCGGCCCTCCGCGGTGCTCGCCCCCGTCTACGACGAGGAGGGCCAGGCGCTGGTGGTGCTCACCCGGCGGACCTGGGGCCTGCGGACCCACGAGGGCGAGGTGAGCTTTCCGGGGGGCCGCGTCGAGCCGGGTGAGTCCACGGTCGACGGCGCCCTGCGGGAGGCCAAGGAGGAGATCGATCTCGACCCGTCCACGGTCGACGTCATCGGCGAGCTCGACCACCTGGCCACGGTGTCGAGCTGGTCGTTCATCGTGCCCTACGTGGGCGCGCTGGCCGGGCGGCCCGAGACGCACCCCAACCCGGCCGAGGTCGAGGCCGTGCTCCACGTGCCGCTGGCCGAGCTGCTCGAGCCCGACAACTTCCGCCAGGAGATATGGACGTTCCCGGGCGGAGACCCTCGGCCCATCTACTTCTTCGAGCTCGTGGGTGACACGGTGTGGGGGGCGACCGCCAACCTGCTCCGCCAGCTCCTCGGCGCCGTCACCGGAACCCTGGGGCGCGGTGACCTCGACCACCCCGACACCTGACGGCGCTCTCGCCGCTCACCAGCTCCCGTAGTTGGGCGCTTCCTTGGTGATGCTGATGTCGTGGGGGTGCGACTCGCGCAGCCCGGCGCCGGTGATGCGCACGAAGCGGGCGCTGCGCTGCAGGTCGGCGATGCTGGGAGCGCCGCAGTACCCCATGGCGGCCCGCAGGCCCCCGACGAGCTGGAACAGCACGTTGGCGACCGGTCCCTTGTAGGCCACGCGGCCCTCGATGCCCTCGGGCACGAGCTTGTCGGTGTCGATCACGTCACCCTGGAAGTAGCGGTCCTTCGAGAACGACCGCGCCTTCATGGCGCCCATCGACCCCATGCCGCGGTACTCCTTGTAGCGCTCGCCCTGGTGGAGCACGACCTCGCCCGGCGACTCGTCCACCCCCGCCAGCAGGCCGCCCAGCATCACGGCGTCGGCGCCGGCGGCGATGGCCTTGGCCACGTCGCCGGAGTACTGGATCCCGCCGTCGGCGATGACCGTCGCCCCGTGCCGGGCGGCGGCCACTGCACAGTCGTAGGTGGCCGTCACCTGGGGGACGCCGACGCCGGCAATTACACGCGTAGTGCAAATTGAACCCGGGCCAACTCCGGCCTTCACCCCGTCGGCGCCGGCACCGACCAGCGCGTCCACCGCGTCGGCCGTGGCCACGTTGCCGGCGATCACGTCGATCGGGAACGCGCCCTTGACCTGCTTCACCACGTCGAGCACCGATCGGCTGTGCCCGTGGGCGGTGTCTACCACCAGCACGTCGGCCCCGGCGGCGACCAGCCCCTCGGCACGCTCGAGCGCGTCGGGGCCGACGCCAACGGCCGCGCCCACCCGCAGGCGTCCCTTCTCGTCCTGCGTGGCGTGGGGGAAGTCGGTGCGCTTCTTGATGTCCTTGACGGTGATGAGGCCCTTGAGCAGGCCCTGGTCGTCGACGATCGGGAGCTTCTCGATGCGGTGCCGCCAGAGGATGTCCTTGGCGTCCTCGAGGGTGGTGCCGAGCGGCGCGGTCACCAGCGGGGGTCGGCGCATGACGTTGTCGATGGGCTGGTCGACGTCCTCGATGAAGCGCAGGTCGCGGTTGGTGAGCAGGCCCACGAGGTGGCCGGCCGCATCGGTGATGGGCACGCCCGAGATGTGGTACCGGGCCATGACCGCCAGGGCGTCGGACACCAGCGCCTCGGCCGGCAGCGTCACCGGGTCGACGATCATGCCCGACTGGCTGCGCTTGACCTTGTCGACCTCGGCCACCTGATCGGCGACCGACAGGTTGCGGTGGATGATGCCGATGCCGCCGGCGCGGGCCAGGGC
The DNA here is from genome assembly GCA_050744525.1 of Acidimicrobiales bacterium. Taxonomy (GTDB): domain Bacteria; phylum Actinomycetota; class Acidimicrobiia; order Acidimicrobiales; family VFJN01; genus DASQUK01. The sequence continues at coordinate 13,455 of JBOGHG010000083.1, read as the reverse complement.
GATGGCGAGCGGTGCCTCGCTGACGGTGTCCATGGCCGCCGAGACGATCGGTATCGCCAGCTCGATCCCCGGCGTCAACCGGGTGCCGGTGTCGACCTCGGCCGGGAGGACCGACGACTCGGCCGGCAGCAGCAGGACGTCGTCGAAGGTCAGGCCTTCCTTGGCGAACTTCGGCGGGTAGTCGTCGTCGTCGGGATCGGGGGCAAACGGACTGGCTGGGGCCTCCATGGGTGGAGTCTAGGCGCCGGTAGGTTCGATGGCCGTGACCGTGACGAGACCGTCCAGGCCGGCGGCGCCGACGTCGTACCACATGTCCGCCGACGAGCTGCGCCGCTGGGGGCACGCGGCCGTCGACTGGGTGGCCGACTACCTCGAAACCATCGAGCAGCACCCGGTCGTTCCCGACGTGGCGCCGGGCGACGTCCGGGCGTCGCTCCCACCGTCGCCACCGCTCACCCCCGAGCCGTTCGAAGCCGTGCTCGCCGATCTCGACCGCGTGGTCGTGCCCGCCACCACGCACTGGCAGCACCCCGGGTTCCACGCCTACTTTCCGGCCAACACGTCCGGACCGGCGATCCTGGGCGACATCGTGTCCACGGGGCTCGGCACACAGGGGATGCTCTGGCAGACCGGCCCCGCGTGTACCGAGGTCGAGACCCATGTGCTCGACTGGATGGTCGACGTGCTGGGCCTGCCGGAGCGCTTCCTGTCCGGCGGTGCGGGTGGCGGGGTGATCCAGGACTCGGCGTCGTCGGCCACGCTGTGCGCCCTGCTCGCGGCGCGCGAGCGCGCCCTCTCCCGGGCCGGCGCGACCATCGATCGCCTCACGGTCTACGCCTCGACCCAGGCGCACTCGTCGCTGGAGAAGGGGGCCCGCATTGCCGGGCTGCGGCCCGACCAGCTTCGGAGCATCGACGTGGATGACGCCTTTGCCCTGCGTCCCGGGCTGTTGGCCGAGGCGGTGGCAACCGACCAGGCGGCGGGGCGGGTCCCCTGCCTCGTCATGGCCACGATCGGCACCACCAGCTCCCTGGCGATCGACCCGGTGCCCGCCATCGCCGACGTCGCCGACCGGGCCGGCATGTGGCTGCACGTCGACGGCGCGATGGCGGGATCGGCTGCGGTCTGCCCGGAGCTGCGCGGCATGTACGGCGGGAACGGCCTCGACCTGGTCGACAGCTACGTCACCGATCCGCACAAGTGGCTGTTCACGACCTTCGACTGCTCGCTGTTCTGGGTGGCCGACCGGTCGGCGCTGCTGGGTGCGCTGTCGATCCTCCCGGAGTACCTGCGCAACCGGGCGTCCGAGTCGGGCCGGGTCATCGACTACCGCGACTGGCACGTGCCCCTCGGCCGACGCTTCCGTGCGCTCAAGCTGTGGTTCGTGCTGCGCTGGTACGGCGTCGAGGGGCTGCGCCACCACGTGCGCGAGCACATCCGGCTGGCGGGGCAGCTCGCCGGTCGCGTCGCCGCCGATCCCCGGCTGGTGCTGGCGGCGCCGCCCAACCTCAACCTCGTGTGCTTCCGCCACGCCGCCGGCGACAAGGCGACCGAGACGCTGCACCGGGGCCTCAACGCCACCGGTCGGGTCTACCTGACGCACACCCGGCTGGCGGGACGCTACGTGATCCGAGCCAGCATCGGCGCCTGGACCACCGAGCAGCGCCACGTCGACTCACTGTGGCGGCTGATCGACGAGCTGGCGTCCCCGAGTGCCCCGCCCGGCCGTCGATAAGCTGCGGTTCTTCCCCTCCAGGCGAGACGAGGTGATGCATGGCCGAGGTCGACGTCGGCATCGGCAAGACCGCACGACGGGCGTTCCGGCTCGACGAGGTGTCGATCGTCCCCAGCCGGCGTACCCGCGACCCGGAGGACGTCGACATCGCCTGCGAGATCGACGCCTACCGCTTCGAGATGCCGATCCTGGGCGCCCCCACCGACAGCGTGGTCTCGCCGGGCAGCGCGGTGGAGCTGGGCCGGCTGGGGTCGGCCGGGGTCCTCCACCTCGAGGGCCTGTGGACCCGCTACGAGCACCCCGAGAAGTTCCTCGAGGAGATCGCCGAGCTACCCGCGGAGACCGCCACCCGGCGGATGCAGGAGATCTACGCCGAGCCGGTCAGGCCCGAGCTGATCGGCCCCCGCATCGCCCAGGTCAAGGACGCCGGCGTCACGTGCGCGGTGGCCATCACGCCGCACCGCACCCTCCAGCTGGCCGACGCCGTGCTCGAGAGTGAGCCCGACCTGCTCGTGATCCAGGCCACGATCGTGTCGGCCGAGCACGTTGCCCGGACGACCGAGCCGCTCAACCTCAAGGCCTTCATCCGGCACTACGAGCTGCCGGTGCTGGTGGGCGGGTGCACGTCGTACCAGGCGGCGTTGCACCTCATGCGCACGGGGGCGGCCGGGGTGCTGGTCGGCGCCGGGGCGGGGGCCGAGGCCGTGGCCCGCGACCTGCTCGGCGTGGGCGTGCCGCTGGCCACCGCGGTCGCCGACGCCCGCGCCGCCCGCATGCGCCACCTCGACGAGACCGGCGTCTACTGCCACGTGATCGCCGACGGCGGCGTCTCCACCGGGGGCGACGCCGCCAAGGCGATCGCCTGCGGGGCCGACGCCGTGATGATCGGCACGCCCCTGGCGGCCGCCACCGATGCACCTGGCCGGGGCTGGCACTGGGGGATGGGCGCCGTCCACGCGTCCCTGCCCCGCGGTGAGCGGGTCCGGGTCGAGCCCGCGGGGACCCTCGCCGAGATCCTGCGGGGACCGGCGCACGACGCCACCGGCGCCGTCAACCTCACCGGCGCGCTGCGGCGGGCCATGGCGCTTTGCGGCTACGAGACCGTGAAGGACCTGCAGAAGGCCGAGCTCGTGGTGCTGGGCGGATGAGAGAGGGCGGGGGCGCCGTCGATCCGGCCGAGGATTTCGACACCTGCCTGGTGGTCGACTTCGGCGCCCAGTACGCCCAGCTCATCGCCCGGAGGGTGCGCGAGGCGCACGTCTACTCCGAGATCGTGCCCCACTCGATCAGCGCCGCCGAGGTGCGGGACCGGGCGCCTGCGGCACTGGTCCTGTCGGGCGGGCCCAAGTCGGTCCACGTCGACGGCGCCCCGCTGCTCGACCCGGAGATCTACGAGCTGGGCGTGCCCGTCCTCGGCATCTGCTACGGCGCCCAGCTCATCGCCCAGCAGCTCGGTGGCGAGGTGGGGCGGGGCGGCCAGGGCGAGTACGGGCGCACCCCGCTGCGGATCACCGGGCCGGACGGCGGCCTGCTAGCCGGGCAGCCGACCGAGCAGACCGTGTGGATGAGCCACTTCGACGGCATCACCCGGGTCCCCGACGGCTTCGTGGCCACTGCCACCTCGGCCGGTGCCCCCGTGGCGGCGCTGGAGTCGCCGGGCCGGCGGATGTGGGGCATCCAGTACCACCCCGAGGTGTCCCACACGCCGCACGGGCAGCAGGTGCTCCGCCAGTTCCTGCACCACCTGGCCGGGTGCCGGCCCACGTGGACGATGACGTCGATCATCGAGCAGCAGGTGACCGCCGTCCGGGCCCAGGTCGGTTCGGGCCGGGTGATCTGCGCGCTGTCGGGGGGCGTCGACTCGGCGGTGGCGGCCGCCCTGGTCCACAAGGCGGTCGGGCCGCAGCTCACGTGCGTCTTCGTCGACACCGGGCTGCTCCGCCGGGGCGAGGGCGAGCAGGTGGTCGAGACGTTCCAGCGCCACCAGCGCATCGAGCTGATCCACGTGCGGGCCGCCGACCGCTACTTCGAGCGCCTGGCCGGCGTCACCGATCCCGAGGACAAGCGCAAGATCGTCGGTGAGCTGTTCATCCGCATCTTCGAGGAGTCGGCCGGCGGACTCGAGGACGCCCGCTTCCTGGTGCAGGGCACCCTCTATCCCGACGTGATCGAGTCGGGCGGCGGCGACGGGGCGTCCACCATCAAGAGCCACCACAACGTGGGCGGGCTGCCCGAGGACATGACGCTCGAGTTGGTGGAGCCCCTGCGCAGCCTGTTCAAGGACGAGGTGCGCCGCATCGGCGAGGAGCTGGGCCTGCCCGAGGAGATCGTGTGGCGCCAGCCCTTCCCCGGGCCCGGGCTGGCGGTGCGGATCATCGGCGATGTCACGCCCGCCAAGGTGGCGATGCTGCAGCACGCCGATGCCATCGTCCGGGAGGAGCTGCGCAAGGCCGAGCTGGAGCGCGACATCTGGCAGGCGTTCGCGGTCCTGCCGGACATCCGCTCGGTGGGCGTGATGGGCGACGAGCGCACCTACGCCCACCCCGTCATCGTGCGCGCCGTCACCAGCGAGGACGCCATGACGGCCGACTGGGCACGCCTGCCCTACGACGTCCTGGAGGCGATGTCGAGCCGCATCATCAACGAGGTCGCGGGCGTCAACCGGGTCGCCTACGACATCACGTCCAAGCCCCCTGGCACAATCGAGTGGGAGTAGGAGGATCCGATCGATGACCGACGCCGCCACCGACGCCCGACCCCGGGCGAAGTTCTACGCCATGACCGAGGGCACCAAGGACGACTGGGACAAGATCTCCGTCGGCGCGATCGAGCTGGCCGCGGGGCTGCCCGATCGGGTGCTCGCCCACCTCCGCCTGTTGGGCGGCGACTACGGGGGGTTCGCGGTCGATCGCCTGGAGCATTCGCTGCAGACCGCAACCCGCGCCCATCGCGCCGACCGCGACGACGAATACGTCTTCTGTGCGTTGATCCACGACATCGGCGACCTGCTGGGACCGCTCAACCACGCCGACGTGGCGGCCGCCGTCGTCAAGCCGTTCGTGAGCGAGCAGAACCACTGGATGGTGGAGAAGCACGCCATCTTCCAGGGCTACTACTTCTTCCACCACCTCGGGCTCGACCCCGACATGCGCGAGCGGTTCCGTGGGCACGAGTGGTTCGACTACACGGCCGAGTTCTGCCACGAGTACGACCAGCCTGCCTTCGACCCGGGCTACGACACGCTCCCGCTCGAGCACTTCGAACCGCTGGTGCGCCAGGTGATGTCGTCGCCCAAGCGCAGCATCTACATGAAGTAGCCCCGCCGTGGCGCTGGGGGACTACGCCGAGGACTCGTTCACCCATGGCGGCACGACCCGCCGCGTGTTCCGGCGGGGCACCGGCCCGGCGGTGATCGTCATCGCCGAGGTGCCGGGGATCACGCCCGAGGTGGTCGCGTTCGCCGACCGGGTCGCCGAGCTGGGGTGCACGGCGGTGCTGCCGCACCTGTTCGGCGTGCCCGGCGAGGCGACGTCGGCACGCAACGCCACACCAGTACTGGCCTGGTGCTGCGTGTCGCGAGAGTTCGCGACCTGGGCCGCCGGCAGGACCTCGCCGGTCACCGAATGGCTGCGTGCGCTCGGGCGGCACGAGCTCGCGCGGTGTGGCGGTCCCGGCATCGGTGCGGTCGGCATGTGCATGACGGGCGGGTTCGCGCTGGCGATGACGGTGGACGACAGCGTGCTGGCACCGGGGCTGAGTCAGCCGTCGTTGCCGTTCCCGGTGTCGAAGCGCCACCGGCGTGACCTGGGCATCAGCGCCGCCGATCTCGAGGTGGTCAAGAAGTGGGCGGCCGGCGGGGTCGGGGTGCGGTCCGAGCGGGCCGTTCGTGCGTCGGCTTCTCGCGGCTGCCTGAACGAGCGGTTCGAGCGGATCGTTCGTGTCGTTCCTGCGTCGGTTTCTTGCGGTCCTCGCGAAGAATCGGCGCCGGAACGGGTCCCCGGGACGCCCGCCGCCGGGTCAGGCCAAGGGGCGGCCGAAGGGCTTCTCCCGGGTCCAGGTGGCGAGCTGGGCCTCGGCTCGCTGGGCCGCCGCCAGCCACAGGCCCGTGCCCTGGTCGGCCAGCTCGATGGCGACGTCGCGGATGCGCTGGACCGGGTCGCCGCCGCCGGGATCGTGCTCGGTCAGCAGCGGCGCGGCGATCGACAGGAAGTCGGGGATCACCGCCCGCCCCGCACGCCCGAGCACCGCCAGGGCCCGGGCGGTGACCGGCACGGGGGTGAGCGGGACGATCGTGGTGGCCCTGACCCCCTCGGCCGTCGGATGGTCGAGGACGCCCGCCTTGCCGGCGACGAGCAGGACGTCGCACTCGGCATCGAAGCGGGGCTCGGCCAGGGCCGCCCCCTCCGCCGCGAGCTGGGCGGTGGCCGCCTCGGCGACCGGGCCCGAGCCCACCACCCCGGCCGTTCGCCAGTCGAGCGGTCCGGCGATCCTGGCGGCCGCCAACGCGCCCGCGGCCGCGAGGGCCGCGTCGGGCGCGGTCCAGCCCAGCGGGGCCAGGTCGTCGGCCGCCAGGCCCAACCCGGGCGCGAGGCGCAGGCGGCCCGACTCGGCGAGCGGCCCCACCTCGTCCACGAACGCCTTGACCGACTCGTCGCGGTTCTCGGCCTTGGCATTGATGCCCGCCGACGCCCCGGCGTGCTCGGCGACGCCGAACGAGGCGAACGAGTACGTGACGGAGCGGGCCAGGAGCGCGGCGCCGTCCTGCAGCACCTTGGGGGCGAGTCGGGCGACGCCGGCGCATTTGGTGGCCGCGTCGAGATCGAACACGATGAACCCATCGGTCGCGGAGAGCCGCTGCACCTTCACGACCGGCGATTCTTCCCCACCGCGGTCGGGCACGCCCAGCCGATCCCGCATTTTGCGTGGGTGGTGGGAACCTGGCCAGCATGCCCTCCGACATGTCCGGCGACGACGCACATCGCGAGCCCGGGTTCGACGGCGAACCGGGCGCCACGCAGCCCACCCCCGAGGCAGCTCCCCCTGCAGACGGGGGCCCTGCCGGCGATGGCGATCCCGGGGCGACGCAGCCGAGCCCGGAGGCGGGCGCCGGCGCGGTGGACGAGACCACCGAGCCCACAACGATCGCCGAGGACGCAGACACCGACGAGCTTCCGGTGGCGCCGGTGCCGCCGACGGTGTTCGGCGCCCCACCGGTCGACGGCGCGGTGGCTGCCCCGCCCACCGACCAACGCCACCGCAATCGGCGCCGGGCGCTCGTTGCCACGCTCGTCGTCGCGATCCTGGCGCTCGTCGGCGTGGGGGCGGCCATCCTGGTGACCGGGGGCGACGACACGGACGACCCGCCGACGTCGACCTCGTCCTCCACGACCAGCACGGCCCCGTCGACGACCGAGGGCCTGACGCCCGCGCCGTCGGGACCGACAGGGACGACGCAGACGACCGAAGCGCCGACCACCACCACCACGGTCCCGCCGACGACGACCACTCAGCCGACGACCACGAGCACGGCGCCCACGACGAGCACGACGAGCAGCACCAGCACGTCCACGTCGACGACCACCGCCGCCGCGGTTGACGACGGCGCCGGCACGACGGTGCAGTAGCCGCAGGCCGTCGTCAGGCCCGAACCACCAACGGCGCAGCGGTACCTTGCGCGTCATGTGCACCGACGACAACACCGGGCAGGCGCATGACCACCACGCCGAGGTGTCCGCGGCGATGCCTCGTATCGCTGAGGGCGAAGCCGTCGACCCGATCGCCCTCGAGCCGGTCGACGAGGTCGTCGTCACCACGCTCGTCGACAACAGCTACGACGGGCTGATGGTCGACATGGGACCGGCCAAGCGCAAGCCCATGGGACGGACGCCACCCGTGCCCGCCCGGCTGTTCGAGGAGGGCGCCACCGTGCTGGGCATGCTGGCCGAGCACGGCTTCTCCGCCCTGGTCTCGGTCCGGCGGGGCGAGCGCACCCACACCGTGCTGTTCGACACGGGCGTATCGCCCGGCGGGATGGCCGACAACATGGAGCGCCTCGCCCTCGATGTCGCCGACATCGAGACGGTCGTGCTCAGCCACGGTCACTTCGACCACGCCGGCGGGTTCGAGGGGCTCGCCCGGCTGCGTGGGCGGAGCGGCCTGCCGCTGACGCTCCACCCGCTGGTGTGGACCCACCGGCGCATCGCCCTACCCGGCCGACCTCCCTGGCACCTGCCGACGCTGCGCCGCAGCTCGCTCGAGGCCGAGGGCTTCGAGGTCGTCGAGCGGCGCCAGCCGTCGCTGCTGCTGGACGGCAGCCTGCTCGTCACCGGCGAGGTCGACCGCACCACCGACTTCGAGCAGGGCATGCCCTACCACGAAGCCCGGCGGGACGGGCGCTGGGAACCCGACCCGCTGATAGTCGACGACCAGGCGCTCGCCGTGCACGTGCGGGGGCGCGGCCTGGTCGTGCTCACCGGGTGCGGCCACGCCGGCGCCGTCAACATCGCCCGGCACGCCATGCGTCTCACGGGCGTCGACCGCCTGCACGGGTTGCTGGGCGGGTTCCACCTCACAGGACCGGGGTTCGAGCCGATCATCGAGCCGACCGTCGATGCCCTCAGCGACCTTGCCCCCGACGTGATCGTGCCGGCTCACTGCACCGGCTGGCGCGCCCAGCACCGCCTGGCCGCGGCGCTTCCCGAGGCGTTCGTCCCCAACGCCGTCGGCACGTCGTTCGCAATGCCGGCCGCCTGAGCCCGCCCGGCCGGGTTCCCCCGAATTGTCATACCCCCTCCGTATGGTCACGGTGTCCGATCGCACGAGGAGGCACCACCATGCAGCTCTGGTCACCGCCGCACGACAGACCGCACCTGTTCGAGTGGTGGCGCCCGCTGTTGCTCGCCAGCCAACAGGCGCGCCGAAGGCGGGTGCCGTGGCCCATCCATCTCGACGAGTTCCGCCTCGCCGGGAGAGTGGTCCGCGGCGGTCGACCCGACGTGTGGATCTACGAGCACCACGCCAATCGCGGCTCGCTCTGCATCGATTCCACCGGCACCACCTACCGGTTCATCCCGACCCCCATGGCCAAGGGTGTCGGTCAGTTCCGGCCGTGCGACATCCGCAGCGCGGTGTGGCGCGCGGGCTTGCCCGAGGTGGTCGAGCCCGTGCGGTACCGGGAACCGCCCGCCGACGCGGGGGCGGAGGCGGAGGCGTGGCAGTCGGACACCACTCGACGGCACGACGGCGACGTCGAGCTACGCGAGGCCTCGGGCGGCGCGGCCCTTGTCGGCGGCGCCGTGCGGCGGGGGCATCTCACCGTGATCGACGGCGGTGGGTGACCGCGGCGGGCGGCGGTCGCTCGGCGACGCCAAACTGGTGGGGTGCGCCCGCTCGCCGTCCACCACGTCTCCATCAACGTCGACGACGTCGATGCCGCCGTCACCTTCTACGTCGACGTGCTCGGGCTTGCCCGGCGCGCCGACCGGCCCGCCGACCTCGGCGTCGGCGGTGCCTGGCTCGACGCCGGCGCCCAGCAGGTCCACCTGATCCACGCGCCGCTGCCCACGGCCCGGGGCCAGCACTTCGCGCTGTTGGTCGACGACCTCGATGCCGCGGTCGACGACCTGCGAGCCCAGGAGGTCGAGGTGAGCGATCCGGCCCCCGTCGGACGCAGCCGCCAGTCCTTCCTCCAGGACCCGGCCGGCAACCTCATCGAGCTGCACGAGCCGGCGCCGTAGCTGAACCGTGCATGGTGAGGCGCCTCTGGCTGCTGCGGCACGCCAAGTCGAGCTGGGACGACGCCGGCCTGCCCGACCGGCTGCGGCCGCTGGCGCCCCGCGGTGTCCGGGCGGCCGGTGCCGTGGCGCGCCACCTGCGGACGACCGCCGTCGCTCCCGACCTGGTGCTGTGCTCGCCCGCCCGGCGGGCGGTGCAGACCTGGGACGGCGTGGCACCAGGCGTCCCCGGGGGCACTCGGGTGGAGATCGACGAGGCGATCTACCACGCCGGTGGCGACGAGTTGCTCGCCCGCATACGGCACGTGCCGTGGCAGGCCGAATCCGTCCTGGTGATCGGCCACAACCCGGGGCTGCAGGATCTCGCCGTCGGCCTGGCGGGCGCCGGTGCCCCCGCGCTCCGGGAACGGCTCGCGACCAAGTTCCCGACCGGCGCGCTCGCCACCCTCGACGTCCCGTGTGACTGGCACGACATGGTGTGGAGCTCGGCCACGCTGGCGGCCTACGTCGTGCCACGGGAGCTGTGACCGCGGCCGGCGACCGCGGCCCTCTCGGCGGGTGATCATGGCGGCATGAGCGAAGTGACCTTCGAGACCTACGACGCCCGCGTTGCGGAGGGGTTGCTGGCGGCCCACGAGCGAGACGCCGGGTTGCCGGGCTGGCTGGGCATCCGGGCCGTCGACTTCGGGCCGGGCACGCTGACGGCCGTGCTCCCGGTCCGCCCCGAGTTCCTGACGCCGTTCGGGAACCTGCACGGGGGCGTGCTGGCGGCACTCTGCGACCACGTGCTGGGAACGGTGTGCTACCCGGTGATCCCCCGGGGAGCCTGGGCGGCGACCACGGAGTTCAAGCTCAACTACCTGGCGCCGGTCAAGGGTGGCGACCTCGAGGCCACCGCCACGATCGTCGCCATCTCGAAGCGCACGGCAGTGGTACGCATCGAGGTCGTCAACGACGGACGGACGGTGTGCGCCGCCCAGGGGACCGTCCTGGTGGTGCCGCCCAAGGCGGGCACCGAGTGACGTCCGCCGGCGGCGTCATGTCACGAGCGTGACCACCCGGCTTGCCGAGGCCCGGAGGCACCGGGCCAACGCCCCGGGACGGGAGACGACCACCACTCGGGCCCCGGCCGCGGTCAGCCGCCGCGCCGCGGGCTCGTAGATGTGGTCGCCGCCGCCGATCACGACCCGGGAGAACCGCTGGGGGAACGCGCCGGCGGCCAGGTGGTCGGCGAGGTCGGCGAGCAGCGCGAGGTCGGCGCCGTCCGGTCCACGGGCGGCGCGCAGCAGCGGGCCGGGCCACGCGAGCCCCACCTCGAGCGCCAAGCCGGGGTTGGTGGCGACGACCACCAGGTCGGCCGGGGCGACCCGGACGGCGTGACGGTAGGCGGCGAGGGTCGCGCCGACCGATGCCCGCGTCGCCTGGCGGGGATCGCCCAACAGGTTGTCGACGTCCACGAGGTGTAGCGTCCGCCGCTGCAGTCCCCGCCCGCCGTGGCAGCTCGGGGGCCGCCCCGCCGATCCCTTCTCCACCGCACGCCCTCCGCCTCTCGACCCGAACCGTCGAGCCCCGTGTCTGCCCCGGCCGCCTCGCGACCCCCGCCCGGGTCGGTCGGCGACCGGGACAGGACGCCCGCCGTGTGAAGGGGTACCGGCCCGCCGTGACCCGGAGCACCGGCCGGCGGTCACGCCCGCCGCATACCCATGGGAGCAGCGGGGCCCGGAGACCGGGGGCCGGACGGGAAGGGACGGGCAACGATGGGCAAGGCACGGGGCATCGCGGTGGGGTGCGTGTTGGCGGTGGGCATCGCCGCGTCGGTGGCGTCTTCGTCCGAGGAGGCCACCCCGGTCGACGACGACGAGGCCGCGACCGACGACGGGCCGACCGGCGAGACGGCGTCGACGTTCGCCGTGGGCGACACGATCGAGCTGGGCGACCTGCACCTCGTCGTGCACGGGGTCACCGACCCGCTGGTGGCGTCCAACGACGTCGTCGTCCCGGCCGCCGGCATGCGCTGGGTGGCGGTCGACACGGAGGTGCTCAACGTCGCCGACGAGCCGGTGGCGGTCTCGTCGCTGGCGCAGTTCGAGGTCCAGGACGCGACCAACGCGGCGTACCGCGTCACCGTCACGGGCGAGAACCTGCCGTCGATCGACGGCGAGGCCCCGCCCGGCGGCGGGCGCCGGGGCACCATGGTGTTCGAGGTCCCCGAGGCGGCCACCGGGCTCAGGCTCGTCTTCGCCGGGGACCTGCTGGCATCGGGTTCGGCGGTCGTCGCCCTCGGTTGAGCCGCCGCTCGCCCCCGGGTACTTGACGCTGACATCAAGTTTGAGTTAGGAGGTTCCGGTATCTGACCGGCATTCGCGCCGGCCGACGGGAGGCTTCGCCCATGGTCCGCAGGGGGTCACCGACCCGGGGAGCGCCGGCGCGCCGGGCGGGACGGGCGTGACCAGCCTGCGCGGCGCCGCCGCGATCGTCGGGGTGGCCGATGCGGCGTCGCCCAGCGGCGAGCTCGACCTGCACGGCCGGGCGCTGGAGGCGGCCATGATCCGCGAGGCGCTCGACGACGCCGGCCTCACGCTCGCGGATGTCGACGGCGTGTGCCACACCCAGTCCTCGGTCGGCCTGGCCGAGTACCTGGGCATCCACCCTCGGTTCACCGAGTCGACCCACACCGGGGGCTCGAGCTTCGAGGTCCACGCCGAGCACGCCGCCGCCGCGATCGCCGCCGGCCTGTGCGACGTGGTGGTCAGTGTCTACGCCGCCACCCCCCGCAGCGATCGCCGGCGGGGCCGGGACACGTTCCGGCGACCCAACCTCGGCCCCAACCCGATGGCGGAGTGGGAGCTGCCCTACGGCCTGCGCATGCCGATGGGCCCCTACGCGCTGGCGGCCAGCCGGCACATGGCGGCCTACGGCACGACCTCCGAGCAGCTCGCCGAGGTCGCCGTCAGCACCCGCGCCTGGGCGTCCCGCAACCCCCGGGCCCGCTACCGCGACCCGATCACGGTGGACGACGTGCTGGCGTCGCCGATGCAGACGACGCCGCTGCACCTGCTCGACTGCTGCCTGGTCACCGACGGCGCCGGCGCCTTCGTGATGACCAGCGCCGAGCGGGCCCGCCAGCTCCGCCGGCCGCCCGTGTACGTGCTGGGCGCCGGCACGTGCCACGACCACGCGATGATCAGCCAGATGCCCGACCTCACGACCACGCCCGGCGTGGTGTCCGGCGCCAACGCGTTCCGGATGGCGGGCGTAAAGCCTGGCGACGTCGACGTGCTCATGAGCTACGACAGCTTCACGATCACCGCCCTGCTCCACCTCGAGGACCTCGGCTTGTGCGCCAAGGGCGAGGGCGGGGCGTTCGTGGAGGGCGGCCGCACCGCGCCCGGCGGGTCCCTGCCGATGAACACCAACGGCGGCGGCCTGTCCTACACGCACCCCGGCATGTACGGGATGTTCCTGATCGTCGAGGCGGTGCGCCAGCTGCGGGGTGAGTGCGGCGACCGCCAGGTGGCCGGCGCCGAGATCGCCGTCGCCCACGGGTCGGGGATGGTCCTGTCGGTCATGTCGACGCTGGTGCTCGGCACCGATGGGGGGCGGTCGTGAGCGCCCCACCGGACGACCTCGCCACGACGGGCCCGTCGCCGCGGCGTCCCGCGCCCCCGGGGAGCGAGGCATCCGAGCCCTTCTGGGAGGCGACCCGCGCCGGACGCCTGGTCCTGCCGTGGTGCACAGCGTGCGAGCGGCCCGTGTGGTTCCCGCGGGAGGTCTGCCCCGGTTGCCTGGGGTCGGCCATCGAGTGGCGGGAGGCCACGGGCCGCGGCGTCGTCCATGCCTGCACGGTCGAGCACCGCCCGCGGCAGCCGGTGCTGGACCCGCCGTACGTCGTGGCGCTGGTCGAGCTGGACGAGGGGGTCCGGCTCATGACCAACGTCGTGGGCTGCCCGCCCGACCGGGTGGCGGTGGGCGACCGGGTGCGGGTGT
>JBOGHG010000082.1:0-15469 GCA_050744525.1 Acidimicrobiales bacterium | reverse complement strand
CCCAACAGTCGCCGCCCGAGTCGACCTGGCGTCGCATCTCGGGAAGCCCCGAGCGAGCCAGGATGGCGGCGAAGCGGCTTTCGAGGTTGCTGGCGGTCGGGACATAGTCGTCGCCTCGCTCGTCGAGCAGGGCTCGCAGCACCTGGAGGCCCGGCCGCCCCTGGACGCTCGCGTCCTCGACGAAGTTGCGCAACGAACGGCCCGAGAGCAACCGCCTCCGCCACATGTCGTCGATGGCCCGGGCCGCCCGGAATGGATGCTCGCTGGCACACAGCTCCAATGCCAAGCGTTCCGGTCGAACGATCGGTATCGCGTCCAGGACCGTGACGTGACGGGGCAGGAGGCACTTGACCTCGTGCAACACCGCTAGGCGCGTGCGCCGACCGGTTAACCCTCGGGCCCGCGTGACGTGGACGGGAAGCATCGCATAGCCGCGGATACCCCACAGCCGCGCGGCGGTGTGACCGCACGCGAACGCCCCCGGCGACGCGTCGAGAACGGCGGCCAGGACTCTCTGCTGTCCCGTTCGCGGCGTGCCCGGAAGCCGAAGCACGCGCGGCGTCACCTGTTCGGCGTCGCCACGACGCACCGCGTGGCGTAGCGCCTCTCGGGTAACGCCGGCCACCCGCGCCGCGCCGACGAGGGCGAGACCGTGCTGGCGTTCGGCGAGCTCGAGGATGGTGGCGGGCAACGGCACCGACTCATGATGACCGGCACGTGTGACAACGAAAGAGCGCCGAAGCCTCCGAAAATCCTGCCGCGGAATCGGTGGCCCCAGCCACCAATTCCGCGGCAGGTTTCGGGTGAGCGGCGGGCTACCGTGCCTCCCATGGCGCCGGCGAGCGACGTCGAGGTGGTGGAAGCGGCGGGCCACGAGGTGCGCATCACCAGCCCCGACAAGGTGTTCTTCCCCGAGCGGGGCGAGACCAAGCTCGACCTCGTCCGGTACTACCTCGCCATCGACGAGTCGCTCATGCGCACGATGGGCGGGCGGCCGGTGCTGATGCAGCGCTTCCCCGAGGGGGCCGGCGGGCCCAGCTTCTTCCAGAAGCGGGTGCCCAAGGAGATCCCCGACTGGCTCCAGACCACCACCGTCAGCACCGTCAACGGCACGCCGTCGCAGGCGCTGGTGGCCGCTGACGTCGCCCACGTCGCCTGGGCCGTCAACCTCACCTGCCTCGGCTTCCACGTGTGGCCCAACCTGGCGGCCGACCCCGACCACGCCGACGAGCTGCGCCTCGACCTCGATCCCCAGCCGGGCACCGGCTTCGCCGAGGCGGCGCGGGCGGCCGTCGAGGTGCAGGCGCTCCTCGACGAGGTCGGCATCGCCTCGTTCCCGAAGACGACCGGCAACCGGGGCATCCACATCTACGCCCGCCTGCAGCCGCGGTGGGACCCCTACCAGGTGCGGGCGGCCGCCGTGGCCGTGGCGCGGGAGCTCGAGCGCCGCCGACCCGACCTCATCACCGCCGCCTGGTGGAAGGAGGAGCGGGGCGAGCGCATCTTCGTCGACTACAACCAGAACGCCCCGCACAAGACCGTGTTCGGCGCGTGGTCGGTGCGGGCGCGGGTCGGCGGGCAGGTGTCGACCCCGCTGTCGTGGGACGAGCTGGACGACACGAACCCCGATGACCTCACGCTCTCGACGGTGCCCGCGCGGGTCGCCGAGCGAGGCGACCCGTGGGCCACCATGGGCGACGAGCGCCAGTCGATCGAGCCGCTCCTCGCCATGTCCGAGCGCGACATGGCCGACGGGCTCATGGACGCCCCGTGGCCCCCCGTCTACCCCAAGATGCCCAACGAGCCACCCCGGGTCGCACCGAGCCGCGCCGCCAGGGAACCCTGACCTGGCGGCACCGGGGCCTCCGCCTCGATTTGATCGGCTGCTGCGCGAACGACTTGCCCGGTGCGTCGTCATAGAGGCCACCATGGCGCCACGGCGAGGCTTCGTGATCACGGCGGCCGGCGTTGTGGCCGCCGCCATCACGATCACGGTCGCGGCCGTGATGGTCGTGCGCTCCGAGCAGGACGATGGTGACGCCGACGTCGCCCCCACCACCCCGTCGGGGGGTCCCGTGTTCGAGACCCCGACGAACACCGTCCTGCTCCTCAGTGACGGGATCGACGGCGTGACCGCCCTGGACCTCGATACCGGCATCGCCGGGCGGCGCGTGATCGAGGGGGAACGGGCGGGCGACCAGCCCTACAGGATCAACCTGACCGGTGATCACCTCGTCGTCGGCTGGGGCGAGATCTACGCCGCCCCGCTCGACGGCGGCCCGTCCAGGCTGATCGACGAGGCCACGATCTTCATCCCCGCGGCCGAGCCGGGCGAGGTGTGGACGGTCGACTACCCGGGTGGCCGCATCGGCCAGGGACGGGCGGAGATCCGACGCGTCACCACGGACGGCACGATCGTCGCGTCGAGTAGCGCTCTCGACACCAGCCGGCACCACCCGCTGTACGGGGTCCCGGGCGGGCTGGCGGTGCGGGGACCCGAGGGCCTGGCTGTCTGGGACGCGGCGACCGGCCTGGTCGGAGATGCGATCGCTGCTGGTGCCCGCATCGGCACGATCGTGAGCGACGGGCGACACCTCGCCTCGTGCGCCGCGCCCTGTGCCGAGCCGCGCGTCGTCGATCTCGAACGGACCGGCCCACCCACGGCGCCCGCCGGGGTCGCTGGCCGGGGCCTCGCGCTTTCACCGGTCGGTACACACGTCGCGGTGCTCCAGACGATCCCGGGCGGGAGGATCGAGCTCGTGGTCACCGACCTCACGACCGGCGGCGAAACCCGAGTGGCAACCACACCGCTGCCCCCGGTCGGGACCCTGCAATGGACCGACGACGGCCGCCAGCTCTTCTACGCCACCTACTCGTACGGCGCGGCGAAGACGACGCTCGGGCGCTATGACCTCGCGTCGGCGGCGTGGCAGTCGGTCGAGGTCGACATCGGCGACAGCGTGACGTTCATCGCCGTCGCCCGAGACCGAGCCCGCGCCCTCCTGACCGGCCACCGAGTCGAGCCGGACGAGTGCCCGTCGGCCGACGGCGTGTTCCCCAGTGGGCGCACCGACGCCTGCACGTTCCTCGTCGGCAGCCGCCCGTGGCCGGATGGCCGCGAACGGAGCGGCGGGCCCGACACCGTCGGTCCGTAGCCGTCCGGAGTCACCGCGACGGCCGCGGCCGACAGCGCCGCTGTACGTTTCCGCGGTGTTCATCACCAACCATGCGCTGGCCGGGGCGGCGATCGGCGCAGTGGTGAGGCGTCCGGTCCCGGCGTTCGTCGTCGGGGTCGCGTCCCACGTCCTGATGGACATGACACCGCACTTCGGCGGGCTGGACACTGGCAGCGCCGAGTTCCTCAGGCTGGCCCGCATCGACGGCACCATCGGCCTGGGCGTCACCGCCGCGGTCGCAGCCGGCGCGCCAGCTTCGGTGCGGCGCAGCGCCCTCGTCGGGCTCGCGGGCGCCTGCCTGATCGACCTCGACAAGCCCGGCCGCCACTTCTTCGGCAGCTCGCCGTTCCCGCCCGCCGTCGACCGGTTCCACGGCCAGATCCAGAACGAGGCGCCCCACGGACGCTGGACGGAGGCCGCCACCACCGCCGCCCTCGCGGTCGCCGTGGCCGTCGCGTTCCGCTACCGGAGTCGGAGGGGGCACGCTGTAGCGTGAATCCCATGGCCGCCATCGACGCCCGTGCCACCCTCGACGCCAGCGGCCAGCGATACCAGATCCAGCGCCTCGGCGCCCTCGCGGACGACTTCGGGGACCCCAGCCGGTTGCCCTATTCGCTCAAGGTCCTGCTCGAGAACCTGCTGCGCCACAACGACGGCGTGCGGGTCACCGACGACGACGTCGCCGCCCTGGCGCGGTGGTCGGGCGGAGGCGAAGACGCCAGCGACGACGGCCGCGAGATCTCGTTCCTGCCCGCCCGCGTGCTCATGCAGGACTTCACCGGGGTGCCCGCGGTGGTCGACCTGGCGGCCATGCGCCATGCCGTGGGCGAGAAGGGCGGCGACCCCCAGTCGCTCGACCCGCTGATCCCCGCCGATCTGGTGATCGACCACTCGGTCCAGGTCGACGTCTTCGGCCGCCCCGAGGCCCTGGCTCGCAACGCCGAGCTGGAATACGAGCGCAACCTCGAGCGCTACCAGTTCCTGCGCTGGGGGCAGCAGGCTTTCGGACGATTCCGGGTGGTGCCGCCCGCCACCGGGATCTGCCACCAGGTCAACCTCGAGCACCTGGCCACCGTGGTCGCCAGCCGCGACGGCGCCGCCTTCCCCGACACGCTGGTGGGCACCGACTCGCACACGCCGATGGTCAACGGCCTGGGCGTGGTCGGCTGGGGTGTCGGCGGCATCGAGGCCGAGGCGGCGCTGCTGGGACAGCCGATCTCGATGCTCATCCCCGAGGTGGTGGGGTTCAAGCTGTCGGGCGAGCTGCCGGAGGGCGCCACCGCCACCGACCTGGTCCTGACCGTCACCAACATGCTGCGCGCCCACGGCGTGGTGGGCCGCTTCGTGGAGTTCTACGGCCCCGGGGTGGCCAATGTGCCGGTCGAGAACCGGGCCACGATCGGCAACATGTCACCCGAGTACGGCTCGACGATCACGATCTTCCCGGTCGACGGCGAGACGCTGCGCTACCTGCGCTTCACCGGCCGGCCCGACGAGCTGGTCACCCTGGTCGAGGCGTACACGAAGGAACAGGGCCTGTGGCACGACCCCGCCGCCGAACCGACCTTCACCGAGACTCTGGGCCTCGACCTGTCCACCGTGGAGCCCTGCATCGCGGGACCGGCGCGCCCCCAGGACCGCGTGCCGCTGCGGGAGGCGAAGCAGCGCTTCGCCGTGGCGCTCGTGGACTCGCTACCCGAGTCGGCCCGGACGCCGGGGGGCTCGGCCACTCCGCCCGGCGCGGGCACCCCCGTGTCGATCGGGCAAGCCTACGACCAGGCCAATGCCGGCTCCTTTCCGGCCAGCGACCCCCCCTCGGCCATCCAGGACGGGCGGCATCCCGACGGGGGCCTCGACGACGCCGCGGACGTCGGCGAAACCACTGGCCGGCCCCACCGGCGCGTCCCGGTTCACCTCGACGCCTCCGCCGGCCTCGACGAGGAGGTCGACGTCGAGCTCGACCATGGCCACGTCGCCATCGCCGCCATCACCAGTTGCACCAACACGTCGAACCCCCAGGTCATGGTGGGCGCCGGCCTGCTGGCGCGGAAGGCGGTGGAGCGGGGCCTGAACCGTAAACCGTGGGTCAAGACCTCACTCGCGCCGGGATCCAAGGTGGTGGTCGACTACCTCGAGCGGGCCGGGCTGCTGCCCCACCTCGAAAAGCTCGGCTTCGGGCTGGTGGGTTTCGGCTGCACCACCTGCATCGGCAACTCGGGGCCGCTGCCCCCGCCCGTCGCCGCCGCCGCCGACGAGCACGGGCTGGCGCTGGTGTCGGTGCTCTCGGGCAACCGCAACTTCGAGGGCCGGATCAACCCCGACGTCCGGATGAACTACCTGGCCTCGCCGCCCCTGGTGGTGGCGTACGGGCTGGCCGGCACGATGGACATCGACCTCACCTCCGAGCCGCTCGGCACCGACGCGACCGGCGAGCCGGTCAGGCTCGCCGACCTGTGGCCCACCGAAGCCGAGGTGAACGCCGTGATCGAGGACGTGCTGGCGTCGGACATGTTCCGGACCGCCTACGGCGAGGTCTTCGACGGCGACGACATGTGGCGCTCCCTGCCGGTGCAGGCGGGCGGGGACTACGAGTGGTCGGGCAGGTCGACCTACGTGCGCCGGCCGCCCTACTTCGACGGCCTGCCGGACGAGCCGACGCCGCCGGCGGACGTCGAGGGCGCCCGCGCGCTGGCCGTGCTGGGCGACAGCGTCACCACCGACCACATCTCCCCCGCCGGGGCGATCCACCCCGACAGCCCCGCCGGCCGCTGGCTGATCGACCAGGGTGTCGAGACCGCCGACTTCAACTCCTACGGGTCGCGCCGCGGCAACCACGAGGTGATGATCCGCGGCACGTTCGCCAACCGCCGGATCCGCAACCACCTCGCGCCCGGGACCGAGGGTGGCGTCACCCGCCACCAGCCCTCCGGCGACGAGATGACGATCTTCGACGCCGCCGAGCGCTACCGGTCCGAGGGCGTCCCCCTGGTGGTGTTGGCCGGCAAGGAGTACGGCTCCGGTTCGTCGCGTGACTGGGCCGCCAAGGGCACGGCGCTGCTCGGGGTGCGCGCGGTGATCGCCGAGAGCTTCGAGCGGATCCACCGGTCCAACCTCATCGGCATGGGCGTGCTGCCGCTCCAGCTCGCGGACGGTGCGACCTGGGACTCGCTCGGTGTGGCCGGGACCGAGACGTTCACCGTCCGTGGGTTGGCCGGGATCGACCCGGCAACCCTCATCGGCGCCGAGCTCGCCGTGGATGCCGACGGCACCCGCATCCCGGTCGTCGCCCGCCTCGACACCCCGATGGAGACCGCGTACTTCCACCACGGCGGGATCCTCCAGTACGTGCTGCGCCAGCACCTGGCCCGAGGCTGACTCATTCGACGAGGTGGGGGGCCAACCGGCGGAACGCCCGGCCACGGTGGCTGAGCGCGTGCTTCTCGGCGTCGGACATCTCGGCGAACGTGCGGCCGTCGCCTTCCATCGGGACCATGATCGGGTCGTAGCCGAAGCCGCCGGTCCCCCGGGGTGCCTCGGCCACGCGGCCCTCCACGACGCCCCGCACCACGAACTCGCGGGCGTGCGGAACATGCCATCCGCTCCCACGGCCGCTCGGGCCGGGCCATGCGGCGGCGGCCGCGCAGACGTAGCGGCAGCCCCGCGCCGCCTCGGGCGCGCCCGCCAGCTCGCGCAGGACCCGCGGGATCCAGTCACCCTCGTGGGCCCAGCGCGCCGACCGCACCCCAGGAGCGCCACCCAACATGTCGACCTCGATCCCCGAGTCGTCGGCGATCGCCAGCTCACCGGCCGACGCCGCCACCGCCCGGGCCTTCAACAGGGCGTTCTCCTCGAAGGTCGAGCCGGTCTCGTCGACTCCCGGATCGAGTGCCACCACCAGCCACGGGTCGCCCAGGATCGACTGGACCTCGTCGACCTTGTGCGCGTTGCCGGTGGCGAGGAGCAGCCGCCGGCGGCCACCCGGCCCGGCGGGCCCGTCGCTCACGGGCGGTCGGGGACGACCCGCCGTGGTGGCGGCGGCTCGGCGACCATCTCCTGCTGCAGCTCGATGATCTCGGCGATGCCCTTCTCCCCCAGGCCCACCATCTCGTCGAGCTCGGCCCGGGTGAAGGCCATGCCCTCGGCGGTGCCTTGCACCTCGACGAACCGGCCCTCCGAGGTCATCACCAGGTTCATGTCGACCTCGGCCCGGCTGTCCTCGACGTAGGGCAGGTCGAGCACCGGCGTGCCGTCGACGACGCCCACCGACACGGCGGCGCAAAATGCCACCAGTGGCTGGGCGCCGATCACGCCCTGGCCCACCAGCCGGGCGAGGGCGTCGTGCAGGGCCAGGTAGCCGCCGCAGATCGATGCCGTGCGCGTGCCGCCGTCGGCCTGGAGGACGTCGCAGTCGACGATCACCTGGCGCTCGGCCAGCAGCGTCATGTCGCAGACCGAACGCAGCGCCCGGCCGACGAGCCGCTGGATCTCCTGGGTCCGTCCCGACGGCCGGCCGTCCTTGACCTCCCGCCGGATCCGCTCCGGCGACGACCCCGGCAGCATCGAGTACTCCGCGGTCACCCAGCCCCGGCCCCGCCCCCGCATCCACCGGGGCACGTCGTCGTCGATCGACGCCGTGCACAGCACCCTGGTGTTCCCGAAGCTGACCAGGCACGAGCCTGCGGCCATCTCGGTGAAGTCGCGCTCGAAGGTGACGGGCCGCAGCTCGTCGGGGGCTCGTCCGTCGGCTCTCATCACTCGGGCACCGTAACCCCGGCCGGACCCGGCCGCCGCCCGGATGGCGTCGGTCCGACGACCGACCTCGCTCCTGACGCGTCCCTGTTCGTGACGCTTGACAGGCGGCGCCCGCGGCTACGCGCTCGATGACATAGTCTCATCATGTTCACCACCTACGTCGTCCTGACCGTCTTGACGGCGGCTGCGCTGACGTTCTCCGCGACAGCCGACTTCGTTCGCTACCAGCGGGTCCTCGACAACATGACGCGGGCAGGGGTGCCGCATTCGTGGTTGAACGTGTTGGCGTCACTCAAGGCGGCGGGTGCGGTGGGACTGCTCGTCGGCATCGCCGTCCGCCCGATCGGCATCGCGGCCGCGATTGGCGTGATCCTGTTCTTCCTTGGTGCCATCGTCACCCACGTGCGAGCGCGCTGGTACTCGTTCAGCTATCCATCCGCATACCTCGGGCTGGCGGTGGCGACGTTGGCGTTCGGGGCGGTCGGCGATCGCCGTCAACTTCCAGCGCCGTTCGGCTCGGAGATGTCGTGCAGCTCGTAGTGGAGGGTCTGCCAGCCGCGCAGGCGATGGTAGAGCGGGACCGCCCGGTGCAACAGAGGAAACTTGCGCCGCAGCGCCTGCGCCGCTCGTTCGGCCTCCTCGCCGTGGAGCAGGCGGGCGCGGGCGGCGACCCATGGGCCGGTGGGTTTGCCGCGGGAGGTGGACGGCGCGAACTCGACCTCGGGGAGGTTGCGCAGCCGCTTCGCCTTCCCCGATGCATCGTAGGTCCGGATGTAGGCGTGGTTGCCGTCGACGGCGATGCTGACCGGGGTCGACACCATCGCTCCGTTCCGCTTGCGGGTGCGGAGCGCGATCGTCCGTTGCTTCGACCACGGGACGAGCGTCTGAGCGAGATCTGTCATCGTGGCCTCCAAGTGGCGGGCGTGGGAGCGTGAGCGTTCGGCCCGCACTTCTCGTGGATACCCGCCGCGGACGAGTCGTATACGACGTCGGTCTGACGACCGGCCAGTCACAATTCGAACGACAGGTGGGGCTCGGCCAGCGCCACCGGGCCGCCGAAGGCCTGCTCGGCCACGTCACGCTGCGCCTCGGGTTCGACGCCCGGCACCACGTGTGTGATGACCAGGCGGCCGGCGCCCAACGTGCGGGCAAGCTTGCCCGCCTGGCGCGCGGACAGGTGTTGGACCTGGCCCTCGTGCTCCGGCTCCAGCGAGGCCTCGCAGACCATCAGGTCGATGTCGGCACCGATGGCGCCCGGCTCCCAGCCCGGTCCGGTGTCGGCGCTGTAGAGCAGCGACCGACCGCCGGCATCCACCCGCACCGCCAGGGTCTCGACCGGATGGTCGGTGCGGCTGAACCGCACGACCTGGTCGCCGACCTCGACGACCGAGGACTCGTCGACGTTGTGCCACAGCAGGCTGGGCCGCAGCTCGCCGATGATCACCCCCGCCATCAGCCACGTCTCGGCCGTCCCGTAGACGGGGAGCCCCTCGACGCCCAGCACGTAGCGCATGGCGTTGCGCAGCACCGGCAGGTCCAGCCAATGGTCCGGGTGCACGTGGCTCAGCACGACGGCGTCGATGTCCCCGATCGCCAGGTGCCGCTGGAGGTTGGCGAGCGTGCCGGCCCCGAGATCGACGACCAGCGACGCGCCCCGGCTACGCACCAGGTAGCCGCTGCAGGCGCCCCCGTCGCCGGCGTAGGTCCCCGAACACCCGAGCACGGTCAGGGTCGGGCCGCTCACGCCGCTGACCCGCTCACGCCCAGGGGACCGCCTCGGCGTGGTCGAGCTCGGGCCCGAGCAGGCGCCGCCCCAGCTCCCGGAAGAGACGCACATCGCCGGACGACAGCCAACGATGGCGGCGGTCACCCTCTCGAACTTGCGGCGGATCGAGGTGCTCCGGCGCCGCCAGCCGCCGCAAGTTCGTTTCGAGCCGGGCTCGGACCTCGAACGCGGTCTCGTCGGCCGACGACACCAGCACCACGTCCCGTCCCATCACGTCGGAGATGGTGCGAGCCAGGAACGGATAGTGCGTGCATCCCAGCAACAGCGCGTCCACCTTCGCCTCCCGCAACGGTGCCAGCAGGCGCTCTGCCAGCACGTGGACCTGGTCGCCGGCGATCTCACCCCGCTCCACGAACTCCACGAAGCCGGGGCAGGCCGCGCACGTGAGCTCCAGCCCGGGCGCCAGCCGGGCCACCGTACGCTGGTAGGCGCCGGATGCGATCGCGCCCACGGTGCCGATCACCCCGATGCGCCCGCCCTGGGTGACCATGGCGAGCGATCGCACACCCGGCTCGATCACGCCGACCACGGGCACGCCGAAGGTCCGCTCCAGCTCGGTCAACGGCGCGGCCGCCGCCGCCGTGTTGCAGGCAACCACCAGCAGCTTCACATCGTGGTCGTCGACCAGGTGGCGGGCGATCTCGAGCGCGAAGCCGCGCACGTCGGGCAGCGGGCGGGGCCCGTACGGATAGCGACCGGTGTCCCCGACGTACACCAGGCGTTCGCCGGACAGCAGATCGATCACCGCCCGGGCCACGGTCAGCCCGCCGAACCCGGAGTCGAACATCCCGATCGGCCGGTCGTCCATCACCGCAGAGTACGGCCGTTCCGCCGCGCATTGCCGTTTCCCGCACCCGCCGATAGCTTGCTGATCGGCGAAGGGGAGTAGTTCCTCGCCGGGTGATCGACACGCTGGGCGATGAGCCCCGGTCCCCGGGCCCCTCGGGGTGAGCGAGACCTTCGACCGCCGGACGCAACGCTGTCCGGGGTCGAGGTCGCGCAGGTCCCCGCTCCCGGTCGGCCAGACCGAGGAGACGCATCGTGCAATCGCTACTTGCCTCGCTGGGGCTGGTGTTCGTCGCCGAGCTGGGCGACAAGACACAGCTCGTTGCCCTGGGCTTCGGGGCACGGCACCGCCTCGGCCCGGTGCTCGTCGGGGTGTCGATCGCCTACGCCGTCAGCAACCTGCTGTCGGTCCTGGTGGGCGGGCTGTTGGGGGTGGCCCTGCCGGTGCGGGCCATCGGCCTGGTGGGGGGCCTGCTCTTCCTCGGGTTCGCGGCCTGGACGCTGCGGGACCCCGATGGCGACGGAGGGGTTGGGGCCGCCGGTGACGGCGCCGGTCGGGTGGCCATCGACCATCGCTCGATCGTGTTGTCGGTGGCCAGCGCCATGTTCGTGGCCGAGCTGGGCGACAAGACGATGCTCGCCACCGCCACGCTCGCGGCGCAGGGCAGCCCAATCCACACCTGGGTCGGCGCCACCGTGGGCATCATCCTCAGCGGCATGCTCGGGGTCCTGCTGGGACGGGTGTTCGGCGCCCGCCTGCCCGAACGCGTCACCCGGCTGGGCTCGGCGGCGCTGTTCGCGACGTTCGGTGCCGTGCTCCTTGCGGGGAACCTGTAGGCGGCGGTCAGGTCTCCAGCGGCTTGAGGACGTCGGCGAGCTCGCCGAGCTCGGCATCCCAGTCGTCGGGCTCGTCACCCGGCACCACCACGAACTTCGATGCCCCCACGTCGATGAACCGCTGGACCTGGCGGCGCAGCCCGTCGATCCCGACCGGCACCACGTCGGCCGGGTCGAGGTGCGGTCGCCGGCCGGTCACTACCCGGGCGATCGCCTCCGACAGCGCGGAGCGCAGGTAGAACACGAGCACGCCCAGGTGTTCGGGGTCGAGGGACCGCCCGTGCTCGGCGGCGACCCGGTTGATCGTGGCCCACCCGGCCTCGACCTCGCCCGGAACCACGAATGACGGCAGCCAGCCGTCGCCCAACCTCGCGGTCCGGCGCAACTCGGACGGCGAGCCACCGCCGAGCCACACGTCGATGGGCTCCTGCGCCGGGCGGGGCCGTAGCGTCACACCGTCGACGTGGAAGTGCTCGCCATCGTGGTGCACGTCGTCCTCGGTCCACAGTCGGCGCATGAGGCTAAACGCCTCGTCGAACAGGCCGGCCCGCTCGCGCCGGTCGACCCCGAACGCCCTGTGCTCGGCCGGCACCGGCGCGCCGAGCCCCATGGCCGGCAGCAACCGCCCGCCCGACAACCGGTCGAGGCTGGCCAGCTCCTTGGCCAGCACCACCGGGTTGCGTCCGGGCACCACCAGCACGCTGGTGCCGAGCTTGAGCCGCTCGGTGCGCCCGGCAGCCACCGCCAGGGCGATGAGCGGGTCGGGAGCCGCCGTGGTCAGCCGCTCCGACAGCCACAGCGAGTCGAAACCCCGCCGTTCGAGGGTGTCGACGAACGGTCCGAAACACCCGCTGTCACCCGTCAGCGTCTGCGTTCCGAGGCCGAACCCGATGCGTACCTTCACCGCGGCACCTCCCCGCCGCCGCCGCTCAGAAGACGATCAGGCGTTCGGTGAGCTCGGCGACCGTGTCGAGGTCGCCGGTCCAGGCGCCGGTGGACAGGTACTTCCAGCCGCCGTCGGCCAGGATCACCACGATCGTGCCCGCCTCGATCTCGGAGGCCACCTTCACCGCCCCCGCCAGCGCTGCGCCGCCGGAGATGCCGGAGAAGATCCCCACCTCGACCAGGCGGCGGGTCCACTCGATGGACTCGCGGGGCCGGACGATGCGCTTGCGGTCGAGCAGGTCGGGACCGCCCCACTTCTCGTACACCGGCGGGATGTAGCCATCGTCGAGGTTGCGCAGCCCCTCGACCCGCTCCCCCAGGGGCGGCTCGATGGCCACCACCTTGACCTCGGGGTTCTGCTCCCTGAGGAACCGGCCCACGCCCATGAGCGTGCCGGTGGTGCCCAACCCGGCCACGAAGTGCGTGACGTCGGGGGCGTCACGCCAGATCTCGGGGCCGGTGGTCTCGTAGTGGGCCCGGGGATTCGCCTCGTTGGCGTACTGGTAGAGGAAGACCCACGCGGGGTGCTCGTCGGCGAGCGCCTGCGCCCGGCGCACGGCGCCGTTGGAGCCCTCCTCGCCCGGGGTGACGATGATCTCCGCGCCCCACACCTCGAGCGCCTGGCGCCGCTCGATCGACACGTTCTCCGGCATCACGACCTTGATGGGATAGCCCCGGGTGCGGGCGATCATGGCCAGGGCGATGCCGGTGTTGCCCGACGACGGCTCGACGATCGTGCGGCCGGGCGTGAGGGTGCCGTCGGCCTCGGCCTCCTGCACCATCTTCCAGGCGATGCGGTCCTTGATCGAGCCGCCGGGGTTCTGGCCCTCGAGCTTGGCCAGGATGCGCACCTCTGGGTTGGGGCTCAGCGCGCTGATGTCGACGATCGGTGTGTTGCCGATGAGCTCGAGGACCGAGGAGTGGACCGCCACGTACTCATTCTATTCCCGAGCTACCCGGTCAACAATCCTACGCCCCGTCCAGCCCCACCTCCTCCTCGGATATCGCGCCGTCGACGATGCGGTACGACCGCAGCACCGCGGCCTCCCGCTTGAGCGAGACGATCACGTAGTGCCAGGACGGGTCGGGGGCCTGCGCCACGTCCGTGGGCGACGGAAAGGCCTCGGTGTGGGTGTGGCTGTGCATCACCCCCACGATCTCGAGGCCACGCCCCTCGGCGTCGCGGTCGGCACGCAGGTGGTCGCCGGGGTCGACCGTGTAGACCCGGCTCGACGCGGCGGCGTTGCGGCAGGGGTAGAACACGCCGACACGGCCGGTCTCGGGATCGCCGCCCAGCAGCCCGCAGGCCTCCTCCGGCAGACCGTCGTAGGCATGGCCCACCATCTGGCGCCACACGGCCTCGGTGAGCGTCAACGGGCTCGGGAGCACGAGCGGCGAGGGTACCCTTCCCTTTCCCCATGGCACGTCCCACCGGCACCAAGGTCATCGCCGCCAACCGCAGGGCGCGGCGCAACTACGAGATCCTCGAGACCGTCGAGGCCGGCCTGGTGCTGCGTGGCAGCGAGGTGAAGTCGCTGCGCGACGCCCACGTGCAACTGGGCGACGCCTATGCCCGGATCGAGGAGGGCGAGGCCTGGCTGGTGTCGATGCACATCGCCGCGTACGACCGTGCGCAGGAGCATTCCGGCCACGAGCCCGAGCGCCGCCGCAAGCTGCTGCTGCACCGGGGGGAGATCGACCGGCTGCGCTCCATCGTGGACGAGCAACGGCTGGCGCTGATCCCGCTGTCGCTCTACTTCAAGGACGGCCGCGCCAAGGTCGAGCTCGCGCTGGCCCGGGGCCGCAAAACGTACGACAAGCGCGAGGTCCTGGCCAAGCGCGACGCCGAGCGCGAGGCCGCCCGGGCGATGGCCCAGGCCGACCGCCGCTAGTGCCGTGAGACGCATCTGGACCTGACGCTCCGGCCAGCCGACGATCGCGGCGACCAGGTCGGTGCCAGGCCAGGCGACCACCGCCCGGCCCCACAGTCGCCACGTCCCGGGCGCCCCAGGCTGCATCGCCCATGGCCGGCAGCGTGCCAGCGCCGGGCGGGACGGGGCGAATCCTGGAGTCGCGGGGTCGGCCAGGTCACGGGCCGCCGGTACACTTGTCGGGCTGCTTGACAAGGGGCTGATCGGTTTCGACGTCGAGACCGGAAGTCGAATCGTGCGACCGGAGTTGCTCAGACTCCTTAAACGGGGCACAACCAACAACTGCCGATGAGCAGTACGCCCTCGCCGCCTGATAATCCAGGCGAACGAGAGCATCAGCGACCAGTGATGGCACGCGGGGCCTGATCACCGCAGCCCGGCAACAGAAGCGGTGGTTGACGGCGGGAAAGACCGCTGGCGGCGGGAAAGACCGCTGACATCGGGGAAAGACCCGGCGGCGGCCTCCTCCGCGAGGCCCACCGACCCGGCGGTGCGGCAGCCGCAGAGCCGTAGATCTCGGGAACGGTCGTAGCGCGATCGGCAACCGCTCGGCGGACGGGGGTTCGATTCCCCCCAGCTCCACCCTCACCAGGCTGCGCTCTCCCGACCTCGCCCCACCGCGCGTCTCGCCCGCAACTTCGGTCTAACTGCGGCGACGCGCGGGGTACGGCACAATCTGCCCCGCGGTGGCGATGGGGTGCCCGTCGCCGTTCGCCAGGCGATGGGGCGGGGACGTCGAAAGGGCGAGGAGGCGCGTGGAGAGATCCCGGCGGGAGGTAGGCGAGGGCCCCGTGCCCCCCACGCCTGCCCACGGCGACGAACGCGAGCTCGTGCGTGCCTTCACCGACCTGCACCGGCAGAACAGGTTCACGCCCGCCGCCCGGCCCGTGGCCCCCATGCGACGCCGACATCGCACTGCGAGCGACGTCATCGAGGCACAACCGGTCGAGGCACAGACGGTCGAGGGTGCAGCCGTCGACGCCGAACCGGTCGAGGCCGGGTCAAACCCCGTGCTGGACTCCCCCTACCGCGCCGTAGACGCCCCGGACGAGACGCCGCGCCCGCCTCCTCCGGACCATCTACCCCATCGCCGAGCGGCTCGGCCGCCCAGCCCGCCCGCTCACGACGTGCCCCCTCAGCCCCGCTCATCGGACGTCGCCGGCGACGTACGGCGGCGAGGATGGGCGGGGACGGCGGAGCGCCGATTGTCGGACGTGCTGGCCCTCGCCGGCGCCAGCGGCGCGCTGATCGTCCCC
>JBOGHG010000081.1:0-15491 GCA_050744525.1 Acidimicrobiales bacterium | reverse complement strand
GACCGGTACCCGGATCTCGTCCACGTCGAGGTAGTGGCAGGCCTTGGCCAGCGCCGGATGGGCGGTGGACGGCAGCACGACGCGGGGCTCGGCGATGCCGCGGACCTCGCGGGCGTGGTCGCGCGCCACCTGCACGGCCAGGAACAGGCTCTCGGTACCGCCACCGGTCAGCTTGCCGCCCCGGGGATCGCCGTGGACGAGCTCGGCGCCCACCGCCACGACCTCGCGCTCCATGCGCAGCAGGCTGGGGAAGGCGAAGGGGTTGAGGTAGTTCTCGTGGAGGTACTCGGCGGCGACCGCCTCGTGGAGCCGCTCCAGCTCGGCGTCGGCGGCGTTGTAGACCAGGCTGAAGGTGCGGCCGCCGCGCCAGTCGGCGTCGTCGGCCCGACCGCCCCGTAGCTCGGCGATCAGGGCGTCGACCGGGCGCCCCTGCACAGGGAACCGCGGGTTGCGGTCGGACCCCACTCCGGTCAGCCGCCGTAACTCATGCGGGTGTCCTCCATCCGCAGCACCGGCGTGTCCTCCGCCTGCCGGAACCCACAGGCCATGATCTCGCCGACGAAGAGCGTGTGCCCGCCGCAGTCGACGGCTCGGCGCACGGCGCAGTCCAGCCAGGCGGGCGCCTGGTCGAGGATCGGCGCACCCGTGGGACCGTCATGGAACGGGAACCCGTTGAGGGTGCCGGCGGCGGCGTCGTGCTCGACCGGCTTGGTGAACCTGCGCACGATGGCCCTGTCGTCGCGGGCCACTGTGTTGAGGGCGAAGCTGCCACCGTCGGTGATCAGCCGGTGGGTCACCGCCGTCTTCTCGACACTGATCCCCATCAGCTTGGGCTCGAAGCTGACCTGCGTCGCCCAGTTCAGGGTCATGAGGTTGCGCCGCTCCCCTGCCCGGCTGCCCACCACGTAGAGCCCGTACGGCAGCGACCACAGCACCCGCCGGCGCAGCTTGTCGTACTCCTCCTGCGCCTCGGGCGTGTCGATGCCCTCGGGGAACGGTCCGATCGGTCCGGTGCCTCCCGGTGCGGCCATGGCTTGCGACCCTAGCGGTCGGCGTACCCGCCTATCCTCGGGGCGATGAGCGTCGCGGTGGGCCTGCGGGAACTGCACGAGCGGATCGAGGCGTCCGGACCGCGAGCGTTCCTGCTGACGGTATCCGGCGAGGGCGAGCCGCACGTGGTGTCGGTGGTCGTACGGCGAGACGGCGACGCGTTGGCGTTCGGCGCCGGTCGGACGTCGCAGGCCAACCTGCGGGCCCGCCCCACGGCGTCGTTGTTGTGGCCGTCGCGACCGGTCGAGGGCGGCGAGTACAGCCTCATCGTCGACGCGCATGCCGACACGGACGCGGACGGCGACACGGTCACCGTCACTCCCACCGCCGCCGTCCTCCACCGCATCGCCGGCAGCACCGGCGCCGGTCCCAGCTGCATCCGGGTCCTGTCGCGGGCCTGACCCGTTCTTGCGCCGTCGTGTTGCGGTACTCGCGAGATCTCGGCGCAGGAACGCCTCTGGTCAGGCCGAGGCGGTCATGTGGACCGGCTGGTCGCTCATACGAGGACCTCGGCCGGGAGCTCGCGCCCGGCCAGGTGGGCGCTCGATGCCTCGTAGGCCAGCGAGATCAGTTCGGACGTGCGGGTGAAGTCGTTGTAGCGCATGTGCGGCGTCTGCCCGGTCGGCAACAGGTGGAGCTCGATGTGGGGCGGCATGGCGGCCAGCTCACGCTTGAAGCGATGGTGGCGGGCGATCCAATACGCCTGGACGGCGACGTCGAGCGGGCGCTTGGGCTCCGGCCGGGGACGCGAGAACAGGCCGACCTGCAGCACGTACAGCGTCCGCGCCCCCAGCTCGACCGCGCGGCTCACGGGAACGTCGTCGACGATGCCACCGTCGAGGTAGCGCACGCCGTCGATCTCGACCGCCGGGTAGACCGCCGGAAGGGCGGCCGAGGCCAGGATCGGCTCGATCAGCGGCCCCGATCGGAACCAGACCTCGCGCACGCCCACGACATCGGTGGCAACGCACTGGAACGGTACGGCCAGCTCTTCGAACCTGCGGGCGGTCAACGACTGCTCGAGGTGGCGGCGCAGCCCCTGGTTGTCGTGGATCGCCTCACCGCGTTTGGCGATGGCCACGGTGTTCGGTAGCCATCCCGCCGGCATCAGCTCCTTGCCGTCGAGGGCTCGCCACAGGCGCTCCAGGCGCAGGGCGCCCGCCAGGGTGGGATCCTCGGCCAGCCCGGCGCCGTTGATCGCCCCCACCGAACAACCCACGATCAGGTCGGGACGGATGTCGTGCTCGAGCAGGGCCCGCATCATCCCGATCTGGAGCGCCCCGAGGTTGCCGCCGCCGGACAGCACGAACGCGACCGGACGGTTGGGCTCCCGCCCGTCCCGCCGGCCCGTCCAGCCTCTCAGCAGCCCACGCAGGTTGGCCATCGGTGCTTCACGCTATCGGCGCCGGGTGGACAGCCTCAGGGACCCCCTGACCAGGTCGGCGAACACCGTCGGGTGTGTCAGGTGCGCGCCGTGGCCGGCGCCGTCGATCGTCTCCAGCACGCCGTGCGGCGCCCGCCGAGCCAGCTCCTCGGCGCCGCGGCGGTGCTGGGGCTGGGTCTCGGAGCCGAACGCGGCGACGACGGGGACCGTGACGAGCTCGGCCTGGTAGGGGGCCGGAGCGGGCAGGAGCACCGAGCGCAGCTCGGCCACCAGGGTGGCACCCTCGGCGCGGCGCTCGGTCCGCACGGTGGCGGGCAGCCGCTCCCACCGGCCGTCGCCCAGCATGCGCCGCAGGAACGCCTCGGCGACGTCACCGGGATCGTCCTCGGCGGCGTCGTGCCCGTCGGAGCCGACGGTCGCCAATGACACCCGCCCGGCCGAATCGGCGGGCCACCAGGGCTGCCACATCATCGGCGCCTCGTACGCCAGCACCGCGCCCATCAGCTCCGGCGATCGCTGCGCCAGCGCCAGGCCTACGACGCCGCCCAGGCTGTGCCCCACCAGCGCCGCAGCCCGGCGGGTGCCCAGGAGCGCCGCCAGGTCGTCGACGTGCTGTGCGAACGAGGTGGCCGGGCCGGCCGCCAGCGACCGGCCGTAGCCCCGGCGGTCGTAGCGCATCACCCGGCACTCGCCCTCGAGGACCCTCCGCAGGCGCAGCATGCTGCTGGCACGGTCCATCGCTCCGTGCACGAGCACGACCAGGGGCCCGTCCCCCACCTCCTGCACCCACAGGCCGCGTGTCCGGCTGGCGGTCACGAAACGGCGACCACCCGGACGACGTCGGTCCGGCCGGGACTGGAGTCGGGCGCGCCGGCGAGGACTGCGATCGAATCGCCGTGGCGGACAAGTCCCTCACGGACGGCGGCCTCGACCACGCACCAGACCATCTCGTCGGTCGTCGCGTACTCCTCGACCAGCAGCGGCTCCACACCCCAGGACAGCGTCAGCCGCCGCGCCGTCCCCAGCGACGGGCTGGCACCGATCAACCGGCACCGGGGGCGGAGGGCGGCCATGGCCCGGGCGGTGGTCCCGGCACGGGTGCAGCACACGATGGCCGCCAGGTCGAGGTCGACCGCCGCCCGCAGGGCGGCGTGGGCCATGGCCACCGTGACCGCCTTGGCCGATGGCGCTCGGCGTTGCCCGAGCCCCTGCTCGTAGACGCCGCTCCGGTCGTCGAACTCCTCGGTCCGCGCCGCGATGCCCGCCATGGTCTCGACGGCGCGCGCCGGGTGGCGCCCGATCGCCGTCTCCGCCGAGAGCATCAGCGCGTCGCTGCCGTCGACCACGGCGTTGGCCACGTCCGACGCCTCCGCCCGGGTGGGCGAGGGGGCCGTGACCATCGACTCCAGCATCTGAGTGGCGGTCACCACCGGGAGGCCCCGCTCGCCGCACGCCCGGATGATCCGCTTCTGCAGGTGGGGAACGTCCGCGATCGGGAAGTCGATGCCGAGATCGCCCCGGGCCACCATGACGCCGTCGGCCACGTCCAGGAGGTCGTCGAGGTGGTCGACGGCAGCCCGGGTCTCGATCTTGGCCATCAGCTGGGGACCGTCGTCGCCGAGGGCCTCGCGCACCCGCACCAGCTCGTCGGGCTTCCGGACGAACGACACCGCGACCCAGTCGGCGTCCCTGCCCACCTCGGCGACCAGCCGCAGGTCGTCGTCCGTCGGTACCGGCGACAGCCAGCGGTCGGACGGCAGGTGAGCGCCCGGCCGCCCCTGCAGCCGCCCACCGCTGCGGACCGCCGCCCGCACGGAGTCGGGCCCCACCTCCGTCACCTCGAGCGTCACCGTGCCGTCGCCCACGACGACGGTGTCGCCGGGGCCGACGCTGTCGAGCAGGCGCGGCTCGTCGAGGGCGATGCGCCGGCCGTCGCTGGTGCCCGCTCCCGTCACGAGCGTGACCTCGTCGCCCTCGGCCAGGAAGGCCCCGCCCTCGGGGAACGTCCCGGCCCGCACCTTGGGCCCCGGGAGGTCGGCGAGGACCCCGACGGTCTTGCCGTGGCGCGGTGCGAGGTCGCGCACCGCGTCCATGCGCCGGCGGTGCTCGTCGGTGGTGCCGTGTGCCAGGCCCAACCGCACGACGTCGACCCCGGCGTCGAGCAGGGCGTCGAGGACGCCCGGCGGGTCGGCCGCAGGGCCGAGCGTGGCGACGATCTTGGTGCGGCGCACGGGGGTGCTCAGTCCTCCACGCGCCGGCGGAGGGGATGGTCGGGGGGAACCTCGATGAGCCGTATCTGGACCCCGTCGGGATCGGCGATCCAGCACTCCCGCAGTCCCCAGGGCTCGGTCTTCGGGGGCCGCTGGACGTCCACGCCCTGCGCCCTCAGGCGCTCGTGCTCGGCGTCGACGTCCGACACCTGGAGCCACAGGGCACCGCCGGCCGCGGACACCGAGCTCGAGTCGCCGACGAGCTCGAGGAACCCGCCACCGAGGAAGAAGACGACACCGGTCACCCGGCCGGCGGCGCCGTACTCGCGGTAGACGTGCAACCCCAGCACGTCGCGGTACCAGCGAACGGCGTCCTCGAAGGCCGACGGGCGCAGCAGCATCCGGCTGGAGAGGACGTCCACGGCGTGCCACGGTACCGACCCTCGGGCCGACCATCGTGCGCTTCCACCGGCCGCCCTCCTACTGTGCGGACTCCTATGGAGCTGCTGCTGATCCGCCACGCCCGTCCGCTGCGGGCGGAGAGCGTCGACGGGCCCGCCGACCCGGGCCTGTCGGAGCTCGGCCGGCGCCAGGCCGACGCGCTGGCGGCATGGCTGGTGCCCGAGGACCTCGACGCCATCTACACCAGCCCGCAGCGCCGCGCCGTCGAGACCGCGCTGCCGTTGGGTGAGGCGCTGGGACTCACGGTGACACCCGACGCCGCGCTGGCCGAGTACGACGCCGACGCCGCGGCGTACATCCCCATCGAGGAGCTGAGGGCTGCCGGCGATCCGCGCTGGATGGAGGTGCCCGACGACATCGCCGGCTTCCAGTCCCGGGTGGTCGACGGTGTCGACCGCCTGGCCGCCGCCCACCCGTCGCAGCGGATCGCCCTCGTCTGCCACGGCGGGGTCATCAACGTGGTCGTGTCCGCGGTGCTGGGCGTGGGCCCGCAGATGCTGTTCCTGCCCGCCTACACGAGCATCTCACGGGTCCTGCTCGCGTCCACGGGCCAGCGTTCACTGGCGTCGCTCAACGAGACGGGCCACCTGCGGACGGCCGAGGTCCCCCTGGTCGAGCTCTAGCTGGCCCGCTGCTAGGAGCGGGGCACGTCGATCCAGGGCCTGTCCTTGTCCACCCGGACGTCGCCCGGCAGGCCGAGGACCCGCTCGGCGAGGATGTTCTTCATGATCTCGGTCGTTCCGCCCTCTATCGAGTTGGCCCGCGATCGGAGGAACGACTGCTGCGCGCTGCGCCACAGCGCCGTGGTCTCCGGGCGCGCCATCGGGTAGCCCTCCGGGAACAGCATCCCGGCGGCGCCCTCCAGGTCGACGGCACAGCCGGTGATGTCCTTGTGCAGCTCGGCCAGTGCCAGCTTGCCGATCGACCCCTCGGGCCCGGGCGTGCCCACGGCCCGTTGCTGGCTGGCGCGGTTGTTGGTCAGGCGCAGGACCTCGGCGCGGATCCACAGGGCCATCACCCGGTCGCGGGTGGCGGTGTCGTGGGGACCGCTGCGGCCGTAGACCTTCATCAGCTCGCCGATGAAGCCGCTGCCGCGGGGCGGGATCTGACCGCCGATGGCGACCCGCTCGTTCATGAGCGTCGTCAGGGACACCCGCCAGCCCTCGCCCACCTCGCCGAGGCGCTCGGCGTCGGGGACGTGCACAGCGTCGAAGTAGACCTCGTTGAACTCGGCCTCGCCGGTGATCTGGTACAGGGGACGCACTTCGACGCCGGGCGCGTGCATGTCCACGACGAAGTACGTGAGGCCCTTGTGCTTGGGGGCGTGGGGGTCGGTGCGGGCCACGATCATCCCGAAACGGGCGACGTGGGCCAGCGTGGTCCACACCTTCTGGCCGTCGAGCACCCACTCGTCGCCGTCCCGGACCGCCCGGGTCGCCAGGCTGGCCACGTCGGAGCCGGCGCCGGGCTCGGAGAAGAGCTGGCACCAGATCTCTTCGTTGGTGAACAGGGGACGGAGGTAGCGCCGCTTCTGGGCGTCGCTGCCGTGGGTGACGACCGTGGGCGCGCCCATGCCATGGCCGATCGGGTTGCGGGCGCCGGCACGGGGCGCGCCGGCGGCCCACAGCGTCTCGTTGACGCGCTTCTGCAGCTTGGGCGACACGCCCAGGCCCCCGTACCCCTCGGGGAAGTGGACCCAGGCGAGTCCGAGGTCGTACTGGCGCCCGAGGAACGTCACCGGATCGTTCCGGCGGGGCGGCAGCTCGGCGAGAAGCCGTTCGCACAGCGCGAGCACGCGGGCCTCGTCGTCGCCCGACTGCGCAGTGGATCGGGTGGCGGTGTCCGTGAGCGTCATGGGCCGCAACGGTACTTGACCGGTCGGTCAAGCGGCGAGTCCCGGCCTCGGGAATCGTGCGGCCCAAGTGGTCGAGCCGGCCCGAAGACGGGCTCTGACCTGGTGTTTCGTGGTCGGGCTGGCGGGAGTTCTTATTGGCGGCGTCCTCGGCACGCGTCTGAACGAGTCGGCTTCCCCGCTCCGCCTCGGCAGCGCTGCGGCGGTGTCGGCGATCTGCCGCCAGGTCGAACGGCGGTGTCCCGGTTGTGGTGCGTGGCGGTCAGGGTTGCCTGAAGATGTCGTGGGTTCCGACTCGCCGCCAGATGACGTGCGGATCGCCCTCGAGGACCGCGTCGCCGTACTGGAACGTGGCTCGGCCATCGTCGGCCCATGTCATCTCGAACACGCCTGAAGCACCCTGCACGCCTTTGACTCGCAAACCCTTGCGAAACTGGCCACGCTTCCGCAGGTCCTCGACGAACTGGGCGACTGCGACGAGGAACGCCGCCTGCTGAGCCGGGCTTAGGCGATCGAAGTCCGCGCCGAACCGAGCGAGCCATGCGAACGTCGGCACCGCGCGTCAGCGCTTGCGTCGCCGGACAGCCGGCTTCGCCCGAGCCCGCAGCGCGTCGAGGAAGTCCTCGCCCGAGTCGAAGGTCTCCCCACGGCCAGTCGCGAGATCGGCGTCGGCCTCGCGCTCACCCTGCTGCCACTGTGGCGTCCAGAACCAGGCCTGCGTGGCGTCGATCACCTTCTGCGGGCGCAGCAGGATGCCGTCCTCCGTGATCTCGGTCTCGAGGAGGTCGCCCTCCTCGAGACGCGCAGCGGCCCGGATCTCTTCGGGGAGCGTCAACTGCCCCTTGGCTCGGAGGGTTGTGCGTGGCACGAGAGAATCCTACAATCAGAAAGTTGTACCCGCCAACCCCGGCGTTGGTCTGGCGGATCACCGTTTCACCCATCAATACGGGCGCCTAGCGAGATTGGTTCGCGATCCGGCCTACCGGTGTGCATGGGTCGCCACGCGGATCATCGGAACCGAGGTGCCCCCGCCCAGATTGCCCAGTGCGCCGCCGCGGGCGGCCCCGTGTGTCGGACAGATCGGCACCGGTCAGGTCCGCCTCGACCAACTGAGCACTGGGTGCCCGGATCACGTCTGACCGGCGTCTGCAGCTCGGCGTTTGCGGAGTTCGTAGCGCTTGGCCTGCGGCCAGCGGCGCGATGATGGCGTAATACAGCCCGTAGGCCCAACCCGGGCCGACGGCGTTCCAGTACACGTCGTCGTCTCGCAGGTCCAGACCGAAGTCCAGATAGGCGACGAACCCCGCCAGGGCGCGCACCGGCAACTCCACGCCCTTCGGCGGCCCCGTCGTCCCCGAGGTGAACAGCAACAGCAGCGCCTCGTCGCCGCCCACCGCCCGCGTCGACAGCCGGGGCGCGGTACGACCGAGGAGGTCGTCGAGGTCGAGGTCGCCGGGGACGTCGCTGCCGCCTCTAACGATCACGGTCCACGGCGGGTCGGCGGGAATGTCGGCCGACGGCAGCAGCTTTGCCCGCTGGTCGACGTCGACCACGACGACTTTGACCTCGCCGCCCAACAGACGCGTCGCAGCAGCGCCCGGGCCGAACGCGGTGAACAGCGGCACGTACGCCGCGCCACAGCGCAGCGTCCCCACGATCGCCGCGACCAGAGCCGCTGACTTGCCCATCAGCGTCGCCACGCGGTTGCCGGGATCGACGCCCAGCTCGACCAGAGCGGCGGCGAAGCGTTCCGAGCGGTCTCGCAGCTCTCCATAGCTCAGGTTCGTCGCGCCGAGCTCAGCGTCGACGAACGTAAAGGCGATGTCTTCGGGCTGATGGCCGTCGCACAGCATCGTGCCGAGCGACATCTCCCGACCACCGTGTCGGGCACGACCGTGGCGAGCCATCATTCGAGGAACTTGCCGACGCTCTGCGTGCGCTCGGGCGTGACGCCCTGGTCGGCCTGGCGGCGCAGCTCCTCAAGGGCGGCAAGCGCTTCGCGCTTTGTTCGGCGCACCGCCGTTTGGCTCACAACATGGCTCACATAGCCCCTGACGCGTCAGAGCCGATCCGTCCGGACCGGCTCTGACCTGCTGCTTTGTGGTCGGGCTGGCGGGACTTGAACCCGCGACCCCTTGACCCCCAGTCAAGTGCGCTACCAAACTGCGCCACAGCCCGACGGGGATCGCCATCCTACGCCCTCAGCGCCCCGGTACTCGGGTCAGAACCGGCCGATCACCCATTCGATCAGGCCGACCAACCGCCACCCCAGGTAGACGACCGTCGCCAGCACCAGCAGCTTGAAGTGCCAGGGCGCCTTCTCCCGGGCGGCGGCCCGCTCCGTGCCGGGCTCGGCGACCTGGCGACCGCACGTGGGGCAGGTGCCGTCGGGCTCGAGGGTGTTGGGGTTGAGGAAGCGGCTACAGGTCTCGCACCAGGGCATGGTGGTTCCGGCCGCTCACCCCGGATGGAGACGGGACCGGGGACCCGCGGCGGCGATGCGCGACGGTACGGGGTGGCCGACGGTCTCGGCCACCTGGGACGAGACCGCCAGGAGCGCCTCCAGGTCGATCCCGGTGGCGATGCCCAGATCCTCGCACAGGTGCACCAGGTCCTCGGTCGCCAGGTTGCCCCCGGCACCGGCCGCGAACGGGGAGCCGCCCAGCCCACCCACGGCGGTGTCGAACCGGGTGACGCCCGCCTGCAACGCGGCGTAGGCGTTGACCAGCGCCGTGCCCCGGGTGTCGTGCAGGTGGAGCCCGATGTCGGTGCCGGTCTCCGCCAGCAGCTCGCGCACCCGGCGGGGGGTCGCCATGCCGGTCGTGTCGGCGAACGTCAGGCTCGTGGACCCGGATGCCAGCGCCCGCCGCCCGAGATCGGCCAGGGCGGCCGGGTCGAGGTCGCCCTCGTACGGCGAGCCGAACGCGCAGGAGATCACGGTGTCCATCGGCAGGTCGCCACCGATCGCCGCCCGGATGGCGGCCACCTGCGCCAGGGAGTCCTCGACCGACATGCGCACGTTGCGCTGGCTGTAGGCCTCGGACGCCGACACGGTCAGCGTCAACGCATCCACGCCGGCATCGGCCGCCAGCTCGGCGCCCTTCACGTTGGGGACGAGCGCGACGTGGCGCACCGCCGGCGACCGCGGCAGCGCCGCCATCACGTCAGCGGCCCCCGCCATCGCCGGCACCGCCCTGGGCGAGACGAAGGCCGCCACCTCGATGGTCGTCACGCCGGCGTCGACGAGTGCGGTCGCCAGCCGGACCCGCGCCGCGACCGGCACGGGCGCCTCCGGCTGCAGCCCGTCGCGGGGACCGACCTCGCGGATGGCGATCGACGACGGCAGTGACAGCAGGGCGGCGCCGGCGGAGCTCATACCGGGGGCACCCCGTGGCGCCGGGCGCTGAAGGCGCGGTCCTTGTCGGCGGCCATCTCCAGCCGGCGGACGCACTCCGCGCGCAGGTCGCCGAAGTCGACCACCGCGTCCACGACCAGCTCCGACGCCAGGCGGTACAGGTCGACGTCGGTCTCGTACAACTCCCGCTGCTCCTCCACGAACGCCGCCCGCGCTCCCTCGTCGGCGATGGCGGCGATCTTGTTGGCGAACACGGCGTTCACCGCCGCCTCGGGTCCCATCACCGCGATCTTGGCCGTCGGCAGCGCCAGGGTGGCCTCGGGCTCGAACGCCGGCCCCGACATGGCGTAGAGCCCGGCGCCATAGGCCTTGCGCACGATCACGGACAGCTTGGGCACCGTGGCCTCGCTCACCGCGGTCACCATCTTGGCGCCGTGGCGGATGATCCCCTGGCGCTCCACCTCGGTGCCGATCATGAAGCCGGGGACGTCGGCCAGGAACAGAAGCGGGACGTTGAAGGCGTCGCACAGCCAGACGAAGCGCGCCGCCTTGTCGGCGGAGTCGACGAACAGCACGCCGCCCTTCTGCATCGGGTTGTTGGCCACGATGCCCACCGGGCGGCCGTCCAACAGCGCCAGCCCGGTGATCACCTCGGGAGCGAACAGCGGCATCCGCTCGAAGAACGACTCGGCGTCCACCAGCCCGTCGATCAGGTCGTGCATGTCGTAGGCGAGGTGCTCCTCCGCCGGAACCGCTGCGGCCGTGAGCGCCCGGGCGGCGTCGCGGGGCTCGTACCGCGGCGGCGCCTGGCGCCAGCTCTGGGGGAAGTAGCTGAACCACGCCCGGGCCTGGTCGAGCGCATCCTCGTCGTCGGCGGCGAGGTTGTCGCCACAGCCCGACACCGTGGCGTGCATGCGGGCGCCGCCCATGTCCTCTAGTGACGTGATCTCCCCGATGACCATCTCCGCCATGCGGGGCGAACCCAGGTACATCGAGGCGTTGCCCTCGACCATGAACACCACGTCGCAAAAGCTCGGGATGTAGGCGCCGCCGGCCGCGGAGGGGCCGAACAGGCAGCAGATCTGGGGTACCCGGCCCGACAGCCGCACCTGGTTGTAGAAGATGCGCCCGGCACCGCGGCGACCGGGGAACAGCTCCACCTGGTCGGTGATCCGCGCCCCGGCAGAGTCGACCAGCCAGAACAGCGGCAGCTCGTGACGCAGCGCATGCTCGGTGAGCCGCACGATCTTCTCCACCGTGCGCGCCCCCCACGATCCCGCCTTCACGGTGGGGTCGTTGGCCATGACGCACACCGGCCGGCCGTCGACCCGGCCCACGCCGGTCACCACGCCGTCGCCCGGCAGGTCGTCGGCCCGGTTGTTGGCGAGGAGCCCGTCCTCGACGAACGAATCCTTGTCGAGGAGCAGCGCCAAGCGATCGCGCACGAACAGCTTGCCCTGGGCGGCGAGCTTGTCGCCCGCCTTGTCCAGGTTGCCGGCGAGCGCCCGCTCGGTCAGCTGGGCCAGCTGGTCCGTGCGGTCGGGGCGATCGGGGCTGTCGGGGCGATCGGCGGCGTCGCTCAAGTCCACCGCCCCGTCACGTGCGCCGGATCGCCAGCACCGCCACGTCGTCGTCCAGCGCCTCGGAAGCGAAGTCCCGCGCCGCCTCCAGCAGGTTCTTGCACAGCACACCCGCGGCCACACCGGGGTCGCGGCGGAGCGAGTTGGCGATGCGCTCCTCGCCGAAGATCTGCTCGCCGTTGCGCACCTCGGCCAGCCCGTCGGTGTAGAGCAGCAACAGGTCCCCGGCGTCCAGGGGGATCTCACGGCTGTGGTAGTGGCCCTGGGGATCGAGCATGAGCAGCGGCCCGGTCGAGCGCAGCGGGCGCACGTCGCGGTCATGCCACAGCCAGGCCGCAGGATGCCCGGCCGACGCGAAGCGCAGCGTTCCGGCATCGGTGTCGAAGACGGCCACGACCAGGGAGATGAACTCCTCGGTGCGCTCGGGAGCCAGCATCTGCGTGTTGAGCTCCTCGAGCGCCTGAGCCGGGTCGCGGTACTGCCGCAGGAACACCCGGAGCAGGTACTTGGCCTGGAACGCGGTGATCGACGCCTCGATGCCGCGCCCGGTCACGTCGCCGATGACCGCGGCGATGCGCGACGGTGCCACCCGGAACACGTCGAAGAAGTCGCCCGCCATCACGCCGGTGCCGGGCTGGTAGACGCGGCCCAGCTCGAACCCCGCGAACTGGGGCAGGTCCTCCGGCGCCAGGCGGGCGGCC
The DNA here is from genome assembly GCA_050744525.1 of Acidimicrobiales bacterium. Classification (GTDB taxonomy): domain Bacteria; phylum Actinomycetota; class Acidimicrobiia; order Acidimicrobiales; family VFJN01; genus DASQUK01. The sequence goes on along the minus strand of JBOGHG010000081.1, from coordinate 2,897 downwards.
CAGCGCTTGGGGGCCAGCTCCTCCTGGCTGAGGACCTCCTCGGCCTTGCGCTCGATGGTCGAGCGGTCCTCCGCCAGCTGGGCCTCGCGCGTGAAGTCGCGGCCGAACACCACCGACAGGGCCACGGGGACCAGGATCAGCACGAACAACAGGCTCGGGATGTCCTCCCCCGCCGCCACCACGCCGGCGGCGGCGATGGCGAGCACGGCGTAGAGGCAGGTGGTGTGGAGGTCCTTGCGGAACGCCGATCGCGCCAGCACCGTCACGTCGGCGTCGGGACCGCGTTCGCCCTCGACTCGCCTCCACACGACGAAGAGGCGGCGCGTCGATCGAGCCCACACGATGGCCGCCACCAGGGAAGAGACCGCCACGAGGGCGAGGATCGGCTTCATGTCGGCCAAGATGCTACCGGTGGGACAGGGCGGCGGTGTGTGCCGGTCATGTAACGCTCGATGGCCGCTCAGCCCCGGCGCCGCACCCGGATCTTGAGCGGTGTGGCGCCGAGGTCGAAGGCCTCCCGCAGCTTGCGCTCGAGGTAGCGCAGGTATGTCCGGGGCAGCTCGCGGTTGACGAACAGGGTGAACGTGGGTGGCTCGGCGGCACCCTGGGTCGCGTAGAGCACGCGGGCGCCGCCCGGCGCCGCGTGCGCCTGCTGCGCCTCCTGGATGGCGGCGTTGACGCGGGCCGTGGGGATGCGCCGGTGGTACGCGTCGACGCTGCGGGCCAACGCCGGGAACAGCTTGTGCACGCCACGGCCGGTCAGTGCCGTGGTCGGCAGGACCGGTGCGTCACCGATGAAGCGCAGCTTGTCGCCCACCTGCCAGCGCACCTCGGCCCGTTGGTTGCTGTCGAGCAGTTCCCACTTGTTGAGCACCAGCACGATCGGGCATCCGGCGGCGTCGATGCGCTCGGCCAGGCGCTGGTCCTGCCCCGTGACGCCTTCGGTGGCGTCGATGACCAGGAGTGCCACGTCGGCGTCGTCGACCGCCTGCAGGGCCCGCACCAGCGAGTAGTACTCGGTGCCCTCGCCGATCTTCGAGCGGCGGCGCATGCCGGCGGTGTCGACCAGGCGGACGGGGCCCAGTTCGGTCTCGATCACCGTGTCGATCGAGTCGCGCGTGGTGCCGGGCAGGTCGTGGACCACCGACCGCTCGTCGCCGGTGAGCAGGTTGAACAGGGTCGACTTGCCGACGTTCGGCCGCCCCACGATGGCGACGGCGACCTGTGCCTCTGCCTCGCTCGAGGCGACGCCTTCGGGCGAGCTCGAGGTGGCTGGGGATGCCACGACACCGCTGTCCATCGCAAGCTCGTGGCCGGGGAGTCGCTCGGCGACCGCGTCCAGCAGGTCGCCGGTGCCGCGCCCGTGCAGCGCACTGACCGGGAAGGGATCGCCGAGGCCCAGGCTGAGCAGCTCCCAGACCATGCCCTCACGGTTGACGTCGTCGACCTTGTTGGCCACCAGCAGGGCCGGCTTGCCGCGCCGGCGGAGCAGCTCGGCGACCCGGCTGTCCTCCTCGGTGACCCCGGTCGTCACGTCGACGACGAAAAGCACCACGTCGGCCTCGGCGATGGCGCGCTCCGCCTGCTGGCTCACCATGGCATCGAGGTCGCTGCCCCCGACCACCCATCCCCCGGTGTCCACCAGGCGGAACGGCCGGCCGAGCCAGTCGGCGTCGACGTCCTTGCGGTCGCGCGTGACTCCGGGTCGCTCCTCCACGATGGCTGCCCGGCGACCCACGATGCGGTTGAGCAGCGTCGACTTGCCGACGTTGGGCCGCCCGACGATGGCGACCACGGGCGGTGGCACCTCAGGCCCCGGCCCGAACACCGAGCGCGGCCCGCAGCGAGCGGCCGTCGGCGGGGACGATCTCGACCGGGAGGGGGAGCTCCCCGGGCCCGGTGCCGTCGAGGAACCGGCCCTGCGTCAGGCACACGTCCGGCAGGAGGTAACGCTCGCCCGGCGGCTGGTCGGCCAGCACCCGGGCCAGATCGGGGCCCACCATCAGGCCCGACACCGCCACGTTCCCCCCGAGATACCGGTTGTCGACGGTCACGATGCGGACGTCGGGCCGGCCCAGCCGCTCGACCAACGGCCGCAGGACGCGGGCGCCGTACGGCGCGGTGAGGATGGCGACCGGCGCATCTCGGCGGGGACCTATGCGCAGCAGCTGGTCGCCGGTCGCCCGCACGCCCCGGTAGGGCTCGTACTCGGCGTCGCACGATCCCGACAGGTCGGCGTCGGCCGAGCGGAAGAATCCGCCGCGTTCCTCGGACGGCGCCCTGGGCCCGGTCCCGAACAGCTCGGCCTCGAAGGCCCGCGCCATGCCGATGCCGTCCTCGTACATGGGAAAGCCGCCGTAGACGGCGGCATCCGGGAAGGGCCGATCGGCGAGCAGGTAGTACTCGTCGGCCGCGAACACCATGCGGTGCCCGAGCACGGCCGCGAAGACCTCCTGCCAATCGTGCACGCAGTCGACCACGGCGACGGCCTCGCCGAGGGTGTGGGGCCGCATGCGGGGCTCGGGGTTGAACCGCGACACACCCAGCGGCACCACGCACACCGACGCCAGCTCGGCATAACGATCGAGCACGCCGGCGAGCGTGTCGTCGAGCACGGCACCGTCGTTCACGCCGGGGCACACGACGACCTGGCCGTGGACCTCGACGCCGTGGTCGAGCAGCGCCCGCAGCCAGCGCAGGCTGGTCGCGCCGCGGCGGTTGCGCAGCATCTCCGACCGGACCTGCGGGTCGGTGGCATGGATGCTCACGTACAGCGGGCCCAGCCCCTCGCTCACGACCCGCTCGAGATCCGCCTCCGTGAAGCGGGTGAGCGTCGTGAAGTTCCCGTAGAGGAACGACAGGCGGTAGTCGTCGTCCTTGAGGTACAGGCTGCGCCT
>JBOGHG010000080.1:0-15575 GCA_050744525.1 Acidimicrobiales bacterium | reverse complement strand
CCGCGTCGTTGATCACCCGGGGCCCGCGCGTGAGGTCGCCGTACTCCGCCGTGTCGCTCACCGAGTAGCGCATGCCGGCGACCCCCTGCTCGTACATGAGGTCGACGATGAGCTTCAGCTCGTGCAGGCACTCGAAGTAGGCGGACTCGGGCTGGTAGCCGGCCTCGACCAGCGTCTCGAACCCGGCCTGCACCAGGGCGGTGAGCCCACCGCACAGCACCACCTGCTCGCCGAACAGGTCGGTCTCGGTCTCCTCCTCGAACGTGGTCTCGAGCACGCCGGCGCGGGCGCCGCCGATGGCGTCGGCGTAGGCCAACGCGAGGCCGTGGGCGTGACCCGAGGCGTCCTGCGCCACCGCGATCAGGCAGGGCACGCCGCCGCCCTCGGTGAAGGTGCGGCGTACGAGGTGCCCGGGGCCCTTCGGGGCGACCAGGGCGACGTCGACGCCCGCCGGCGCCTCCACCTGGCCGAAGCGCACGCTGAACCCGTGGGCCACGAACAGCGCGTCGCCGTCCGCGAGGTTGGGGGCGATGTGCTCGGTGAAGATCGCCTTGTGCTCGGTATCGGGCCCCAGGAGCATGACCACGTCGGCCTCGGCGGCCGCATCGGCGATCGAGCGGACGCTGAGCCCGGCGGCCTCGGCCTTGGCCACCGAGGACGAGCCGTCGCGCAGGCCGACGCGCACGTCGATGCCCGAGTCCTCGAGGTTGAGGGCGTGGGCATGACCCTGCGAGCCGTAGCCGATCACCGCCACCTTGCGGTCGGCGATCAGCGACCGGTCGGCGTCCTTCTCGTAGTACACGTTGGCCATCGGGGGTCCTTCCTTCACTTCTGTCAGACGAGAGGTCCGATCCGGAACCTGAGGTCTGACGGAACGGGTTCGTGGGGTCAGGCCGGCCGGCGCACCGGGCGGAGGTTGGGGGCGAGGTGCTCGAGCTTGGGCAGCGCCACCCGGCCGGTGCGCTGGAGCTCGACGATGCCGAACGGGCGCAGCAGGTCCTCGAGGTCGTCGAGGCGGCCGGGCTCGCCGTCGAGGCTGACCGTCAGCTCATCGTGGCCGACGTCGACGATGCGGCCGTCGAACAGCCCGACGAGCTCGATCACCTGGCTGCGACCGGTGGCGTCGGCCCGCACGGTGGCGAGCATCAGCTCGCGATCGACCGCGTCGCGGGGGTCGAGCTCCGAGATCTTCACGACGTTGACGAGCTTGAAGAGCTGCTTGGTGATCTGCTCGAGCGATGCCGACTCGACGTCCACGACGACGGTGATGCGGCTGAAGCGCTCGTCGTCGGTGGGCGCCACCGCGAGCGAGTAGATGTTGTAGCCGCGGCGGGCGAACAGGCCCGAGACCCGGGCCAGCACGCCGGCCTTGTTCTCCACCAACACCACCAGCGTGTGGTGGCGGAGGTCGGCACCGGGTAGCGACTGCGATTCCATTAACGGCCTCCTTCGCCCTGGGACGGGTCGACGATGATGTCGTCGTTGGTCTTGCCGGCCGGGACCATCGGGTACACCTTCTCGCGGCTGTCGGTGCGAAAGTCGATCACGACCGGCCGGTCGTCGATCTCGTTGGCCTTCTGGATGGCGGCGTCGACCTCCTCCGGCGACTCGACCCGCATGCCCACGCAGCCCATCGCCTCGGCCCAAAGCTTGTAGTCCGGCAGGTCGGGCGACAGGTACACCTCGCTGTAGCGCTCGTCGTAGAACATCTCCTGCCACTGGCGGACCATGCCCAGGTACGCATTGTTGAGGATCGCGACCTTGATCGGGATGCGCTCGGCGGTCGCCGTCACCAGCTCCTGGGCGGTCATCTGGAAGCAGCCGTCACCGTCCACCGCCCACACCGTGCGGTCCGGCCGTCCCACCTTGGCGCCGATGGCCGCCGGCACCGAGAACCCCATGGTGCCGAGCCCGCCCGAGTTCACCCAGGTGTACGGGTGGTTGAAGCGCCAGTACTGGCTGGCCCACATCTGGTGCTGGCCGACGCCGGCGGCGACGATCGTGTCGTCGGGCGTGTTGTCGCGCAGCCGTTCGAGCACGAACTGGGGCTTGAGCGCCTCCCCGGGCTCGGACTGCTGGTAGGTGAGCGGGTAGTTCTCCTGCCATCCGGACACCGTCTGCTTCCAGGCCGAGCGGTCGGGGAACGCCACCCCGCCGTCGAGCAGGCCGCGCACCGCCAGCAACAGCTCCTCGATGACGAGCCGGCAGTCGCCCACGATGGGGACGTCGGGCCGGCGCACCTTGCCCAGCTCGGCCGGGTCGACGTCGACGTGGATGATCTTGGCATCCGGGGCGAAGCCGTCGACCCTCCCGGTCACGCGGTCGTCGAAGCGGCTGCCGAGGGCGATGAGGAGGTCGCTCTGCTGCATCGACGTGACCGCCGTGTAGTTGCCGTGCATGCCCGGCATGCCGAGGCAGAGCGGGTGGTCGTCCGGGAACGCGCCCCGGGCCATGAGCGTGGTCACCACGTGGGTCTCGCACAGCTCGGCCAGCTCCCGGAGCGCCTCGGCGGCCCGGGCCTTGAGAATGCCGCCGCCCGCGTAGATGACCGGCCGCCGCGCCTGGAGGATCAGCTCGGCCGCCTGGCGGATCATCCTCGGATGGCCCTTGGTGGTGGGCCGGTAGCCGGGCAGGCTCGCCGCCACGTCGTCGTCACTCGGCCAGTGCCATTCCAGGGCCGAGCGGGGGTTCTGGGGGTCGACGATGTCCTTGGGCACGTCGAGCAGCACCGGCCCGGGCCGGCCGGTCGTGGCGAGGTGGAACGCCTGGCGCACCGCCAGGGGGATGTCCTCGGCCCGGGTGATCAGCTCGTTGTGCTTGGTCACCGAGCGGGTGATGCCGACCGTGTCGCACTCCTGGAAGGCGTCCGTCCCGATGGCGGCGAACGGCACCTGGCCGGTGATGCACACCAGCGGCACCGAGTCCATGTAGGCATCGCACAGCGGGGTGACGACGTTGGTCGCCGCCGGCCCCGAGGTCACCATGCACACGCCCGGCCGCCCCGTGGCGTGGGCGAAGCCCTCGGCCATGTGCCCGGCGCCCTGCTCGTGGCGCACGAGGATGTGGCGGATCGGGCTGTCGATGATCGGGTCGTAGACCGGGAGGATCGCGCCGCCGGGCAGGCCGAACATGACCTCGACGCCCTCCATCTCGAGGGCCTTGATCAACGCTTGTCCGCCGTTGAGCTGCATGGCGGGGTTCTCCTGTCGGATGTGGCGGGTGGTTGGCGGAAGTCGACGAAAACTGAAACGACCTCCCGGTGGGAGGTCGTGAGGGCGCACGCGGGTTGGCCGGCGTGCGCTACGTGAGGATTACGAGGAGGCGGTAGGCGTGCATCAGCGGGTCAGCTTCGCACGGCACGCCGGCCCGGGGCAAGGCGGCCACCACGACCCCGCTACCGCGGCTGCTCGATCGGCGGACTCTCGCTCGTAGCCCACGGGTACGGCTTGGAGAACCGGACACGGCCATACACGGACGTAGGCTTGGCGCGTGCCACGCGCCGACTCCACACTGTCGCCGGATGCGGGTGAACGCATCCGCGACGCCCTCGGACTCGCCGCCGCGGGCATCCGGATGATGCGCCTCAACCTCGAACGCCGTCATCCCGAGGCCTCCCCCGACGAGATCGAGCGGCTCCTGACCGAGTGGCTACTCGACGGTCCACCCGACAGCCCGGGCCACCCTCGACGCCTCCGCCACGCGTGATCGACATCGAGATCGCGACACGGCGCGTCGTGACCGACCTCGACGAGCTCGGGGTCGGCCACGCGTTGGTCGGCGGCCTCGCCGTCTCGGCGCGGACCGAGCCGCGGTTCACCAAGGATCTCGACTTGGCAATGTCGGTCGACGACGATGCCGGGGCGGAGTCGGCCGTGGACGAGCTGACTCGTCGGGGCTACGCCATCCGCGCCACCATCGAGCACGACTCCGGCAAGCTGGCGACCGTTCGGCTGGTCACGCCCGACGTGGCCTTCGCTGCGGACCTGCTGTTCTCGTCGTCTGGTATCGAGCGCGAGATCGTCGTCGACGCCGAAGCGGCGCAAGCCTTTCCCGGGGTTTGGGTCCCCGTTGCGCGCACCGGTCACCTCATCGCCGTCAAGGTCTTGGCCCGGGACGACGACCGCCGCCCGCAAGACTTCGTCGACCTGCGGGCACTGCTGAGGGTGGCCGACGATGGTGAGCTGGAGCGGGCGCGGGGCGCCATCGCACTGATCACGGAGCGCGGCTACGCCCGGGGCCGCGACCTCCCGGCAGCGCTCGACGAGCTGCTCGCCTGACCGTGGGCCCTACACCTCTGTGATCGCCCCCCGCTCGGCGCCCGACGCCAGCCTGGCGTACTTGGCCAGGACCCCCGACGTGTAGCGGGGCTCGGGGAGCTTCCACGACGTCCGTCGGCGGGCAAGCTCGGCGTCCTCGACCAGCAGGTCGATCGATTTGGACGGCACGTCGATGACGATCTGGTCGCCGTCGGCGACCAGCGCGATGGCGCCACCGTCCACCGCCTCCGGCGCGACGTGGCCGACGCAGAACCCGTGCGTGCCACCGGAGAAGCGGCCGTCGGTCACCAGCGCGCAGTCGGCACCCCTGCCGGCGCCCTTCATGGCGCCCGTCACTGCCAGCATCTCGCGCATCCCCGGCCCACCCTTCGGCCCCTCGTAGCGGATGACCACCACCGTGCCCGGCTCGATCGAGCCGGCGAGGATCGCGTCCATCGCCCCGTCCTCGCCGTCGAACACCCTTGCCGTGCCCTCGAACCGGTCGGCCGTGATGCCGGCCACCTTGACCACCGCCCCCTTGGATGCCAACGAGCCGGTGAGAACGGCGATGCCACCCATGGCGTGGATGGGGTCGCCCAGGGGGTGGATCACGTCGCCGTCGGGCGGGGGCGGATCGATCTCGGCCAGGTTCTCGGCCACCGTGCGGCCGGTGACGGTGAGGCAGCCGCCGTCCAGCAGCCCGGCCTCGAGCAGGTGGCGCATCACCACCGGCACGCCCCCGATCCGATCGACGTCGCTCATGTGGTAGCGACCGGCCGGCTTGGTGTCGGCGATGTGCGGCACCCGGGCCGCAACCCGGTTGAAGTCGTCGAGCGCCAGGTCCACCCGCGCCTCGGTGGCGATGGCGAGCAGGTGGAGCACTGCGTTGGTGGATCCGCCCAGCGCCATCACCACGGCAATGGCGTTCTCGAACGCCGCCTTGGTGAGGATCTGGCGGGGACGGATGCCGGCCTCCAGCAGCCGCACGACCGTCTGGCCCGACGCGAACGCCACGTCGTGGCGCCGCCGGTCTACGGCGGGAGCTGACGCCGAGCCGGGCAGCGACATCCCCAGGGCCTCGGCCACCGACGCCATGGTGTTGGCGGTGAACATGCCGGCGCACGATCCCTCGGTGGGGCAGGCATTGCGCTCGATGGCGTCGAGCCCGGCATCGTCGAGGCTGCCGGCGGCGTGCGCCCCGACCGCCTCGAACACGCTGACGATGTCGAGCGCCTGGCCGTTGTGATGGCCCGGCAGGATCGAGCCGCCGTACACGAAGACCGACGGCACGTTGAGCCGCGCCGCGGCCATGAGCATGCCGGGCAGCGACTTGTCGCAGCCCGCGAAGGTGACCAGCGCGTCCAGCCGCTCGGCGTGCATCACCGTCTCGACCGAGTCGGCGATGACCTCCCGCGACACCAGCGACGCCCGCATACCCTCGTGCCCCATGGAGATGCCGTCGGACACGGCGATGGTCGTGAACTCGATAGGGAACCCGCCGGCCGCACGCACCCCGTCCTTGGACCGTTTGGCCAGGCGGTCGAGCGGCATGTTGCAGGGCGTGACCTCGTTCCACGAGGAGCAGACGCCCACCTGCGGCTTGCCCCAGTCGTCGTCGGTCATGCCGATGGCCCGCAGCATGGCCCGGGCCGGCGCCCGCTCGAACCCGTCGGTGACCTCCCGGCTGCGGTGCTTGATGTCCACGCGGGACTCGCTGGTGGCCGGTGTCTCCCTCATGGCCGGCAGCGTAGGCCCGCAACCATCCGAACTTGCGGCGCTTATCGACGCCATGACGGCGGTAACCGCCGCAAGTTCAGGGTGGGGGTAGGACGCCGGCCCGCATCTCGGCGGCGCTCACCCCACGGGTGGACTCGACGATGCGGATGGTGGCCCGCGTGAGCGGCACCAGGTTGTCGCGATCGATCTTGTCGAGGGTGTCCATCGCGTCGAAGAGGTAGAAGGGTGCAGTCAGGAAGTTCATCACCGGCACACCCTCGCGGTGGTAGAAGGCGCCGTCGGTCGGCGGCTGTTCTCCGAACGCGTCGGGGGCCAGGATCATCGATCGGCCCAGCTCCTCGGCCTCGAGGGCCTCGGCCACGGCCGCCTCCAGCGCTGGGATGCGGGTCGTGAAGAACCACCGCGGCACCGGCTGTCCGGTCGGAACGACGTCGCCGCCCTGCTCGGCGAACTCCAGGGCGGCGTGCTCGAGGTGAACCTCCAGCACCACCCCATCCAGCTCGGCGCGGTGCGCCTCGATGTACCCCCGCAGGCCGGCCCCACCCGACATGTGGCCGCCCTGCAGCAGGAAAACCAGCCGGTGGGGCCGGCGCTCGACCGGTTGGGCGGCCCAGTAGGTCGCCTGCGCCAGCACCAGCGATATGCCGCTGCCGTCCTCGACCGCCGACGCCCAGGGGCCGTCGTGGTGGGAGCCGATGATGACCGTCTCCTCGTCGGCACCATCGAGCTGGCCAACCACGTTGTGCGACTCGACCTCCTCCCGCTCGGAGGCGACGGTGAGCCGCACTCGCACCGGGCCGCGCGCCAGCCGGTCGCGCAGCCACGCCCCGTCGGTGCCGTTCACCCACACCCCGGGGATGGCCCGCGCGATGCCGTCGTAGGGCACGAAGTAGTTGAACGAGTCGCCCGGGTAGTCGGTGAGCGTGCCGATGAACGCCGCGGCACCGGCCTCGATCGACGGCTCCATGACCTCCTGGAACTGGGCGCCGAACGGCACGATGTGCTGGGCGCCGGTGAGGCTGCCGTCGGGATCGACGATCCGGCCCGTGACGTCGGCCGACGCGCTGCCGGCCGTGGCCAGCAGGTCGGCGGGAATGCGGATCAGCGGCACGTCGAACAGCGACGCCTTGTCCCGCACGGCTCCGGGACTGGCCTGGTCGAAGGTGGCCACCTCGGTCTCGAGCCCGTCGACAGGCGCCGAGAACGGCACCGGGAAGCAGTCGAGGGTCGTCGTCTCGCCGTCGGCGCCGCTGACCTCGAGCGACCAGTCCGTGGGCTCCCAGCGGGTCACGGTTATGGGCTCCAACCGGACGCTGTCGAGCCCGATGCTGCGGAACCGGTCGGCGATCCACCCCTCCGCCCACTCGTCGGCCGGGTACCCGGGCCGGCGGATCCCCTGCTCGAAGACCTTGCCGATCCACCCGAAGATCGTCGCCTCGGTGGGCACGTCGCTCAGGTTCACCACCCCGTCGGCCGACATCTCGTCCTTCCGTGGCTCGTCGCCGGCTGCGTCGCCGGCTGCGTCGTCGGCTGCGTCGTTGCCGGGGTCGTCGGACGACGAGCAGGCGGCCCCGCCGACCGCCAGTGCCCCGGCCGCGGCGCCGGAGCGGATCAGGAACGTGCGGCGCGTCCAATTCGTGGCCATCCGTCGCATGGGCGTCGGCACACTAGTCGGCTGGAATGATCGCCACTCCCCGGACCACCCGGCGCCTGTCGCTGCGCAGCCCGCTCGACCGGGAGATCGCCCGGTTGGCCGTACCGGCCTTCGGGGCCCTCATCGCCGAGCCCCTCTACGTGCTCACGGACACCGCCGTGGTCGGCCACCTGGGCACACCCCAGCTCGCCGGGCTCGCGGTGGCCTCGAGCGTGCTGCTGACGCTGTACGCCGTCTTCATCTTCCTCGCCTACGGCACCACCGCGGCGGTGAGCAGGCTGCTGGGGGCGGGCGACGAGCGGGAGGCGGCGCACCAGGCGGTGCAGTCGATGTGGCTGGCGCTGGTCATCGGCCTGGGCGTGACCGCGGTCGGCCTGGTGCTCAGCGGTCCGCTGGTCGGCTGGATGGGCGCCGAGGGCGCCGTCCGCACCAATGCCCTCGTCTACCTGCGGATCAGCCTGCTGGGCGTGCCGGCGATGCTGCTGGTGCTGGCGGGTGCCGGCTACCTGCGCGGCCTGCAGGACACCCGCACCCCGTTGCTGATAGCCATCGGCACGGCGGCGGCCAACCTCGCGATCGAGGTCGCGCTCATCTACGGCCTGGACCAGGGCATCGGCGCCTCGGCGCTGGCCACCGTGCTGGCGCAGGCCGGCGGCGCCGCCGTGTACATCCGCCGCGTCGGCCACGCGGCGCGCCGCCAGGGCGCGGACCTCGCGCCCCATCCCGCCAGCCTGGCGGCGCTGGCCCGCGTGGGCCGCGACCTGCTGGTGCGGACGGCGGCGTTGCGGGCGGCGCTGGTGGTGGCCACCGCCGTGGCGGCACGCCTCGGTGCGGTCGACGTCGCCGCCCACCAGATCGCCTTCGAGGTGTGGTCGTTCCTGGGGCTCGGCGTCGACGCCATCGCCATCGCCGGCCAGGCCATGGTGGGGCGGGCCCTGGGGGCGGGCGACGGCGCCGGCGCCCGGGCCGCCGGGCGGCGGATGATCGAGTGGGGCGTGGCGCTGGGCGTGGCGCTGGGCCTGCTGGTGGCGGCGCTGCGGACCGTTCTGCCCCACCTGTTCACCGACGACACCGAGGTGCTGGCGCTGGCGAGCTTCCTGCTGGTGTGGGTGGCGGCGCTCCAGCCGGTCAACGCCGTGGCGTTCGTGCTCGACGGCGTGCTGATCGGGGCCGGCGACATGCGCTTCCTGGCCTGGGCCATGATCGTCGCCGCCGCCGTGTTCATCCCGGCGGCGTTGGCGGTGCTCGCCCTCGACGCCGGCATCGGCTGGCTGTGGGCCTCGCTGGGACTGCTGATGGCGACGCGGGCATCGACCCTGCTGGCCCGGTTCGCCTCGGGCCGCTGGATCGTGCTCGGCGCCCGACGCTGACGGCCCGGGCCGCTACCGTCGCCACCCGATGGGAAGGAGGGTCCGCGCCGCGCTGGTCACGCTGTCGTCGGCGCCGTGGCGGCGGGCACCGTGGCTGCTGCTGCGGCGGCCGGGCGTGCTGGCGACCGTGGCGGGGGCGACCGCCGTCCTGGCGGCTTCGCTCGGTGCGGTCCCGCTGTTCGTGTCGTCGGTGGGCACCGCGTCGGTGGAGGTGCAGGCCGCCGAGCGCTGCCCGCGGGACACGGGAGTGACCTACGGACAGGCCGTCGGGGCGCTGTCCGACGAGGATTCCAACCCCTTCGCCCTCCTGGGGAACAGGCTCGGTCCGGCGGTCCTGTGGGCGCACATGGAGGCAAGCCTCGTGCAGGCCGATGGGTCCCGGGCCACGCCGGTGGTGATCCTGACCCGTGACGGCGCGCTCGATCATGTCGACGTGATCGACGGATCGCCGGGCCCAGGGTTGTGGGTTTCCGACCGCGTCACCGACAACGCCGGACTGAGGCCTGGCGACCGGGCGGTGCTGCTGGGCGGCGACGCGCCCACGCCCGTCGACCTCCCGATCGCGGGCGTCTACCGCGACGAGACGGGCACGGTGCTGGACGACTTCTGGTGCTCCCATGGCGACCTGCTGCTGCTCCAAGGCATCGAGCCGGTGCCGCCGCCTCCGGTCCTGCTGACGGACAGGGCGACGTTCGACGAGCTGGTGGCCGTGCTCGACGCCCGCCAAGTGCAGCGGGCGTGGGAAGCGCCCCTCGGCGACGATCTCAGCCTCGCGGACGCCAATCGACTGGTCGACGACCTCGCATGTGACACGTACCAGCTCCCCAGACCGAACTGGTGTGCCGCGGTCCTCAACAGTGGCGGCGCCATCGCCTTCGGGACCGGCGCCAATCAGACCAGGTACCGGGATGCGGAGGACTTCGTATCGAGGTTCTTCCGCTCCGCACTGCCGTTCGTGACCGATCGGGCCCAGGGGATCCAGACGTCGGTCCGCGGTGGCGTGTGGCCGGTGGCGGGGTTCGCGGCGTTGGCCGGCGTCGGGCTGGTGGGGGCGGCGGCCGCACTCTGGTTCGACCGGCGTCGCCGCGAGGTGACGATCCTGACCGTGCGGGGCGTGTCGCCGGCCGGTCTCGGGGTCAAGGCGGTGCTCGAGCTGGCGCTTGCCCTCGCGGTGGGCAGCGCCGCCGGGGTCGGGCTGGCCTACGGGATCGTGCTGTGGCTGGGCCCGTCGCCGGTGCTGGAGCCGGCCGCCCTCGGGCGGGCGGCCCTCGCCGGCGTCCTCGCCGCGCTGGCGGCCGCGCTCACCGTGGCGCTGGTGGTTGCCGGCCGCGTGCGCACCCACCACGCGAGACGGCGCCGGTGGGCGTGGCTACGGGTGGTCCCGTGGGAGCTCGTCCTGGGGGCGACTGCGCTGCTGTCGTACCGGCGCCTGGGCGAGTGGGGTGTCCCCGTGAGCCAGGGTGCCGACGTGACCCGGGTCGACGTGCTCGGTCTCTTGTTCCCCGTGTTGTTCCTGGTGACCGCGGTGGCTGTGGCCATGCGGTTGCTGGCCGCGGCGCTGGGGCCGCTGCGGACCGCCAGCCGCACCTGGCCGACGGCGCTGTACCTGGCCGTCCGTCGGGTCGCGCGCTACCGGGTGGCGGTCATCGGGCTGGTCGCGGCCGCTGCCATCGCTGCTGGTGTCCTCGGCTATGCCGGCACCCTGAACCGCTCCCTCGACGCCACGCTCGAAGCCAAGGCGAAGACGTTCATCGGGAGCGACATCGCCGTGCGGCTCTCCCCGGATCAGCCCATCCCGCCCGAGCTGTCGGCTCGAGCGACCGAGGTGGCCGTGTACCAGCGCGCCTGGGTCGACGCGGGCCGCCGTGAGGACGTGATCGTGCACGGCATCGATCCTTCGACCTTCGAGCGCGCGGCCTTCTGGGATTCGAGCTTCTCGGACACATCGCTCGGCGAGCTTCTGGGTCGGCTGGCGGCGCCGCCCCGGGACGGCCGCGTTCCCGCGGTGGTGGTGGGGGCCGACATGCCGACCACGGCGGAGGTGGGGATCATCGCCGTCGGCACCCGCCGGTTCACGATCGATCGGGTCGCCGACGCGCAGGCGTTCCCCGGCATGAAGCGCGGCAACCCGACGCTGTACGTCGCCGCCTCCGCCCTCGCCGACCTCGACCTGCCTCGCCCCATCAGCGAGGTTTGGATCCGCGGCGACCGCGGCGACTCGCTGGCGGCGCTGGCGGCGGCGGGAACGGAGTTCCGGGAGGGGCGGAGGGTCGACGAGGTGGTCGACCAGGCATCGTTCCTCACGGTGTCGTGGACGTTCGGGTTCATGCAGTCGCTCGGCATCGCCGCCGGGGTGCTGGTCCTCGGCGGCATCGCCGTCTACCTCGATGCCCGCCGCCGGGGCCGCCTGCTCGGCTACGCGTTCGCTCGCCGCATGGGTCTCAGTCCGGCCGTCCACCGTCGGGCACTCCTCCTCGAGCTGACCGCCAGCGTCGTCGTCGGCTGCTGGCTCGGCCTGGGGATCGGCCTCGGCGGGGCCCGGCTCGCCTACGGTCGGATCGATCCCGTCCCCGGCTTCCAACCCGAGCCGTTGTTGCGACCGGCGGTCGCAGTCGTCGTGGGTCTGGCCACCACCGCCCTCGTCGTCGCCGGCCTCGCCGCGGTCCTGGCCCAGCGGCGGACCGACCGCGACGATCCCGTGGAGGTGCTACGTGCCGGCGTCTGATCCTGCCGCCCGGTGCCGCCAGCTGGCGGTGGACTACACCACGGCTGCAGGGGCGGTACACGCACTGCGCGACGTTGACGCCGCCTTCGAGCGGGGACGGCTCTCGGTTGTGGCCGGACCGTCGGGTTCGGGCAAGTCGTCGCTGCTGCGGGTCCTGGCGGGGCTCCAGCGGCCCCGGGCGGGAGCGGTGGAGCTCGACGGCACCGACCTGACGCGGCTGCGATGGGGGAGGCTGCGGCGCTTGCGCCGCCGCGCCATGGGCATCGTCCTGCAGGATCCGGCCGACAACCTGCTGGGGTACCTCCGTGCCGGCGAGCAGGTCACGCTTGCGGCGCGCCTGCGGGGCGTCGACCCCGGCGAGGCGCCGGCGCTGCTCGACGCCGTCGGGCTGTCCGACCGGGTGGGGAGCTACCCCGACGAGCTGTCGGGCGGCGAGCAGCAGCGGGTGGCGTTCGCGGCGGCGGCGATCGGACGGCCGACGCTTCTGCTGGCCGACGAGCCGACGGCCGAGCTCGACGCCGACTCCGGGGCCGGCCTGGTGGAGACGATGCGCCGCCTGGTCGACGGGGGCGCCACCCTGGTTGTCGCCTCGCACGACGACGCGGTGATCGCCGCCAGCGACCACGTCGTGAGGCTGCGGGACGGAAAGGTCGTGGCCGCGTGATCCCCGCACGCGAGCGGTCCGGACCGGCGACGGCAGGTGACGTCGTGCTCGAGCTCGCCGGGCTCGAGAAGTCGTTCGTGGAACCGGCGGGCCCCCAGCGGGTGCTGGCCGGCGTCGACCTCACGGTCGAGCCCGGCGAGCTCGTGACCGTGGCCGGCCGGTCGGGGTCGGGCAAGACCACCCTGTTGACGATCGTGGCCGGGTGGGACCAGCCCGATGCCGGTTCCGTCATCGTCCTCGGCGGCGCCGTGCCACCGGACCGGCTCAGGTGGAACGACGTGGCCGTGCTGCCGCAGTCACTCGGCCTGCTGGATGAACTGACCGTCGCGGAGAACGTGGCGCTGCCCCTCCGGCTCCACGACGTGGCGAACGCCGACGAACCGGCCACCTTGATGCGACGGCTGGGCATCGATCATCTCGCAGGCCGCCTCCCGAACGAGATCTCCCTCGGGGAGCAGCAGCGCACCGCCCTGGCCCGAGCAGTGGTCGTGCGGCCCCGGCTGGTGCTGGCCGACGAGCCGGTCGCCCACCAGAACCGCGAATGGGCGGAGGCGATGGTGTTCGTGCTGCGGCGCCTGACGGACGAGGGATGCGCCTGTGTCCTCGCCAGCCACAACGAGGTTGCCTTCGAAGACGCCGATCGGGTCCTCGAACTGAAGCACGGCCAGCTCGGTCCGCTCTCGCGCTCCTAGCTCGGGTCGATCTCCGGTCTATGTTGCGGTCGGGAAATGGACCGAGCGACTCGGAGGCCACCATGACAACCTTGCTCATGATCGGCACGCGCAAGGGGCTCTTCCTGGCTCGCAGCAACGACCGTGCCGCCTGGTCCCTGGACGGGCCGCATTTCACGATGAACGCCGTCTATGCCGCCGCGATCGACACGCGGCCCGACGCAGGCGGAGGATCACCCCGGCTGTTGGCGGGTGCGGACAGCGAGCACTGGGGCCCGTCCGTCTTCCGGTCGGACGACGTCGGCGCGTCGTGGCAGGAAACCGAGGGTGGCTCGATCCGCTTTCCTGTGGAGACCGGGGCGGCTCTGGTGCGGACGTGGCAGCTCCACCCCGCCGGCACCGACCAGCCGGGCCTGGTGTGGGCGGGTGTCGAGCCCGGCGCGCTGTTCCGCTCCGACGACGGCGGCGAGACGTTCTCGCTGGTGGAGGGCCTGTGGGAGCATCCGCACCGGAAGCGGTGGATGCCGGGCGCGGGCGGTCTGTGCCTGCACACGGTCGTTCCCCATGCCACCGACCCCGATCGCATGCTCGTCGGCGTCTCCGCCGCGGGCGTGTACCGCACCGATGACGGCGGCAAATCGTGGGAAGCGTCCAACACGGGGATCGACGCCTGGCGGCAGCCGGACCAGCACCCCGAGTTCGGCCAGTGCGTCCACAAGTTCGCCGGCCAGCCCGACCGACCCGACCAGCTGTTCCTCCAGAACCACGGTGGCGTCTACCGCAGCGACGACTTCGGCGCCACGTGGCGGGCGATCGGCGAGAACCTGCCCGCCGACTTCGGCTTCCCGGTGGCCGCGCATCCGCACCGGGCGGGCACCGCATATGTCTATCCGCTGGTCAAGGACGAGCACCGGATGCCGCCCGAGGACCGATGCCGCATCTATCGCATCACCGACGCCGGCGAGAGCTGGGAGCCGCTCGCCGACGGGCTACCCCAGGAGCACGCCTACGTGAGCGTGCTGCGCGACGCGCTGTGCACCGACGACGCCGACCCGGCCGGCGTGTACTTCGGGACGCGCTCGGGCGAGGTGTTCGCCAGCGCCGACGAGGGGGCGTCGTGGACGTCGATCGTCCGCCACCTGCCCGACGTACTGGTGGTGCGGGCGGCCGAGCTGCTGTGACGCCGGGCTCCGCCGGCGTCCACGTGCGGGTGCCGGCCAGCCTGCGCACATACACCGGCGGGAGCCCGGTGGTCGACGTCGACGTCGACGGGCTCGGCGAGGAGCCGACCGTCCGGGCCCTGCTGGACCACCTCGCGGCCACCCATCCCGATCTCGAGCGCCGGCTACGCGACGAGCAGGGCCGGCTGCGCCGGCACGTCAACCTGTTCGTCGGCGACGACAACGTCCGCGACCTGTCCGAACAGGACACGCCGCTGGCTGTGGGGGTCGAGGTCTCGGTGATGCCCGCGGTGTCCGGAGGCTGACGGGCCGCGCCCGTTCCGGCTTCCGGGGCGAGTCGGTCAGGCGCCGGCGCGCCGGCGCAACAGGGCCGTCACGGCCTTGCCATCCGCCTGACCGTTGGTGGCCCTCATGACCTGGCCGACGAAGAGGCCCGTGAGCCGACCCCGCAGCTTGTCGTCGCCCTCGACGAAGCGCTTCCACTCGTCGGCATTGGCGGCGATGACCCGGTCGACCGCAGCGGCCAGTTCGTCGGCGCCCATGGCCTCGTAGCCCTTGGCCTTGGCGATGGCGGCCGGATCGTCGCCGCTGGCCACCATCTCCGCCAGCACCGCCTTGGCCTGCGTGGCGGTGAGCTCGCCCGCGGTCTCCATGGAAACCAGCGCCGCCAGCTTGGCGGGGTCCAGCGCGTCCGCGCCCTCGACGGCCAGGTTGTGTTCGACGTGGGTGAGCACGCGTCCCGGCTCGCCGCCGGCGGCGATGGCCCCGAGCGCCAGTCCGTCGAGGCGGCGCTCGACGGCGATGGCGACCCCGGTGACGGTCGGCGCCACCCCGGCGGCGTCGGCCAGCACCGTGCGGCGCTCGGCGGGCAGGACGGGCAGCTCGGCATCAACGCGCGCGATCCACTCCTCGTCGGGGTCGAGCGGCACGAGGTCCGGCTCCGGGAAGTAGCGGTAGTCCTCCGCTTCCTCCTTGGTGCGCAGCGTGCCCGTGCGGCCCTCGTCCTCGTTCCAATGGCGCGTCTCCTGGCGGACCGGCTGACCGGACTCGACGAGCTCGATCTGGCGCCGAGCCTCGTACTCGATAGCCCGGCCCAGCGACCGGAGCGAGTTGAGGTTCTTGATCTCGCAGCGGGTGCCGAAGGGCTCGCCGGGGCGATGGATGGAGACGTTGGCGTCGACGCGCAGGGACCCTTCCTCCATCTTGGCGTCGGACGCGCCGGTGGCGAGCAGGATGGCCCGGAGCTCGGTCACATAGGCCCGGGCGTCGTCGGCCGACCGCAGGTCGGGCTTGGACACGATCTCGAGCAGCGGGACG
>JBOGHG010000079.1:0-15636 GCA_050744525.1 Acidimicrobiales bacterium | reverse complement strand
GGGCGGCGCCCGGGTGGCGGCCCGGGGGCTGGCCCGGCACCGGCTGCGGTCGGGGGCCGTGGTGGCGGCGATCATGGCGCCGGCGGGCCTGACAATCCTCGCCTCGAGCGCCGCGCTCACCTACGACGCTCGCGAGCGGGCGGACAACCTGCTGGGCAACGCGTACGACTTGGCGGACGACGAGGTCCTGGTGAACTACCCGGGGGCACCGGCTGGGGAGGTCGAGCAGATTCTCGCCGACGTTCGTGAGGCCCTGCCCGGGGCCAACGAGTCCGCCGTCCTGGTCGCGGTTTCCCGCGAGACCGACGCCGCTAGTGGCGTCCTTCACCTCGAGATTACGAACGACATCGGGCCGGGTGCGAGCGTCGTCACGACGAGCCGCATGGTGATCGTGGGTTCTGCCGACGGCCTTCGGCAGCTGGGGGCGCCCCCGGACACGATCGCAGCGTTCAACGCCGGCAAGGCGATCGTGTTCGGCCTGATCGATCCCGAGGCCACGCTCGGGTTGAGCGACGGAACCGGCGCGAGCCGCCCACTCGACCGCGCGGACATCGCCGCCGATCCCACGACGCGGGTGCCGAAGGGCGATCAGATCGTGCTCGTCTCACCCGGGACCGCCGAGCGGTGGGGCGCGATGCCCGTCGAGGTCGGCACGCTGTTCCGGGCCCGAGTCGACCTCACGGACGCCCAAGTCGAGACGGTCAGAGCGGCGACCAACAACGAACCCGACGAGTGGCTCCGTCAGTACCTGACCGACCCGGAGCGCACCTTCTTCGGCATCGACGCGGAGCTCGGGGCGGAGTACGTCAGCTCCTCCCGTGGCGGCGCCGGGCCGCTGACCTGGGCGGCGGCCGGGGGCAGCCTGCTGTTCACGCTCCTGGTGGTGGCGATCGCGCTGGCGCTGGACGCCGGCGAGTCCGGCGACGAGCGGGCCCTGCTCGCCGCCATCGGTGCCCCACCCAAGGTACGGCGCTCGATCGTGGCGTGGCAGGCGCTCCTGCTGCCGGCGCTGGCCGCGGTAGTGGCGGTGCCGGCGGGGTTGCTGGTGGCCTACGCGGTCGTCAGCGTCGAGCGAGAGCTGAGCGGACCGGCGCGGGACGTGGCCGTCCAGGTGCCGTGGGGCGCGATGGCGCTGCTGCTCGTGGTCGTCCCCCTGGCCACCGGCGGGCTCACCTGGATCGGCGCCGCGATCCGGGGCCGGCGCCGCCACGACCTCTCGGCCCTGACCCTCGCGGAGGATTGACGTGACGGCGGCGGACGACCGGGCCAACGTCGTGCGACTCGACCACCGGGGCTCGCGCCGACTGGGTGTGGGCGAGTCCGTCCTGTGGTACGGCCTGGCGGGCGCCAGCTACGTCGTCCTGTCGATCTTCCACAAGTGGCTCCTCAACTGGTTCATCGGGCCGCTGTGGCTGGTGGCGTTCGTGTGGGCCGGCCCCGCGTTGGTCGACCGGGCCGGACCTCGATCCCACCGCCGCCCCCGGGGGTGCGACCCGGTCCCACGGCCTGACGAGCCGGTGCCCTCCGGTCACGTCGTGGCGTCCTTACGGCCGTTCGCCCGCCGAATTCGGGAGGGCGACGACCTCGAGCCGAAACAGCCGCGCCGTATCGGCCAGGATCCGGTCCGATGTCGCCAGGCCAAGGGGCTGATGGCATCGCCGGGGCTCGCCCCACGCGACGCCTTCCACGCTGCCCACGCCCTGGCCGCCGCCTGCGCGACGATCGTCAGCCCCGACCCGGCGTTCGACCGTGTCCGCGGCCTTGAGCGCCTCGGGCCCTGAAGCGACCCGACCGAGCCGTCAGGCCGCCAGCAACAGGGCGTCGCCCTGGCCGCCGCCGCCGCACAGGGCGGCCGCGCCGAGGCCACCGCCGCGCCGGCGGAGCTCGAGCAGCAGGGAGAGGGCGAGGCGGGTGCCCGACATGCCGATGGGGTGGCCGAGGGCGATGGCGCCCCCGTTGACGTTGACCACGTCGTCGGTGATGTGGAGGTCCTCCATCGACGCCAGCCCCACGGCGGCGAACGCCTCGTTGAGCTCGAACAGGTCGATGTCGTCGACGCCCTTGCCGGCCGGCTCCAACGCCGCCAGGATCGCTCGTGAGGGCTGGGTGAGCAGCGATGCATCCGGCCCCGCGACCTGCCCGTAGCCGACGATCTCGCCCAGCGGCTCGGTGACCCCGAGCCGCTCGGCCGCCGGCCTGGAGGCGACGATCACGGCGGCGGCGCCGTCGGAGATCTGCGAGGCGTTGCCGGCGGTGATGTTGCCGGCCTTGTCGAAGGCGGGGCGCAACGCGGCCAGTGACTCGACGGTGGTGCCCGGCCGCACGCCCTCGTCGGTGTCGACCACCAGCGGGTCCCCGCGGCGCTGCGGCACCTCCACCGGGACGATCTCCTCGGCGAACCGGCCCTCCTTGATGGCGGCGGACGCCCGCTCGTGCGACTTGGCGGCGAGGTCGTCCTGGGGCTCGCGGGCGAGGCCGGCCGAGGCGGCGTACTTCTCGGTGCCCGCGCCCATCGCCACCTGGTCGAACGCGCAGAACAGGCCGTCGTACATCATCGAGTCGACCACCGAGCGGTCGCCCAGTCGGTAGCCCTCGCGGGCGCCGGGCAGCAGGTAGGGCGCCTGCGTCATCGACTCCATGCCCCCGGCCACCACGACTTCCGCGGCACCGGACTGGATCAGCAGATCGGCGAGGAAGATGGCGTTGAGCCCCGACAGGCACACCTTGTTGACGGTGGTGGCGGGCACGGTCATGGGAACGCCGGCGTTGGCCGCGGCCTGCCGGGCGGCGATCTGGCCCGAGCCGGCCTGGAGCACCTGGCCCATGAACACGTAGTCGACCTGGTCGGGGGCGACACCGGCCCGGTCGAGCGCGGCCTTGATGGCAAAGCCACCCAGGTCCGTGGCCTTGAAGCCTGCCAGGGCGCCCGAGAGCTTGGCGATCGGCGTACGGGCACCGGCGAGGATGACGGAACCAGCCATCTGGTGCTCCCCTCAGGGTCGTCGGATGGAACGCAGCCCAGGGTAGCTATCGACCCTCGCCGTCGTCGTAGTCGTCGTCCCAGTCCGGGACGTCGGGAGGGATGCGCATCCCCGCCGGCAGCTCGCGCTCGATCCGGGGTCGGCGCCGCGTGGGGGCGCGTGCCGGTGCCGGTGGTGCCGGTGGTGCCGGCGGCGGTGGCGGTGGCGGCGCCGGGAGACTGCGCCGACGAAGCTCTGGTGTCGCCCGGCGAGGCCGCGCCGGGAGCGGTGGACGCGGCTCGTGCGGAGGCTCCGATCGCGGGGGCGCCGAGACGAGTCGCTCACGCGCCCGCAGCGCCGGGAGCTCGATCAACTCCGACAGCTTCGCTGCGGCGGCGGCGTCCGGCACCGCTCGTGGCGCGACATCCGGGGTCGGTCGTGGCGCGACCTCCGGGCCCGGTGTTGGTCGTGGCGCGACCTCCGACCCCGGTCGTGGTGCTACGTCCGGCCTCGGATGTGAGGCGACGTCCGGCATCGGGTGTGGGGCGTCCTCCACGGCGTCGGCCGCCGGGACCGACATGCCCTCTGCCGGCGCCGGCGCGCCTGGGGCCGACTGGGGAGCAGCAACGGTCCGTTCCTCGCGGTCCTCCTCGCGGTCCTCCTCGCGCTCGCCTTCGCCCTTGTCCCCCGCCACCGACCAGCTGCCGTCGCCGATCGCCCAGTCGCGCCGCACGATCCTGGCCCGCTGCTCGAAGGCCTCGGTGATGATGGTCTCCGCCTCCGAGCGGGCGGAGTCGACGATGGCGCGGGCCTCCCGCCGCGCCTCGACGCGCGCGGAGTCGACGATCGCCTGGGCCTCCCGGCGGGCGTCGGCCATGATGCGGTCGGCGCGGATGTCGGCCAGCGACTCGGCCACCGTCGTCCGGGGGGCGGGGGCGGACGCACCGTCGGTGTGATCCCCAGCGCCCCGGCCGGTGGCCTCCTGCTCCTCGGTCGGTGATCCCGCCGCAGGAGCCGGAGTGTGCACCTCGGGGTTGCTCACTTGTAGCAGGCTAGCCGCCCGCCGGCCGTTGGAGCCCTCCCGTTACCCCACGGTAAGTTGCGGCGATGCGCCAGATCCTCGAGGCCATCCAGGGGAGCGCCTCGGGCGACGAGATCGCCGCGCTCCCCATCCCCGAGAGCTACCGGGCCGCGCACGTCCTGCGCGCCGAGCAAGAGATGTGGGCGGGAGTGCCGTCGGAGGACAAGGATCCCCGCAAATCGCTGCACATCGGCGACGTGCCCACGCCGGAGCTGGCACCCGACGAGGTGTACCTGGCGGTCATGGCCAGCTCGATCAACTTCAACACCGTGTGGACCTCCATCTTCGAGCCGCTCCCGACCTTCGGGTTCCTCGACCGGCTGGCCCGCGAATCGACCTGGGCCGCACGACACCAACAGGACTTCCACGTGGTGGGGTCGGACGCCTCGGGCGTGGTGCTACGGGTCGGCTCGGCGGTGCGCAGCTGGGCCCCCGGCGACCGGGTGGTGGTCCACTGCAACTACGTCGACGACCAGGACCCGTCGGCGCACGACGACTCGATGCTCGCCGCCAACCAGCGCATCTGGGGCTTCGAGTCCAACTACGGCGGGCTGGCCGAGCTGTCGATCGTCAAGGCCAACCAGCTCATGCCCAAGCCGGCGCACCTCACCTGGGAGGAGGCGGCGGTGAATGGTCTGTGCGCCTCGACCAGCTACCGCATGCTCGTCGGCCGCCACGCCGCTCGCATGAAGCAGGGCGACAACGTCTTCATCTGGGGCGCCACAGGTGGCATCGGCTCCTACGCCACCCAGCTGGTGCTCAACGGGGGTGGCACGCCCGTGGGCGTGGTGTCGAGCGAGGACCGGGGCCGGCTGCTGCGCGCCATGGGCTGCGAGCACGTCATCGACCGCAGGGCCGAGGGCTTCAAGTTCTGGAAGGACGAACACACCCAGGACGAGGCAGAGTGGCGCCGGCTCGGCAAAGCGGTGCGATCGCTCGTCGGCGAGGACCCCGACATCGTGTTCGAGCACCCGGGGCGGCAGACCATGGGTGCATCAGTGTTCATCACCAAGCGGGGTGGCACGATCGTCACCTGCGCCGCCACCAGCGGCTTCATGATCGAGTACGACAACCGCCACCTGTGGATGAAGCTCAAGAGCATCGTGTCGAGCCACTTCGCCAACTATCAGGAGGCGTGGGACATGAACCGGCTCATCGACAAGGGCGCCATCCAGCCGGTGATGTCGGCGGTCTACCCCCTCCATGAGGTGGGCGAGGCCGCCCGCGCCGTCCACCGCAACGAGTCGGAGGGCAAGCTCGCCGTGCTGTGCCTGGCTCCCGAGGCGGGCCTGGGGGTCACCAACCGCGACAAGCGCGAGCGCATCGGCGAGGACCGCATCACCCTGTTCCAGCGGCACGCCCGAGGAGAGCTGTAGCGCGGCAACCGCAGGGAAACCTGCCGCGGTTCCGGGGGCCAGAGCCACCACTTCCGCGGCAGGATTCGTGGATAGGTAGGTTCACAGCCGTGTTGCTGACCGAGATCGACCACGTCGCCATCGCCGTCTCCGACCTCGAGGCGGCCATCGCCTACTACCGCGACACGTTCGGTGCCGAGGTCGCGCACCGCGAACTGGTCGAGTCCGACGGCGTCGAGGAAGCGCTGTTGCGCGTGGCCGACAGCTACATCCAGCTGCTGACGCCGGTTCGCGACGACTCGCCGGTGGCCAGGTACCTCCAGAACCGTGGCGAGGGACTGCACCACGTCGCCTACCGGGTGGACGACTGCGCGGCCGCGCTGCAAGCCGTGAAGTCCCGCGGTGGCCGGGTCATCGACGAGGTCCCCCGCCCGGGCAGCCGAGGCACCACGGTCGCCTTCGTCCACCCCAAGGGCGCGCTCGGCACGCTCATCGAGCTCGTCCAGGAGTAGGGGCGGTCACCCACCGACCCCTGGCCCCGGCGCTAGCGTCTCGCCGGCTTCTCCCATCATGCAGAAGGAGGGGGAATGGAATCCTTCGGTCAGGCCTACCCGGCAACGCTGGAGATCGACCGCGCCCAGCGGATCGCGAACTGGCGCCCCATCGTGCAGTGGCTGCTGGCGATCCCGCACTTCATCATCCTCTACGTGTTCGGCATCGTCGCCGACGTAGTTGCGATCATCAGCTGGTTCGCCATAGTGATCACCGGCAGGCTGCCGGCGGGCTTGGGAAACCTGCAATCGCTGTATGTCCGCTACACCAACCGGACCATCGCCTACGCGGGCTTCCTCCGGGACGAGTACCCACCGTTCGCCTTCGACACCGTGCCGGCCGACCCGGGCGACTACCCGCCGGTCCGCACGTCGTTCGCCCTGGAGCTCGAGAACCGCAACCGGCTCACGGTGGCGTTCCGGATCATCCTGGCGATACCGCACCTGATCGTGGTCTGGCTCCTCAGCATCGCCGCCTTCGTGACCTGGATCATCGCGTTCTTCGTCGTGCTGTTCACGGGTCGCTGGCCGGAGGGGTTGCGCAGGTTCGTCGTCGGTTTCATGCGCTGGAGCACGCGGGTCAACGCGTACGTCTTCCTGCTCACCGACGAGTACCCGCCGTTCAGCCTCGACTGATCGACATGAGCGCGCCGGTGGCCGGGACGTGGACCCGGCCACCGCGCTCGCTGGGTTCGACCGGGAATCAGCCCGTCGGGGGCACCATCACCTGATCGATCAGGTGCACCGTGGCGTTGGCGGTCTGGATGTCGGGCACGACGACACGCGCCTGTCCGCCGCCGACGGAGATCGTGTCGCCGTCGGACTCGACCGGCAGCACCGCACCGCTGAAGGTCTCGAGCTCGCTGGTACTGGCCAGGTCCTCGGACGACAGCCGCTGGCCGGCCACGACGTGGAAGCCGAGCACCTGCGTCAGCAGCCCGGTGGGATCGGCCAACGCAGCGTCGAGCGTCGCCGGGTCCAGCGCCGCGAAGGCGCAGTCCGTCGGAGCGAAGACCGTGACGGCGTCGGCCGAGTTGAGCGTGTCGACCAGGTCGGCCTCTGTCACGGCGGTCACCAGCGTGGTGAGCACCGGGTTGCTCGAAGCGGCCGTGGCGACCGGGTCGTCGGTCATTCCGGAGAGCGTGCCCTCGTCGGGACCGCTCTCGACCGCGGCGACCAGGCCGGCGGCATCGCAGATCGTGGCCGGGTCGCTGGCGCCGGGTGTGTCGCCGGCGGCGTCGGGCGCAGGGGACTCGACCGGAGTGGGCTCGTCGGTGCCGGCGTTGCTGTCGCCGCCGTCGGAGCAGGCCGCCGCCGCGAGTGACAGGCCCATGACCAGCGCGAGGGCGCCTCGTAGCTTTCGGGTAGGGCGCATGTGCGTGTCCTTCCTTGGGGGATTGGGGTGGGGGGTGGAGAGATCACTCGACGGTGACGACCAGGGACATCCAGCCGCTGGCGCCGTCGGGCACGATGTCGGCCCGCGTCTCGGTCTGGGTTTCGCCGCTGCCGTCGACCGCTCGCACCGTGAGCGTGTGGCGGCCGGGGACGGCGTCCCAGTCGAAGCGCCACTGGCGCCACGAGTCGCGGTTGAGGGCCTCGGCGAGCCGAGCGGGGCGGAAGGGCCCGTCGTCGAGCCGCACCTCGACGGCCTGGACGCCTCGGGTCTGCGCCCACGCCACGCCCCCGACGGCGACTGGCCCGGCCACGACCCGTTCGAGGCTGCGCGGGGTGTCGATGCGGGCCATCGTCTTGATCGGTGCTCGGTCGGCGTAGCCCCGGCGCACCCAGTACTGGTCGAAGGCGTCGAAGGTGGTGACCTCCAGCTCGGTCAGCCACTTGGTGGACCCGATGTAGCCGTAGAGGCCCGGGGTGACGAGGCGGGCGGGGAACCCGTGCTCCAGCGGCAGCGGCTCCCCGTTCATCCCCACGGCGACGATGCAGTCCCGGTCGTAGGCCGCGGACAACGGGAACCCGCACGTGTAGCCGCCGACCGACCGGCCGACGAGCTGGTCGGCGCCGGCACGGGGACGGGCCCGGTCGAGCAGCTCGCGGGCGAGGACACCGAGCCACCGGGCGTGGCCGGCGAGGTCGCCGCCGACCGGGTTGGAGATGCACGTCATCGTGATGTCGGCCTCGATCAGGTCGCGACCCAGCAACTCGTCGAAGGTGAGCTCGAACGGCTCGTCGACCAGCCCGGTGACGGCGAGCGCCCAGTCTTCGGCGCGCACCTGGGGCACGACGAGGGCGGTGTCGACCCGATAGAAGTCGGCGTTGGGGGTGACGAAGGGGGCCACGCCGGGCACGCCGACCTCCACACCCGTCACCGCGGGCGGGAGCGGAGGACCAGGACGGGTGGCGGACGGCAGCACCACGTTGGCGCGCGATTCGGCGGCGCTGAAGCGGCTGCGGAGCGCCCGCCCACCGGCGGCCGCGACGGCACCGGCGCCGGCGACCGCCGCCGCCATCCCCAGGAAGGCTCGCCGCGACGCCACACCGCGACGCATCGGCATCGCGGCGGCCGACGCCGGCGGTGCTGCCGGCGTGGCAACGTTGCCTGCCGCCCTCGGCTCGCTCCCTCCCGGGCTCGCTGCGCGCGACATCAGCGACACGAGGCACACCACGCCGACCAGGCCGGCAACCGCGCTCGGCAAGCCGGCGGACAGGGACGCCCGGGGCCCCGCGACCGACGCCAGGACGCCCACGGCGGCGAACGCCGCCAGCCCGAGGGCACCCACGCGGGGCCTCCGGCGGGCCACGACACCCAGGACGATCCCGAACACGGCGGAGAAGACCAGGATCCCGATGACCAGTGCGAGCTTGTCGTTGCTGCCGAAGGCCTCGATGGCAAAACGCTCGACCGATCGGGGAACGCGGTCGATGACCTCACCGGCCACCGCCTCGACCGGCGATGCCAGGCCGTCGTCGATGCCCGCGATCAGCTCACCGGCGCCGAGCGCGACACCGGCCGAGACCAGGCCGGCCAGAGCGGCAGCCGGTGCGCCGGCCGCGGCCACCAGAGTCCCGCCGTCCTGCGCCGCCCGCGGGCCCGGCGGTCCGGGGCGCCGGGGCGCCACCTGGGATGCGTCCATCCGTTCCATGCGCGGCGTATCCGAGGCCGCGGCCCGACGCGGATGTCGGGCCGGCCCTGGCGGGCGTCAGGCGGGGCGAACGACGGCGCCGGATGCCACGATCGGGCCCGTTGGCGTCGTCGATCCGCCGGCCGGTTCCTCGCTGATCGCCAGTTTCGCCGTCTCCGCCGGCAGGGTAACGGGCACGGCCTCGTCGTGGCCGTCACCGAGGAGGCCCAGCGACACCGGCCGGGGCCCGCCGACCGACCAGAGCTGGTAGGTGTGCTGGGCCGCCAGCGGTGGCAGCTTCTCGAGCATCAACAGGTCGCCGTCGTCGTTGCTCACGACCCGGGCGACGTCGGCACCGAACGCATCGGCGAGCACCGCCAGCGTGCCCGAGCCGTTGCCGTCGTTGCCCAGCCGGCTCCCGACGCCCACGCCCACGACGGCCACGACGGCCGCCGCTGCGGCCAGCAGGGCCAGGCGGCGCCGCATCCCCCGGCGCCGGGCGGACCGGTCATGGTGCGCCGGGGCCGGCCCGACCGGGCGCGGCGGAGTCCCGTGCATGGGAGCCGTGTCACCGGCGCGGATCTGCGACTGAACCGCATCCCACAGCGCCGGCGGGGGCCCGTCCTCGACCAGTGCGCCGAGGGCCTCTTCGTGGGCCGCCAGCTCCTGCCGGCACGACGCGCACACGGCGAGGTGCGCCTCGACCTCGTCGGCCTCGCCGCCCTCGAGCGCGTCGAGGGCGTAGAGCGCCAGGTCGTCCAGGGGATGCCGTTCGCTGTGCTGGCGTCCGGTCACGGGGCTCACAATGTCACCCCCTCGGCCTCCAGCAGGCGCCGCAATCCCTCCAGGCCGCGACGGATGCGGCTCTTGACCGTCCCCTCGGGGGCTCCGAGCAGCGCCGCGGTCTCGCGATAGCTGTGCCCGCCGAAGTAGGCGAGCACGATGGCGTCACGGTCGTCCGCCGCCAGGCGGTCGAGCGCGCGCCGTACATGGTCGGCGAGCGAGGCGAGCAGGCTCGCGGCCTCGACGTCGCCCGAGGGGGGTGGGGTCGGAGCCAACCGGGCCGCCCGCTCCTGGCGACGCTGTCGCGCCGTCTCCGATCGCACGACGTCGACGGCGCGAGCGTGCGCCTGGGCCACGAGCCAGGACCGGAGCTTGCCCCGCTGGGGATCGAAGCGCTCGGGCCGCCTCCAGAGGTCGACGAACACCGTCTGGCACACGTCCTCGGCCGAGGCGCGGTCGCCGCAGACCCGCTGCGCCACGGCCCACACCGCCCCGCCGTACCGGCGGTAGACCTCCGCCACCGCCTGCTCGTCGCCGTGGGCAACTGCGGCCACCAGGTCGGGATCGCTCGCCGAGGCGGCCGCACCCGCGTGTGACGTCATCACGACTCCAGCCGTTCGCGAACCAGGGGACTCCGTCGCACCGGACATGCCGCCCGTAGTTCGACGCCGACCCGGCCCGCGGATGAAATCAGCTCCCTGCGCGCGGAATGCGGTTGGTATGTGCGCGGACAGCAGCCAGGATGGTCGGCCATGTTGTCGGTCCGCGGGCTCACGGTCGAGGTCGGCGGCACCCTCGTGGTCGGGGGCGCCGCCCTCACCGTGCGCGCCGGCGACAGTGTCGGACTGGTGGGGCGGAACGGCGCCGGCAAGACGTCGCTGCTCAAGGTCCTCGGTGGCATGGCGGAGCCCAAGGCCGGCGTCATACAGCGGCCGAGGGCGTTCGGCTACCTGCCCCAGGACCCGCGCCTGGACCAGATTCCCGCGCACGTCACGGCCCTCACGCACGTGCTCGGCGGGCGCGACCTCGACGCCCTCGCCGACCGGCTCGAGGAGCTGCGCCTGAAGATGGAGGCCCAACCGGGCGATCACTCACTGGTCACCAAGTGGAGCCGCGCGCACGACCGTTTCGAGCACGGGGGCGGCTACGCCGCCGAGGCCGAGGCCAAGCGGCTCCTAGCCGGACTCGGCCTGCGCGAGGACCGGACCGACACCCCCATCACCGTGCTCTCGGGCGGCGAGCGCCGGCGGGTCGAGCTGGCGCGGATCCTGTTCGCGGGCAGCGAGCTGCTGCTGCTCGACGAGCCCACCAACCATCTCGACAACGACGCCCGCGAGTGGCTGTTCGGCTTCCTGCGTTCCTACCGCGGCGCGCTCGTCATCATCAGCCACGACCTCGAACTGCTCGACGAGTCGATCACCCGGGTCCTGCACCTCGACCGGCCCGGCGAGGCCGACGTCGGTGAGCTGACCGAGTACAAGGGCACGTACACGCAGTACAAGGTCGCTCGGGCCCGCGACGAGGAACGGCGGGCCAAGCTCGCCTCCCGGCAGCAGGCCGAGATAGCCCGCCTGCAGACCCTGGTCGACCGCTGGGGCGCCAAGGCGTCGAAGGCCAGCTTCGCCAACGCCCTCGAGACTCGCATCGCCCGCATCCGCAACGAGGCCGTCGACGCACCCACGGCCCGGCGGGGCCTGCGCCTGCGACTCCCCGAGCCGCCGCCCTGCGGCCGCACTGCGCTCACCGTGGCGGCGCTGTCCAAGGCCTACGGTGGCGGTCCCCCCGTGTTCGAGGACGTCGCGTTCGACATCGGCCGGGGCGAGCGTCTGCTCGTCCTCGGGCTCAACGGGGCCGGCAAGACCAGCCTGCTGCGCATCCTGGCGGGGACGGCCGAGCCCGACACCGGCGTGGTCACGACGGGCCACCAGGTCAGGGTCGGCTACTACGCGCAGGAGCACGAGGGCATCCGCGCCGGCGCCTCGCTGTTCGAGCACATGAGCGAGGCCGCTCCCGGCCTCGACAACCACATGCGGCGCCGCCTGCTGGGCACGTTCGGGCTGTCGGGCGACAAGGTGTTCCAGGACGCCGCCACGCTCTCGGGCGGCGAGAAGACCAAGTTGGCTCTGTCGTTGCTGGTGGCCGGTCGCCACAACCTGCTGCTCCTCGACGAGCCCACCAACAACCTCGACCCGCCCTCGCGCGAGGCGGTGGCGGCGGCGCTGGCCAGCTGGGCGGGCACGATGGTGATCGTCAGCCACGACATCGGCTTCGTGCGTGACCTGGCGCCCGATCGGGTGCTGCTGATGCCCGAGGGCGACGTCGACTTCTGGTCGGACGACCTGCTCGACCTGGTCGAGCTGGCGTAGGCCCGCTCGGGCCGGGATCGCTCTCTCGCCCTATGGGTTGCCCGCTCATGCGGCGCAGTGCAGCAGGCCCTCCGAGTTGGGGTGGCAGGGCAGGCACTAGCGTGTCGCGGCGTCATGCAGGTCCACCTGGTCGACGGCACGTACGAGCTGTTCCGCTACCACTTCGCGCCCAACAACCGCGACCTACACCGCGGCGCCACCGTGGGCGTGTTGTCCACGTTGTTGCAGCTCGTCGCCGACGGCGCGAGCCATGTGGGCGTCGCCACCGACCACGTCATCGAGTCGTTCCGCAACGACCTGTGGCCGGGCTACAAGTCCTCGGCCGGGATGCCGCGCGAGCTGCTGGCGCAGTTCCCCGTCGTCGAGGACGCGATGACGGTCGCCGGCTTCGTGGTGTGGCCGCAGGTCGAGCTGGAGGCCGACGACGGGCTGGCAACGGGGGCGGTCTTGGCCGCGGCCGACGACCGCGTCGAGCGGGTGGTGATCTGCACGCCCGACAAGGACCTCGGCCAGTGCGTCGGCGGCAAGGTCGTGCAGCTCGACCGGCGCAAGGGCGTGGTGCTCGACGCCGCCGGGGTCGAGGCGCGCCTCGGGGTGCCGCCGGCCTCGATCCCCGACCTGCTGGCCCTCGTGGGCGACTCGGCCGACGGCTTCCCGGGGCTGCCGGGATGGGGCGCAAAGTCGGCCGCCGCCGTGCTGCGTCGTTGGGGTCACCTCGAGTCGATCCCCGCCGACCCCGCCACGTGGGACTCCGGGGTGCGCGGCGCCGCCAAGCTCAACGCCGTCCTGCGCGGCCAGTTCGAGCTGGCGCTGCTGTTCCGACGCATCGCCACCGTGGAGACCGACGCCCCGGTGAGCGCCAGGGTCGACGAGCTGCGCTGGCTCGGCCCGGCAGACCCCGCCGCGTTCCAAGAGCTGTGCGAGCGGCTCGACGCCCGCCGCCTACGAGAGCGCATGGCGCAGGTCACCGACCTGGTGGCGTCGCGCGCCTGACCGTCCCCGCCTCACATCATGGGGTCGGCGATGTCGAGCGCCGCCAGCTTGTCCGGGTTGACGACCGTGTAGAGCGCAATGACGGCGCCGGCGTCGACGTGGGCGGCGAGGGTGAGCAGATGGGCGCCGGCTCCGCTGACGACCACGCCCGGCTCCCCGTTGACGACCGTCGCCTCGAACGTGAGGTCCAGGCCGGCCAGCCGGCGGGCGGTGTTGACCAGGAACCGGGCGACCCGGTCGCGGCCGACCACTGGGCGGCGCGCGGCGTACGCACGCGCGCCGCCGTCGCTGACCAGCACGGCGTCCTCGGCCAGGAGCGAGAGCACGCGGTCGACGTCCCCCGCGGCCAGCGCCTCGAGCAGCTGGCCCACGACGGCGCCGGCGTCGTCGGCCACCCGCTGGCGGGGCGCTCCCTGCCGGATGCGCCGCCGGGCCCGGCTGGCGATCTGGCGGCACGCCACAGGGCTGCGGTCGACCGCCCGGGCGATCTCGGCGAACGGCATATCGAACACGTCGGCCATCAGGAACACGACCCGTTCGACCGGCGCCAGGGTCTCGAGCACCCGGAGGAACCCGAAGGTCACCGACTCGGCCAGCTCCGCCGCGCCCGCCGGGTCATCTGCGGCGGGCGGCGCCGCCAGCGTGCCGATCACCGGCTCGGGCAGCCAGGGCCCGACGTAGCTCTCGCGGCGCTGCCGGGCCGAGCGCAGGTGGTCGAGGGCCAGGCGGGCCACGACCGTGGTCAGCCATGCCGCCGGATTGTCGATTCCCGAGGCTCCCGTGCGGCGTGCCCGCAGCCATGCCTCCTGGACGATGTCCTCGGCCTCGACGCGCGACCCGGTGATCCGGTACGCGAGCCCCACGAGCATCGGTCGCTCGGCGGCCAGGGCGGCGAGGAACGGGTCGTCGTGATCGTCGCCGCCTGCGTCGGCGGGCGCGGCCCTCGGATGCGGGCGAGATCGCATCTCCCGCGAGTGTCGCGCCGCCGGCCGCGCCCGCCCCCGGTCCCTCACCCGGCCCGCCGCATGACCGGGTGCACGACGGGGTCGGCATGGAGACCCGCCGCGGCCAACCGGCCCGCGTCCTCGCCGCTGGCGAGCGAGGCGTCGGCCAGGTGCCCGCGCGGGCCCACCCAGTCCCCCGCCACCAGCACGCCATCGTGGCCCGTGTCGCCGACGTCGATCCGCCCCGCCAGCCCGACGCCCGGGACCGGCAGGGCGCCGACCACGGACATCCGGTGGAGGTAGCGCACCTCGTCGGCGGCGTCGGGGTCGATGCCGGCGACACGGGCGTGCTCGAGCAGCTCGCCGCGGGCGGCGTCGGGCGACGGGTCCTCGTCGGGCCGGAGATAGCGCAGCCCGTGGACCACCGACCCACCGCGGGGTGCGAGGTCGGCCGGCGGGCAGTGGCGGATGAGGTACAGGGGGCGGTCCAGGCCGAGCAGCACGGTCATGTCGGGGGGTGTCGCAAAGCCCATGTCCAGGCAGGCGGCGCGGGCGGGCGGCCCGAGCTCCTCCCAGGCCGGCGGCCGGTCCGGAAGCAGCGCCGCACAGGCCGCGGGCGGACCGGCCGCGAGGACCACCCGCCGTGCTAGCAGCGTGCCCTCGTCGCCGTCCCTCGCCACCCGGACTCGGCCGCCGTCCGGCGCGACGAGCCGCACCCGCGTGCCCGTGTGGATCTCCGCGCCCCGGTTGCGGGCAGCCGCCAGGCCGTCGACCATCGTGGCCCAACCGCCGTTCAGGTACTCGACGCCGTGGTCCAGAGCCAGGCGAACCTGGGCGGCCACCAGGTCGGCCGACACCGTGGACATGTCGGCCACGTAGGTCGCCGTCCGGGCGATCACCTCGGCCGCCTCCCGGGCGCCGCGGGCCAGCCCGAGCTCGTCGAACCAAGCGGCGGCAGACCGGTCGGCCAACCGATCGGGCCGCCAACGCCGCATGCCGGCGAGCGCCCGCAGGAGCGTCGCCTTGTCGCGCCACCCGAGGAGTGACGTGCGAACGATGCCGCAGGCGCCGAGCCCGATCTCCCCGACCGTGTCGCCGCGTCGCCCGCGGGCGCCGGCGAGGATCGGCCGCTCGCCGCGGACGCTCACGCCCAGGCGCCGGAGGACGCCGCGGCCAGCGGCCCCGTTGTAGAACGCGTGCCCACCGCGGTTGAACCGGTAGCCGCCCACGTCATCGGTGGTGGCGCGGCCACCGGGCCGGTGGCCGTCCAGCACCAGCACCGACGCGCCCGCTCCGGCCGCCGTGGCGCCGGCGGTCAGGCCGGCCAGGCCGGCGCCCACCACGATCACGTCCCAGTGCGTCTCCATCGTGCGACCCCTCGATCGGCTGTGGCGATGTTCCCGCCACCAACCCGACGAGGCAGCTGCGCGATGTGTGACGGCTCAGGACGACCTGAGCGCGCCGGTGGCGGGGGGTGCGGGGGGCAGAGGCTCCTGCCGGAGCCCCCCGCCGTCGCTCGAGCCGGC
>JBOGHG010000078.1:0-15839 GCA_050744525.1 Acidimicrobiales bacterium | reverse complement strand
CCCTCGGGCGCGTCGGCGCTGGCCGGCGTGCCGTTGGCCGGCTGCGGCACCGCGGGCGCGTCGGCGCCCCCCGATCCTTCGAGTTCGTCGTTGGGCGCCCCAGCACCCGCCCGGCGAGGCGCGGGCGTGGCTTCATTCCCGTCCACAGGACACCACCCTGCCACGTCGGCTGGCGCGGTTCTAACCGGCCTTGACCACACCCCGCGCGAAAACGGGATCTGTTACGGGATCGTCATGGGCGAGCGGGGGGTGGGTCGGTGTCGTCGTCGAGCTCGCGCGGGTGGTCGGATGCAACGTGATCCTCGAGCTCGTTGCGCGATCCGAACCGCAGCTCGCAATAGGGGCATTGGCGCACGTCGGTCACGCCGTCCAGTGTCGCGCTGCTACGTTCCCCGCGGTGGGAAATCAGGCGATACCGCCGGAAGGGGACGCAGTCGATGGGCATCTGTGACGATCGAGTCGCGATCGTGACCGGAGCGGGCCGGGGCATCGGGCGTGAGCACGCGCTCCTGCTCGCCGCCCAAGGGGCCAAGGTTGTGGTCAACGACCTCGGTGGCGCGATGGACGGCACCGGCAGCGACGTCGGTCCCGCCCACGAGGTGGTCGGCGAAATCACTACTCAGGGTGGTCAAGCGGTCGCCAACACCGACGACGCCAGCGACTTCGCCGGCGCCGAGAAGCTCATAGGCACGGCACTCGACGCGTTCGGGCGCCTCGACATCCTCGTCAACAACGCCGGCATCCTGCGCGACCGCATGCTCGTCAACATGAGCGAGGCCGAGTGGGACGCCGTCATCAGCGTTCACCTCAAGGGCACGTTCGGTCCGTCGCACTTCGCCGCCAACCACTGGCGGGAGCGGTCCAAGGCCGGCGACGAGATCGACGCCCGCGTCGTCAACACGTCGTCACCGTCGGGCATCTACGGGAACGTCGGTCAGACCAACTACGGCGCCGCCAAGGCCGGCATCGCCGCGTTCACCGTCATCGCCGCCAAGGAGCTGGCCCGCTACGGCGTGACGGTCAACGCC
This sequence comes from Acidimicrobiales bacterium, assembly GCA_050744525.1. GTDB lineage: Bacteria > Actinomycetota > Acidimicrobiia > Acidimicrobiales > VFJN01 > DASQUK01. The sequence continues at coordinate 14,811 of JBOGHG010000078.1, read as the reverse complement.
GTCGCCCCGGCCGCCCTCACGCGGATGACCGCCGACCTGAACATGGGCCAGCTGCCCGACGAGGGCAAAGAGGAGATGTCCCCTCAGCACATCGCGCCGATCGTGTGCTGGTTGGCCAGCCCGCTGTCGGCGGGCGTCACCGGCCGGGTGTTCGACGTCAGCGGGCGGATGATCTCCGTGTCCGAGGGCTGGCACCGGGGGCCGTCGATCGAGAAGCCCGACTCCGACCCCGAGGCGCTCGGCCACGCCATCGTCGACCTGGTCGCCCAGGCCCGCCCCAACGCCAACATGTTCGGCTACGACGAGACTTGAGGGAGGCCCCATGCCCATCAACCACGACGCCGTCGGTGCCAGGTCCGAGCCGGCCCGGCGCAGCTGGACCTCCAAGGACTGCCTGCTGTACGCGGTCGGCGTGGGTGCCGGCGCCGACGACCCGTCCCAGGAGCTGGCCTTCACCACCGAGAACAGCCAAGACGTCGACCAGCGGGTGCTGCCCACCATGGCGGTGGTGCTCGGGGTCGGTGGTGGAGCCTTCGGCGCCCTCGGCAGCTTCAACCCCGTCATGCTCGTCCACGGCGAGCAGTCGATCTCGCTGGCGCGTGAGATCCCGGTCGAGGGCGAGATCGAGTCGATCAGCGAGATCGTCGGCATCTACGACAAGGGCTCGGGGGCGCTGGTGGTCCTCGAGTCCACGTCGACCCTGGTCGCCGACGGCGAGCCACTGTTCACCAACCGCTCCGGCCTGTTCATCCGGGGCGAGGGCGGCTGGGGTGGCGACCGCGGCCCGTCGTCGCCCTTCGCCGCCCCCGACCGGGCGCCCGACCACGAGGTCACGTACTCGACACGCGTCGACCAGGCGCTGACCTACCGGTTGTCGGGCGACCGCAACCCGCTGCACTCCGACCCCAAGTTCGCGGCCTTGGCCGGCTTTCCCCGGCCGATACTCCACGGGCTGTGCACGTACGGCTTCACCGGCCGGGCGTTGCTGCACACCCTGTGCGGCGGCGACCCCGCGCGTTTCCGGTCGATGAGCGGCCGCTTCACCAGCCCCGTGTTCCCGGGCGAGGCGCTCACCGTGCGGACGTGGCGCGAGGGCGCGGGCGAGGCCCTGTTCCAGACCGTGGGGCCCGACGGGCGCGTGGTCCTCGACGCCGGTTCGGTCGGTTTCGACGCCGGTTGACGCACTAGAAGAGCCGCAGGGTGTCGGGCTCGATGCCCCGCAGCACGTGGTAGTCGACGTCGACGCACGCGATGTCGCGCTCAGCCGCCAGCGCCCGGGCCTGCGGCTTGATCTGCTGGGCGACGAACACGCCCCGCACCGGGCGCAACAGGGGGTCGCGCTCGAGGAACTCGAGGTAGCGCGCCAGCTGCTCGACGCCGTCGATCTCCCCGCGGCGCTTGATCTCGATGGCGACGGCGTTCCCCTCGGCGTCGCGGCACAGCAGGTCGACGGGGCCGATCTCGGTCGGGTACTCCCGGCGGACGAGACGCAGCCCGGGGGCGATGGCATCGCAGTTGGCGGCCAGCAGTTCCTGCAGGTGGGACTCGACGCCGTCCTTCCACAGCCCCGGGTCGGCGCCCAGGTCATGGCTGGTGTCGGACAGGACGTCGTGGAGCGTGATCGTGAGCGTCTCGCCCTTGGGGGAGCGGACGGTCCAGACCACGTGGCCCGCGTCGTCGACCGACTCGGCGACCGTGTTGGGCGCATTCATCCAGTTGAGCGGCTTGTAGGCACCGCCGTCGGCGTGAACCGCCACGCAGCCGTCGGCCTTGACCATGATGAGGCGAGGCGCCAGGGGCAGGTGAGCCTCGAGCCGGCCCGCATAGTCGACGGAGCAGCGGGCCACGACCAGGCGCATCTTGGAGAGGGTACGGTCGGTCGCAGACCGACACCATCAGGGGTGGCGGGTGGGGGTCGGGCCGGAGAGACTAAACGCGGCTAACTGCGCCCGGTCCGCCGTTGTGAGAGGTTCCGCCGGATGGTCTCCCGGCGCTGTTGCAGCTCGCGGTGGGTCAGGCCGTCCGTGTCGTCGGCGATGCCGAAGCTGGCCTTGACCCCGGTCATGTCGAGCTCGATGCCGCGGGGGTCGATACCGACGTCGGCGGCGATGCGGTCACCGTGGTGGGTGGCGAAGTAGATCGAGATGCTGGCGATCTCGCCGAAGATGTCGAGGTCGGGTGCGAGGCGGGCGATCGCCCCGTCGAGGAACACGAGGTTCTTGACGAACAGCATCAGTTCCTTGGGGAAGCGGGCGCCGATGCCCAGGAGCGCCTTCATCACCTGCTGGATCTCGGCAACCAGCTGCTCACCCGACATGGTCGTGGGGTCGACCGGCGGCTGGTCGAGGTGGAGCTCGCGCACCACCCGCTCCAGATCGGTGTCGGGCGGCAGCGCTCCCAGGTCGCGGAGGGCGGCGAGCTGCGCCACGACGTCGTTGCCGGCGCCGCCCATGAGCAGCCGCAGGAACGCCTGGCGGCGGACCTCGTCGAGCCGGCCGGTGATGCCGAAGTCGAGCAGCGCCGTGCGTCCGTCGGGCTGGACGAACAGGTTCCCCCCGTGGAGGTCGCCGTGGAAGATCCCCTTCAGGATCGCCCCCTCGAGGGTGGCGATCATGCCGGTGCGGATGACCGCCTCGGTGTCGACCCCGGCCCCGCGCATGCCGACCACGTCGTCGAAGCGGAAGCCGTCGAGCCGCTCCATGACCAGCACGCGGCGGGTGACCAGCTCGGGGTGGGGCCTGGGCACGACGTATCCCCGCTGGCCGAGCTCGGCGAAGGTGCGGGCCAGGTCCACCATGTTCTCGGCCTCCAGCCGGAAGTCGAGCTCCTCGGCGATGGTCTGGGCGAACAGCTCGACCAGCGCCGGCGGGTTGGCCAGCGCGGTGACCGGAATGCGCCCCACCAGCTTGGGCGCCAGCCAGGCCATGACCCGCAGGTCGTCGCGCACCAGCCGGGCGACCGTTGGCCGCTGGACCTTGACCACCACGTTCTCGCCGGTCCGCAGGCTGGCGGCATGAACCTGCGCGACCGAGGCGGCCGCCAGCGGGCTGCGGTCGACCCAGCGGAACGTCCGGTGCAACGGCCGGCCCAGGTCCTCCTCGATGACCTGGCGCACGACGCGGAACGCCTCGGCCGGGACCTGGTCGCGGCACAGCTTGAACTCGTCCACCAGCTCGGCGGGGAAGATGCCCTCGCCCGAGGAGATGATCTGCCCCAGCTTGATGTAGGTGGGCCCCAGGCGTTCCGCGGCCACGCGCAGGCGGCGGGAGATGCCGGCACGGCGGACCTCCGGCCGGCCCGATCGCTTCTCCCGCAACGCCCACAGCGCCAAGGCGGCGCCCAGCCGGCGGGTGACGGTGAGCACGCGGCGCCCGGGCGGCCACCGCCCCGGGCGGGTGAGCCGGGGCACCTCGGCCACCACCCCGGCCCGCACGTCGCCGAGGTCACGCCGCCACGCCAGGGCCGACGGATCGTCGAGCGTCCACGGTGGCGTGTCACTGAAGCTGCCGGCGTCCAAGTCGGTGGGGGCGACCGTCATTGCCTCGGAGTCTGACCGACGTCCGCGGGAATGGCACCTCAGGGCCGCACGTGCCCGTCCGTCACCGGCACGCCCTCGGCCCGGAGCCTCCTGGCGTGCTCGACCTCGTGCCCGGGCACCAGGCGGCCGGTGGCGGTGACCACTCGCCACCACGGCAGGTCGAGGCCGCTGGTGGCCAGGATGCGGCCGACGGCCCGGGCGCGTCCCGGGTAGCCGGCCTCGGCGGCGACCTCGCCGTAGGTCACCACGTCACCGGGACCGAGCGAGGCGAGCACGGCCACAACCGCCTGCTCGAAGGGTGTCAGGTCCGACACGCCAGCAACCTAGAGTTCCGCCAATGCGGACGCTGACGAGCGAGGAGGTCGCGACCCACGCCGAGCGCGTCGCCGAGGAGGGCTGGACCGTGGTCGAGGACGCCGTCGAGCCGGATCTGGTGGACGAGCTGACCGACGCGCTCGACCGCCTGGAGCGCGAGCTGGCGGTCGTCCCGGCCGGGAACACGTTCGAGGGGACCCGCACCGTGCGCATCTACAACCTGTTGGTGCACGACGCGGTGTTCGCACGGGTGCCCGTCCACCCCAACGTGCTGCCGCTCGTGGAACGGGTGCTCGACCCCGGTTGCCTGCTGTCGTCGCTGTCGTCCATCGCCATCGGCCCCGACGAGACCCCGCAGCCGATCCATTCCGACGACCAGCTCATTCCCCTCCCCAAGCCGCACCCTCCGGTGGTGTGCAACTCGATGTGGGCGCTGACGGACTTCACCGAGGCCAACGGAGCCACGCGACTCGTGCCGGGCACGCACCTCGGCCCCTCACCCGAATTCGGCCGCGACTACGACTCGATCCCGGCCGAGATGGCGCGGGGGAGCGTTCTCGTCTGGAATGGCAGCCTCTGGCACGGCGGTGGCGCCAACACCACGGGCCAACGGCGCATCGGGCTGGCGTGCAACTACTGCGCCGGCTACATCCGCCAGCAGGAGAACCAGCAGCTCGGCATCCCCCGCGACGTTGCCCGCCGGTTCGACGAGCGCCTGCAGCGCCTCTGCGGCTACGGCATCTACAGCGGCCTCATCGGCCACATCGACAAGCACGACCCGATCGAGCTGCTCCGGGCCGGCGACGGCGCCGACATGGTCTGGGACCTGATCTGACGCTTATGCCCCCGATGCTTTAGCGGCCCGCCGCCGTGATCACCGGCTCGGCCAGCTCGGGGCGGCAGATCAGCAGGTCGGGGAGGTACGGATCCGGCCGGTTGTACACCAGCGCGGTCCCGTCCAGGCGCGACGCGTGCAGGCCCGCGGCGCGGGCCACGGCCACCGGGGCCGCCGAGTCCCATTCGTGCTGGCCACCACTGTGGGCGTAGACCTCGGCCTCGCCCAGGACAACAGCCATGGCCTTGGCGCCCGCGGAGCCGAGCGTGACCAGCTCGCCGCCGAGCGCCTCGGCGATCAGCGTCGCCTCGGCCGGGGGGCGGCTGCGGCTCACCACCACCCGGACCGGCCCGGTCCGTGCGCCGGGCGGACTCGGTGGCGTCGCGGTGGCCAGGGTCATGCCTCGCGCGGGTAGGGCGACGGCGCCGGCGACGGGGACGCCGTCGGCCACCAGCGCGACGTGCACCGCCCAGTCGGTCCGCGGCACCTCGCCGAACTCGCGGGTCCCGTCCAACGGATCGACGATCCACACCCGCTCGGCCGCGAGCCGGGCGGAGTCGTGGACACCCTCCTCGGACAGCACGGCGTCGTCCGGCCTCGACTCCGCCAGCCGGCGCATCAGGAGCTCGTGGGCGGCCCGATCGCCCTCGGCCCCGAGGGCCTTGCCGTCGATCCCGTAGTCGGCGAGCCGGGTACGCAACTCGACCAGCAGCTCGCCCGCCTCGGTGGCGAGCTTGGCCGCAGTCGCGTGATCGTCGGTCTCGGGGGCGGGCATGCTGTCCTCTGCATACCAGAACAAGCGGAACGCTCAGCGGCGGACGGGACGACGGATGCCCCCCACCGCTATCCTCCGGGCTCGCGGGCGATTGGCTCCAGCCTGGTCATAGCGCTGCCGTGACTCGGCAGAGATCACAGGTGCGGATCCGCATCGCCCACCAGGAGCATGAACGCTGGGGGCCATTGACCCGTGACGCTTGGTCGCTATCTCTGGGGCGTTCTGCTGGCGGCCATTGTGTTCGTGCCCCTGGTCGCCGCGGCGAGGACGCTCCGCCGCCTGCTCCTCCTGAGCTTTGCGGGTGCCGCGGCTCGATTGGGAGAGGCGATACTCGGGCTGTCGATCGTCATCGTCGTCGCCCAGGTGCTGGGGCTGGCGGGCTGGTTCCGGACGGCACCGATGGTGGCCGGGTTGGCCGCGGTGGGCTCGCTGGTCTGGGTCGTCGGCCGACGACTCGCAGAACGCACCGGCCCGGCCGGTGACGTCGCGCGCGAGGAGGGCGTGGCGATCGACCCCCGCGCTGCAGCCGGCGGCGGGCAGAGCACGCGCTGGGTCGCGCTCGCGGCCACGTCGGTGCTCGTCGCAGCCTGGGGCGCGTGGACCGTGCACGCGTTGCGCAACGGCATGGACAGCATCGACACGCGCTGGTACCACATGGCGGCCGCCGGGCGGTTTCGGCAGACCGGCTCGCTGACGGCCCTGCACCATCTCGACACGTCGAACCTCACGGCGTTCTATCCCTTCAATTCAGAGGTGTTGCACGCCCTTGGGGCGATGCTCATCGGCACCGACGTGCTGTCGCCGTTGCTGAACCTCGGCTGGCTGGCGCTCGCGTTGCTCGCCGGCTGGTGCATCGGGACCCCGTTCGGTGTCGCTCCCGTGACGATGGCGGCCACGATCGCGCTCGTCGCCACCCCGACGATCATCACGACGCAAGCCGGAGCCGCGCTCACCGACATCGTGGGGCTGTCGCTGCTCCTCAGCGCTGTCGCCGTGCTGATCGTTTCGAGTGCCCGGGGCCGGTGGACGCTCGGGCCGGTGCTCGTCGCGGGGCTCGCCGCCGGTCTGGCGATCGGCGTGAAGTGGACATTAGTCCCCGCGGTTGGAGCCACGACCATCGGTGTCGCGGCGGTGGCCACGCGTGGATCGCGACGCGCGTCCGCCGGTGCCTGGTCGTGTGGCCTCGTTCTCACAGGTGCCTTCTGGTACCTGCGCAACCTCGTCGTCGTGGGCAATCCGATCCCACCGCTGGAGGTCGAGATCGGCCCGCTGGCGCTGCCGAGTCCTCCGCAGAGGATCGTGACGAGCTCGGTTTCCGATTTCCTCCTCGAGGGGGATGTGTGGACCCGCGTGTTCGTACCCGGGTTCGCCGATGCGTTCGGCCTGATGTGGTGGGCCGTGGTCGGGTTGGCGATCACGGGGATGGTCGCGGCCGTCGCGCTCGGCCCTGGCCGGGTGCCCCGCATGCTCGGCCTCGTTGCCATTGCAGGGGTCGGTGCGTATGTGGTGCAGCCACAGGCTCTCGGGTTCGGTGGCAACGACCTCTCCTGGTTCAGGTTCAACCTGCGGTACGCGCTCCCGGCGTTGGGGGTCGGCTTGGTCCTCCTCCCGCTCCTGCCCGTGGTCCGGCGTGGGCGGTGGCCGACGTTGCTCGCCGCCGTGTTGGGCGCTGCTGTCGTCGTATCGCAGTTCGCGTCGGAGGTGTGGCCGCCGGGATCCTTGGGCGGGCCCGGGCCCTGGCCGAGCCGGGGGATCGAGGTCACCGCCGGTGCGGCGATCGGGATCGTGGTGTTCGCCGGGGGAGCGCTCCATCTCCTCCAGCGACGGCGTCCGATTCGCATGCGGCGTGCCGCGCTCACGGGACTGGTCGCGGCCGGAGCGCTCGGCGCCGTCATGGCTGGCTTCGTGTTGGAGCGATACCACCTCGACCGTCGGTATGGGCGCGACAGCACCTACCCGGAGAGCTGGCCGATCACCGCAATCTACGCGTGGGCGCGCGATGTGCGGGACGCGCGGATCGGCATCGTGGGCAACACCTTCCAGTACCCGTTGTACGGCAAGGATCTCTCGAACCACGTGCAATACGTGGCCCGTCCGGGTCCGAACGGTTCCGTCGATGAGCTCGAAGGCTGCGACGAATGGCGCAAGACGCTCAACGAGGGGCGGTACGACTACGTGCTGGTCGCCCCGCCCCCGGTGTTCACGCGCGAGCCACCGGAGGCCATGGCCTGGACCGAGCGGGATCCGGCTGCCTCGGTGGTGCTGAGGGACCAGGGCGCCGTCCTCTTCCAACTCGACGGGGAGCTCGATTCGGATGCGTGCTGAGGGCTTTGCGATCGACCGGACGAGCCTTCGGCAGCGCACGCGCTCGACGTCCCTCACGCTTGTCGTCCCCCTCTACAACGAGTCCCATCGGGTGCTGTCCTCCGCCGAGGCGCTGGCGCGCTTCGTCGCCGGATATGCCCCCGGGAGCGAGCTGCTGTTCGTCGACGACGGCAGCACCGACGAGACGCCGGTGCTGGTCCAGCGCTTCGCTGCCGAGCATGGCGAGCTTCCCGTCCGCCTGCTCGCGCTACACCATCGGGGCAAGGGTGCCGCGGTGTCCGCAGGGCTGCGCTCGGCTTCGACGGAAGTCACCGCGTTCTGCGACGTGGACCTCGCGACACCCCTCGCCGAGCTGGCTCGGGTCGTCGACGCCGCGGCGCGCGCACCTATCCTCGCGATCGGCTCGCGAGGAACGGCGAGCTCCCGCATCACACGTCGACAGGCACGCCCCCGCGAGCTGCTGGGGCGCGCGTTCAACAAGGTCGTGCAGCTCTCCGTGGTACCGGGCGTCGTCGACACCCAGTGCGGCGCCAAGGCGGCGGCGACGACGGTGTGGGAGCGGATCCTGGGGCGCTCCGCCGAGCAGGGCTTCGCCTGGGACGTGGAGGTGATCGGGCTGGCGCGATCCCACGGGGTCTCGGTCCAGGAGGTGGGCATCGAGTGGCGGCATCGTGACGGCTCCAACGTCCGAGTGGCGCGGGACGGCATCCAGATGCTGCGCGCGCTGCCGAGGATTCGCCGACGCGTAGCCGATGTCCGACGCGCGAGGGCGACGGGCGCCACCGGCGGCGGATCGTTCGACGCCGAGATGGCGGGGCTGCTTGCGTCGGCGGACGCGACGCACTGGTGGTTCCGCTGCAAAGCGACGCTGGTCTCGGAGGCGCTCCGCCGATCGGCACCGGCAGGGGGCTGGCTCGTGGACCTCGGTGCCGGAGCCGGGGGCGTCACGGCGATGCTCGGATGGGCACCCGAGCGGACTCTGGCCCTCGACGGGAACGCCCTGCTCGTCGACCTCATGAGGCGGCGGCACGCGCTTACCGCCGTCCAGGGTGACACCTGCCGGGTCCCGGTGGCGAGCGGCTCCGCCAGCGTCGTGTGCCTCCTCGATGTGATCGAGCATCTCGCCGACCCCGTTCCGACCATCCGCGAGGCCTCCCGAGTGCTCGCCGACAACGGTCGGCTGGTCGTGAACGTTCCGGCGCACCCGCGCCTGTGGAGCGCGGCCGATGAGGCGCTGGGGCATGCTCGTCGCTACACACTGCGGTCGCTGCGGCGGGACCTACGCCGCGGGGGCTGTGAGGTCGTGTGGGCGTCGCACGTGTTCAGTTGGTTGGCGCTCCCTGTGTGGATCCGGCGCCGCCGCGCGGTCGACGCACCCGAGCTCGGGCTGGACGTCGAGTCCCCGCTTATCGACCGCCTGAGCATGCTCCTGACCAGGCTCGAGTGGCTTGTGGCCTCCCGGGTGCGGCTGCGCCTCGGCACCTCCATCCTCTGCGTGGCCAAGCGGAGCGACGCGCCGTGACCGCCGATTGGCCGGGCTCCTCGTCCGGACTGGTCGATCCGGATGTCGACCCCCTCCTCTTGCAGCGCACCCTCTACGAGTCCGGCAACCCGACCCGCCGTTGGCTCCATCGCTCCCGTCGCCACTGGATCCGTGAGGCGATCTGCAGGCTGGGGCCGGGAGCGGAGCGAGCGATCGAGTTCGGCCCAGGATCAGGCGTCTACCTGCCCACCCTGGCTGGTGTCGCCAAGTCCGTGGTCGGTGCGGACATCGAGGACGTCTACCTGGTCGGGCTTCGCAACCTGCAACGGCGCTTCCCGAACGTGCAGCTCGTGCGCGACGACCTCACCCGCTCGGCGTTCCCTGATGCGCACTTCGATCTTGTGCTGTGCAGCGAGGTCATCGAGCACTTGGGCGAGTCGAGCTGTGCCCTCGGCGAGATGCGAAGGCTGCTGCGACCGGGCGGGGTGCTGATCCTCTCGACGCCGCAGCGCTACAGCCCGTTGGAGCTGTGCTCGAAGGTGGCGCTGCATCCACGGATGATCGGGCTGACCCGCCGCGTGTACCGGGAGCCCGTCGTCCGGACCGGCCACATCAATCTCATGACCCGGCAGGCACTCCACCGAGACCTCGATCGGGCAGGCTTCGTGATCAGGGAAACGTACGCGGCGGGCGCCTACCTGCCCCTGGTCGCCGAGGCCCTCGGGGAGCGAGCGCTGCGGATCGAGCGGGCGCTCGACAGGCGGCTGCGCGGATCGCGGCTGGAGTGGCTCCTTTGGACGCAGTTCGTGATCGCAACGCCCGATGGGCCCTGGTGACACACTGGCGCATCCGCCCCAGATCCGGCCGAATTGCCTGCTAACCAGGTCGCCTTTAGCCTGACGTGGCTATGTCCACGAGCGTCCCGACGCAGCCCGACTACGAGCTGACGCACCTCCAGACGCTGGAGGCAGAGGCGATCCACATCATCCGTGAGGTGGCCGCCGAGTTCGAGCGCCCGGTGCTGCTGTTCTCGGGGGGCAAGGACTCCGCGGTGATGCTGCACCTGGCGGTCAAGGCATTCGCCCCCGCCCGGTTGCCGTTCCCGGTGATGCACGTGGACACCGGCCACAACTTCGCGGAGCTGATCGAGTTCCGCGACCGGCGGGTCGCCGAGCTGGGCGCTCGCCTGGTGGTGGCCAGCGTCCAGGACGCCATCGACGCCGGCAAGGTGGTCGAGGAGAGCGGTCCCCGGGCGAGCCGCAACCGCATCCAGACCGTCCCGCTGCTCGACGCCATCGAGTCGCACGGCTTCGACGCCGTGTTCGGCGGCGCCCGGCGCGACGAGGAGAAGGCCCGGGCGAAGGAGCGGGTCTTCAGCTTCCGCGACGACTTCGGCCAGTGGGACCCCAAGAACCAGCGACCGGAGCTCTGGAACCTCTACAACGGACGGCACCGCAAGGGCGAGCACATCCGTGTGTTCCCGCTGTCCAACTGGACCGAGCTCGACATCTGGCAGTACGTCGCCGCGGAGGACGTGGAGCTGCCGTCGCTCTACTTCGCGCATGCCCGGCGTGTGTTCCAACGCGACGGCATGTGGTTGGCGGAGTCGCCGTGGGTCACGCTGCTCGACGGCGAGGAGATCGAGGAGCGCACCGTGCGCTTCCGCACCGTCGGCGATGCCACCTGCACCGGCGCCATCGAATCGGCGGCCGCCACGGTGGCGGCGATCATCGAGGAGACCGCGGTCACGCGCATCACCGAGCGAGGCGCCACCCGGGCCGACGACCGCATCAGCGAGGCCGGCATGGAGGACCGCAAGCGCGAGGGCTACTTCTGATGGAGTTGTCGTTCTGATGGAGTTGTTGCGGTTCGCGACGGCGGGGTCCGTGGACGACGGCAAGTCGACGCTCATCGGCCGGCTGCTCTACGACTCGAAGGCGATCTTCGAGGATCAGCTCGATGCGGTCGAGCGCACCAGCCTGGCCCGCGGCGACGCCTACACCGACCTGGCGCTGCTCACCGACGGCCTGCGGGCCGAGCGTGAGCAGGGCATCACGATCGACGTCGCCTACCGCTACTTCGCCACGCCCAAGCGGAAGTTCATCATCGCCGACACCCCCGGGCACATCCAGTACACGCGCAACATGGTCACCGGCGCGTCGACCGCCGACCTGGCGCTCGTGCTCATCGACGCCCGCAAGGGCGTGCTCGAGCAGTCGCGCCGGCATGCCTTCCTGGCCACGCTGCTGGGGATCCCCCACCTCGTGGTGTGCGTCAACAAGATGGACCTCATCGGCTGGTCGCAGGAGCGCTTCGAGGAGATCAAGGCCGAGTTCCGCAGCTTTGCCATGAGACTCGACGTGCACGACCTGTCGTTCATCCCCATCTCGGCGCTGCACGGTGACAACGTCGTGGGGCGGTCGGCCAACATGGACTGGTACGAGGGGACGTCGCTGCTGCACCACATCGAGGAGACCCACATCGCCAGCGACCGCAACCTGATCGACGCCCGCTTCCCGGTGCAGTACGTGGTGCGCCCGCAGGACCAACAGAACCACGACCTGCACGACTACCGGGGCTACGCCGGAACGGTCGCCGGCGGGGTGCTCAAGCCCGGCGACGAGGTGGTCGTGCTGCCGTCGGGCCTCACCACGAGCATCGCCGCCATCGACGGCGCCCAGGGCGCGGTGGCCGAGGCGTTCGCCCCCATGGCGGTCACGGTCCGGCTGGCCGACGACGTCGACGTGTCCCGGGGCGACATGATCTGCCGTGTCCGCAACCGTCCCCACGTGGGCCAGGACCTGGAGGCGATGCTGTGCTGGCTGACCCCGCACGGTGACCTGCGCGCCGGCGCCAAGCTGGCCGTCAAGCACACCACCCGCTGGGGCCGGGCGCTGGTGAAGGACCTGCAGTACCGCCTCGACATCAACACCCTGCACCGCGACGAACAGGCGGGCACCCTGGCGCTCAACGAGATCGGGCGGGTGAGCGTGCGCACGACCGTGCCGCTGTTCTTCGACGAGTACCGCCGCAACCGCGCCACTGGCAGCCTCATCCTCGTCGACGAGGCGACCAACAACACGGTGGGCGCCGGCATCATCATCGGTCCCACCGGGGCGGCGTGACGCCGGACGTCGTCTGGCACGCCGGATCGGTGGCCCGGGGCGACCGGCCGTCGGCGGGCATGACGGTGTGGTTCACCGGCCTGTCGGGCTCGGGCAAGTCGACGGTGGCGGCCGCCCTCGAGCGCTCGTTGGTGGCGGCCGGCCGGCCCGCCTACCTGCTCGACGGCGACAACCTGCGGCACGGGCTCAACGCCGACCTCGGGTTCTCCGCCGCCGACCGCACCGAGAACATCCGGCGGGTGGGCGAGGTGGCCCGGCTGTTCGCCGATGCCGGGGTGGTGGCGCTCGTGCCGGTGATCAGTCCCTACCGAGCCGACCGGGACGGGGCCCGGGCCATCCACCAGGCGGTCGGGCTGCGGTTCGTGGAGGTCTTCGTCGACACACCGCTCGAGCTGTGCGAGTCCCGCGACCCCAAGGGCCTCTACGCCAAGGCCCGGGCGGGCGAGATCGTCGGCTTCACCGGCATCGACGATCCCTACGAGGCCCCCGAGCGACCCGACCTACGGCTCACGCCCACCGATGGCGATGCGCAGGCCCAGGCGGCACTGGTCCTGGAGGTGTTGGGCTGTGCTCGACGTCAGGACGGCCCCGGACGGTAGGTGCCGAAGCACCAGACGTTCCCCTCCGGGTCCCGGGCGGCATAGTCGCGTGAGCCGTATTCCTGGTCGGTGAGGCCCATGACGATCTCCGCGCCGGCCGCGACCGCCCGGTCGTGGTGGGCATCGGGGTCATCGAGAGCGACGTAGATCGCCGTGGGTCCCAGGTCGAAGGGACTGTCGTTGGAAGACGCAGTCGCACCGAAGCCGAAGAAGCAGCCGCCGAACTCGAGCTCGACGTAGGCGATGGCGCCGTCCGGCCCCTTGTGCACGGCGTGCTCGCCGAAGCCGAACGCCTCGGTGAGGAACCCGAGCGCCTTCTCGGGGTCGCGGTAGTGCAGGACCGGCTGGACGATGACGTTGGTTTCTCGTGCCATGCCCCCGACGGTATGACAGCACGACGGCCGCCGTCTTGGACGAATGTGACGTCGGCCCCTACCGCACGAGCGGCTTGTACCTGATGCGGTGCGGTTGGTCGGCGTCGGCGCCCAGTTGCTTGCGCCGCCAGGCCTCGTACTCGCTGAAGTTGCCCTCGAACCAGCGGACCTCGCTGTCGCCCTCGAACGCCAGGATGTGCGTGGCGATGCGGTCGAGGAACCAGCGATCGTGGCTGATGACCACCCCGCATCCGGGGAACGCCTCGAGCGCGTCCTCCAGCGCCCGCAGCGTGTCCACATCGAGGTCGTTGGTGGGCTCGTCGAGCAACAGGACGTTTCCGCCGCGGCGCAGCATCTTGGCCAGGTGCACCCGGTTGCGCTCACCGCCCGAGAGCACGCCGACCGGCTTCTGCTGGTCGGAGCCCCGGAAGTTGAACGACGCGACGTAGGCCCGGCCGTTGACCTCGCGACCCCCGACCCTCAGCAGGTCGTGGCCGCCGGTGATCTCCTCGTACACGGAGTTCCCGGCGCCCAGCGCGTCGCGGGACTGGTCGACATACGCGAGCTCGACCGATGCCCCGATCGTGACGGTCCCGCGGTCGGGGGTCTCGGCGCCGGTGAGCATGCGGAACAACGTCGTCTTGCCCGCGCCGTTGGGCCCGATGATCCCGACGATGCCGGCCCGGGGCAGCGAGAACGACAGTGCATCGATCAGCAGCCGGTCGCCGTAGCCCTTGGACAGGCCATCGACCTCGATGACCTGATCGCCGAGGTGGGGGCCGGGCGGTATGTGGATCTGCAGCTTGTCGGGGGCTCGATCGACGCGCTCCGCCTCGGCCTGCAGCTTCTCGTACGCGGCGAGCCGGGCCTTGCCCTTGGCCTGGCGGGCCTTGGGCGCCATCCGTACCCACTCCAGCTCGCGCTCCAGAGTTCGAGTGCGGGCGCTGTCGGCCTTCTCCTCCTGCGCGAGGCGCGCCCGCTTCTGCTCGAGCCAGCCGGTGTAGTTGCCCTCGAACGGGTAGCCGCGACCCCGGTCCAGCTCGAGGATCCAGCCCGCCACGTTGTCCAGGAAGTAGCGGTCGTGGGTGATGGCGACGACGGTGCCGTGGTAGTCCCGCAGGAAGCGCTCCAGCCACGCCACCGATTCGGCGTCGAGGTGGTTGGTGGGCTCGTCGAGGAGCAGCAGGTCCGGGCGCGCAAGCAGCAGGCGGCAGAGCGCCACCCGGCGTCGCTCGCCACCGGAGAGCGTGGTGACGTCGGCGTCGCCGGGTGGCAGCCGCAGCGCGTCCATGGCGACGTCGACGGTGCGCTGCAGGTCCCAGGCGCCGGCGGCGTCGATCTTGGCCTCGAGGTCGGCCTGGCGGGCGCCGAGCTTCTCGTAGTCGGCGTCGGGATCGGCCCAGCCGGCCATGACGTCGTCGTACTCGGCGAGCAGTGCCACC
>JBOGHG010000077.1:11061-15892 GCA_050744525.1 Acidimicrobiales bacterium | reverse complement strand
ATGGGCCGGGCCGCCTGGGACGACGTGGCGAGGGTGCTACGTGAGCGCAAGGGGGACCGATCGTGACCGACGAGGCGACGAGCAACGGAACGGACGCCACCGTGTGCGGGTGCTGTGGTGAGGAGCGCGCGGCGGGGCAGACGGTCCGGCTGGTCTGCCACGACGACGTGGCGCTGTGCGACGGGTGCATCGACTGGCTGGGCGAGCAGCGTTCGTCGCGGGGCGGCAACCGGCTTCGTCGTGCCGTCCCGATCCTCGCCACGTCGGACATCGGCCGGGCCGTCGACCACTACGCCGCGCTCGGGTTCGAGACCGAGGTGTGGGCGGGCGGTGGCTACGGGTTCGCGACCCGCGACGGGGTGGAGATCCACCTCGCGCAGGTCGACGGCCATGACCCGGACTCGAGCATCGTCAGCTGCTACCTGTACGTGGACGATGCGGAGGCGCTGCACGCCGAGTGGTCCTCCGCCGGCGCCGGGCGGCACGGTCCGCTGACCGACACCGACTACGGGCTGCGAGAGGGGCACCACGTCGACCCCGACGGCAACCTCGTCCGCTACGGTTCGCCCCTGCCCGATCCCGGTCCCGGTGCGGAGGGCGGGCCGTCGATGCGGCTGAGCCCGGACGATCCGCTGGCGGTGGCGGCCACGGACGCGATCCACTCCGGCGACGTCACCGCCCTCGATCGGCTCCTCGAGGAACATCCCGGCCTGGCCGCCGCCCGCATCGGCCATCACACCGAGTCGCGCACGCTGCTGCACGTGGCCACGGACTGGCCCGGCCATTTCCGCAACGTCGGCGCCGTCATCACGGCGCTCGCCCGGGCGGGCGCGGACCTCGACGCGCCGTTCGTCGGCAGCCACGCCGAGACCCCGCTGCACTGGGCGGCGAGCAGCGACGACGTCGACGCCGTGGACGCGCTGATCGACGCGGGCGCGGACATCCAGGCGCAGGGTGCCGTGCTCGGTGGCGGCTCGCCGCTGGCCGACGCGGTCGGCTTCGGCCAGTGGCAGGCGGCCCAACGCCTGGTGGAACGTGGTGCGACCACCCGGTTGAAGGATGCCGCCGCCCTCGGGCTCATGGACCGGGTGGAGGCGTACTTCGCCTCCGACCCACCGCCGCCGGCCGAGGACGTCACCGGGGCCCTGTGGTCGGCCTGCCACGGCGGCCAGCGGCGGGCAGCCGGCTACCTTCTCGAACGCGGCGGTGACCTGAACTGGGTGGGCTGGGGTGGCCTCACCCCGCTCGACGTCGCGGTCCAGGATGACTGGACCGACCTGGCCGCGTGGCTCCGCAGCAAGGGCGCCAAACCGGCCGGCGAGCTCGGCTGACCTTGCCGGCCCGGCCACGCCGGCCGGTCCCAGGTCGGCCAGGACGAAGGTCTGCGGGTAGGCGGCGCCGACGAACTCGATGTCCGCGCGGGCGCGGACGGTGCTGTGGGCGCCGTCGCAGCCCACGACGTAGCGGGCCTCGATGTACTCTGCGTGGCCGTTGGGATGGGTGACGGTGGAGCGCACGTGGTCGGGGCGCTGGTCGAGGTCGGTCAGCTCGACGCCGCGCTCGACCGTGGCGCCGGGGCGGGAGAGGTGGTCGTCGAGGATCGACTCGGTGGTGGCCTGGGACAGGAAGAGCAGGAACGGGTAGGCGGTGTCGTCGAGGCCGATGTCGAACAGGGGCATCTCGGCCGTGCGCTCGCGGGCGTGTAGCCGCAGCCCGACCGTCGGGGTTGCCGCGTTCGACGATCACGTCGGCCAGGCCGAGGCCGGCGAGGACCTCGAGGGTGCGGGGCTGGATGGCCAGGGCTCGGGACTCGTGGGCCTGGTCGGGTTGTCGATCGACGATCCGGACACGGGCGCCGAACGCGTGCAGCTGGGCGGCCAGGGTCAGGCCGGTCGGTCCTGCGCCGACCACCAGCACGTCTGTGGTCAACGCGCCCCCCTGGGTCGCCGTTCGAGGTCGCCGCCGGTCCGGGCGAGCTCGGTCTGCCACGGGGCGGCGCACGCCGCGGGGGAAGGGTCGTAGCGGGGCAGCCGGCCCATGACGACCTCGGCCGCGGAGGGGAACACCTCGAGGCACCGTTCGTTGACCCGGTAGAGGCTGGTGTTCGCCCGCCGTTCGACGTGCACGAACCCGGTGTCGGTCAGGACCTTGAGGTGGTGCGACACCGTCGACTGGCCGATGTCGACTGCGTCGACGATCTCGCCGACGGTCAGAGGCCGGCGGGCGACCGCCATCCGGTTGAGGATCAGCACCCGGGACGCGTCGCCCAGTGCCCGGAACCAGCTCGCCCACACCTCGGCGGAGTCACGGTCCACATCCATCGATGATCGACGATAGTCGATGCATCATGTAGGGCTCAACGGCTGTGGACTGCCCGCAGATAGGGCTCCTCGGATGCACGCATCGGTTGACAACGGTAACATCGGCATTGACCGATGGAAGCGCGTTCCGGTACGACCCTCGACGTTCAGGCCGACGTGATGGTGGCCGCCCAGATGTTCCGGGGCTTCGGCGATCCGACGCGCCTGGCCATCCTCATGGACCTTCTCGCCGGCGAGCGGCGTGTGGTCGATCTCGTCCATGCCTTGGGTTGCTCACAGTCGAACGTGTCCGGGCATCTGGCGTGTCTGAAGGAATGCGGGCTGGTCACCGATCGGCCGGAGGGCCGGGCGGTCTACTACCGGCTGGCCACACCCGCCGTGGTGGACCTGTTGCGGCAGGCCGAGACGCTGCTCGACGAGATCGGCGAGAACGTCGCCCTGTGCACGAACTACCGGATGCCTCGATGAGCGCCGCGGTCCACGCCCGGGAGTCCGTGAGGCGAGCACACACGGATGCCGAGCCGCTGCTCCCCGCGCTGTGGCGCACCCGGGAGGTCCGCTGGTCGGCGACAAGCGGGCTGCTGATCGCCGCGGGCTACGTCGCCGGGCCTGCCGGCGCGCCGGGGTCCATGTCGACGGCGCTGTTCGCCCTGGCGGTCGCGGTCGGTGCCCGGTTCTTCGCCGGCGAGGCGGTCGAGGATCTCATCAGCGAGCGAGAGATCGACATCGAGCTGTTGATGACCGTGGCGACCCTGGTCGCCGGCGTCCTCGGGGCGTGGTCCGAGGCCGCCATGCTGGCGTTCCTCTACTCGATCAGCGAGTCGCTCGAAGAGTTCACCGAGGACCGCACCCGCGACGCCATCCGCAAGTTGCTCGACCTCGCTCCCCGGCGTGTGACGCTGGTCGAGCCCGGAGGCACGGAACACGACGTCGACATCAACGATGTGGCCGTCGGCGACAGGTTCCTGGTGCGACCGGGCCAGAACATCGCCACCGACGGGACGGTCCTCGACGGTGCGTCCGCGATCGACGAGTCCGCCGTCACGGGCGAATCGGTCCCGGTCGACAAGCAGGGGGGCGACCCGGTGTTCGCCGGCACCGCCAATGGTGACGGCGCACTCGTCGTGGAAGCGACGGCGACATCCGCGACGAACACCCTCGCTCGCGTGGTGGAGCTGGTGAGCGAGGCACAGGAGCGCAAGGGCGAGGGCCAGGAGTTCATGGAGCGCTTCGCCGGCGTCTACTCCCCGGCGGTGCTGGCGCTCGGAACTGCCGTCCTCATCGTGGGCGGAGGCGTCACCGGCGACTGGCGCAACTGGGCGCTGAGGGCTGCCACGGTGCTCGTCGCCGCCGCGCCCTGCGCGCTGGTGATCTCGATCCCCGTGACCTACATCGCCGCCCTAGGCCGCTCCAGCCGCTCCGGTGTGCTCATCAAGGGCGGCATCTACCTCGAGGAGCTGGGCCGTCTCGGCGCCGTCGCCCTCGACAAGACCGGCACCCTCACCCACGGCACTCCCGAGTTGACCGACCTCCATCCCACCGGCCGCGCCGACGCCGACCGCCTGCTCGCCGCGGCCGCGGCCGTCGAACGCCGTTCCGAGCACCCGATCGCCCGGGCCATCGTCCGCGCCGCGGAGACGCGCGGCGCGCGCATCGCCGAACCCGAGGAGTTTGCCGCCGCCGTCGGCGGGGGCGTCCACGCCCGCGTCGAGGGGACCAACCTGACCATCGGCAGCCCCGAGTTCATCGCCGACCAGGGCCACGACCTCGGATCGATCCTCCCGGTCATCGAGAAGCTCGAGTCGGCCGGCAACACGACCGTCGTGCTCGTCGCCGACGACGGGCCGCTCGGCGTCCTCGCTGTCGCCGACACCATCCGGCCCCAGGCCGCGGAGACGATCAACCGGCTGCGGTCGCTCGGCATCGACCACGTCGAGATGCTCACCGGCGACAACCCCCGCACCGCGGGCGCCATCGCCGCGCAAGCGGGTATCGAGCATGTCAGCGCACGCCTCACGCCCGGCGACAAGGCCGCCCGCGTCGGCGACCTGGTGGCCCGCTATCGCCACGTCGCCATGGTCGGCGACGGCATCAACGACGCTCCGCCCCTCGCAGCCGCCTCCGTCGGGATCGCGATGGGCACCGCCGGCAGCGACATCGCCCTCGAGACCGCGGACGTCGCCCTCATGGCCGACGACCTCGGCCGCCTCGCCACCGCGATCGAAACCGGTCGCCGCACCCGCCGCGTCGTGGCCCAGAACATCGGCCTGTCGCTGGCGATCCTCGCCGTGCTCGTGCCCACCGCCCTCACAGGCACCATCGCCCTACCCGTCGCCGTGCTCGCCCACGAGCTCGCCGAGCTCGCCGTGATCCTCAACGGCACCCGCATGGCCCAAGGCTGAGCCGAGCACCGGGTCGGGCCGACCACCGCGACGAACCGGTTCCGTCCGCGGGCCGGATCTCGTGCGACGCGACCCGGCGATGGTGATGGACCGGAGTCACGGCACTAG
>JBOGHG010000077.1:0-10961 GCA_050744525.1 Acidimicrobiales bacterium | reverse complement strand
GTCACGGCACTAGAGATCCCAGCAGGGGTCGCCGGGAGCGGCCGGGCCGCTGGCCAGCAGGCAGGGGTGGTGGCCCCGGAAAACGTCGGTCTCGAACTCCCACCCTGGCACGATCCACGCGTGCACCATCCAGTAGTTGCCGAGGTAGACGGATGTGCCGTTCTGCCCCGGCAGGCACGGGCCGTCGCGGATGACCAGGCCGGTGGAGTTGGAGATGCAGAGGTACTCGTGGCTGTGCCACCAGTCGTTGTCGCCCGCGAACCCGTCCGGCGGGGCATCGGGCCCGTTGTCGACGTACCAGCTCATCCCCACGAGCTTGGCGTCGGGCCCGTTGCCGTCGTACTGGAGGAAGTTGGGGCGCTCGGGGTCGAACGAGCCCTGCAGCGGGTTCCCCAGGGCGTGGTGCGTCCCCATGCCCATCGCGTAGTTGACCTGCGCGTTCCAGCCGGCAGCCTCCGCCTCACCGCGCGTCGGCCACTGCTGGGCGAACTCGAGCGCAGCGTCGAACTGGGCGGAGATCTCGAGGCAATCGTCCCAGCTCAACGGCCCCTTCACGATCCCCCGGTCCATGTAGTACTGCGACCCGTGCGTGCCCTCGCCACCGGTGGAGTTGCACCACCAGGGTCGGGTGTCCGGGTTGGTCTTCTGGTGGTACACCGCGGCCGGGTAGAAGCAAGCGCTCAGCGCGAGCGGAAGAACCACCAGCGCGGCGATGCGAGCACGGCTCCTCAGCACGCGCGAGAGAACTCCCATCGACATCCCCCCTCTCGACGTCTGCCCTCACACCGTACCCAACGATCCCGGACGCGATGCACCGGCCTCCTGGGACAGGACATCCGATGGGGGCGGCCGCACCCGCGTCCGGGTGACCACGACCGAGGCGTTATCGTCGCTTGGGGAGGTGACGCGTGCGCGGCTCGGGTCGAACCGCTTGGTGGCGCGGGGGACGCCGGATCGGCGCCGCGCTCGTCGCGGTGGTCGGCATCGGATTGCTTCTGGGGACGGGGATGAGCCACGCCCAGGCCTCGGAGGGCGAGCCGTACGCCCTCCTGGTCGAGCTCGATCACCCCATCGACAATGTCACGGCCCGCTTCGTGTCGAGAAACCTCGATTCGGAGGAGGCGGAGGGGGCCGAGGTCGTGATCATCCGCCTCGACACACCGGGCGGGCTGGTCGACGCGATGCGCGACATGGTGGGCGACATCTTCTCAGCGCCGCGACCGGTGGTGGTGTTCGTGGCGCCGGAGGGGGCGCGGGCGGCGAGCGCCGGCACGTTCATCACCGCCGCGGCCGGGGTGGCGGCGATGGCGCCGGCCACCAACATCGGGGCAGCGGCGGTGGTGGGCGGTGGGGGCGAGGATCTCCCGGACACGTTGGCCGAGAAGGCCACGCAGGACGCCGTGGCACTGCTGCGGTCGATCGCCGAGCGCCGCGACCGGAACGCCGGGGCCCTGGAGGAGACGGTGCTCGATGCCCGCGCGTACTCCGCGCAGGAGGCGCTCGACGCGGACATCATCGATCTCATCGCCGACGACGTCCCCGACCTCCTGGGTCAGCTCGACGGCACGACCATTCCGGTCGGGGACGACGAGACCACGGGGATCACGGTCGACACCGACGGTCTGCCGGTGCGCTCCGTGGAGCTGAACCTGGTCGAGCGGTTCCTATCGTTCCTCGCCAACCCCAACATCGCCTTCCTGCTCGTCTCGCTCGGGGGCCTCGCCATCGTCGTGGAGCTGTTCAACTTCGGGATGGTCATCCCCGGGGTGCTCGGGGTGGTGATGCTGGTCCTGGGGTTCACCGGCGTTGGGCAGCTCCCGTTCTCCTGGGGCGGGGTGGCGCTGATCGTCCTCGCCTTGGTGTTCTTCGTCGCCGAGGCGCAGGCACCGGGCCTCGGGGTCTTCGGCGCTCTGGGCGCGATCACGTTGGTCCTGGGCGGTCTGTTCCTCGTCGGGTTCTTCGGCACCCCCGAGGTCCCGGGTTCGCCCCAGGTGCGGGTGAGCCGCTGGCTCCTGGCGGGCACCGGGATCGCCGTGGGTGCCACGGTCGTGTGGCTGGCCTGGGAGTTCCGGAAGGCCCGGCGAGGCCCGGGTTACGTCAGCGCGGTCGCCCGCGAGGCCATGATCGGGCAGGTTGCCACGGTGAGCCGGCGCTTGGACCCCACGGGGGAGGTACGTTTCGCCGGCGAGTTCTGGGAAGCCACCTTGCCGTCGGGGCGACACGCCGACCCAGGGACGCCGGTCTGGATCGTCGACGTGCACGGGTACCGACTGACCGTCGTCCCGGTCGAGGGCGACGCCGAGGCGTCGATCGCCGGGGTGGCCTCGCGGGACAGCCCGGCGCCGGCGGCGCCGGCGGCGGGTCCACCAGATCAACCCAACGAGGGAGGGGAAGATGGCGATCATCAACTTCGTCAAGGACTATGAGCGCCTGGCGCGCTTCAAGTTCGGGCGGTTCCAGGGCATGAAGGGGCCCGGTCCGGTCATCGCCGTGCCGGTCATCCATCAGATCCGCAAGGTCGACACCCGCACCGTGGTGATCGACATACCCCAACAGACGAACATCACCAAGGACAACGCCTCGATCTCCATCGACTTCCTGGTGTTCAATCGGATCGACATCAACGAGGCCGAGAAGGCCGTGATGGAGGTCGAGGACCACCGGCTCGCCGTCTCCGGTCTGGCCACCACCACCCTGCGGGCCGTCGTCGGCGACATCAACCTCGATGACGTGCTCTCGCAGCGGGAACGGATCAACGAAGCGATCCGCGAGCGGCTCGATGCCGAAACGACCCGCTGGGGCATCAGGGTCACCAACGTCGAGATCCGCGAGATCGACCCACCCCGGGAGATCCAGGAGTCGATGAACCGGCAGATGTCCGCCGAGCGGTTGCGGCGCGCCGCCATCCTCGAGGCCGAGGGGGACCGACAGTCGGCCATCCTCCGGGCCGAGGGGGCCAAGCAGTCGGAGATCCTCAAGGCCGAGGGCGACCAGCAGGCGGCGGTGCTCCGGGCGGAGGGCTTCGCCACGGCGCTGCAACGGATCTACGACGTCGCCCACACCGTCGACCCCAACACCATGCGGCTCCAATACCTGGAGGCGCTCAAGGCCCTGGGGCAAGGACCCTCGACCAAGTTCGTCTTCCCCATGGAGTTCTCCGACCTGGTCGGAACGCTCGCCGGCGCCCGCCAGTCCAACGGCTCCCAAGGAAGCGCCGAGCGCTAGCTACTTCGGCCGACCCGTTCACTGGAGGAGGGAACGTCGCCGGGGTGTCCCGCAGACGTTTCGTGCTCCTCGCCTCGGCGCTGCCCGGGCCCACCTCCCCGGGCGAGGTTGCGGGCGGTGTTGACCAGCGGAAGATGCGAGAACGCCTGCGGAAAGTTCCCGACCAACCGGCCGGCGCCGACGTCGTACTCCTCGGACAAGAGGCCGACGTCGTTGCGGACGTCGAGGAGCCGTTCGAAGGTCTGTCGCGCCTCGTCATGCCGGCCCGCGAGCGCGTCGTTGTCGGCCAACCAGAACGTGCACGCCAGGAACGCGCCCTCACCGGGGGGAAGGCCGTCGACGGTGGCGTCGGGCTGGCTGTAGCGGTGCACGAACCCCTGCTCGGACAACTCCCGCCGGATGGCGGCGACGGTGCCGCGCACACGCGGGTCGCTGGCGGGCAGGAACCCGACGAGTGGCATCATCAACAGTGCGGCGTCGAGCCCGGCGCCCCCGTAGGTTTGGGTGAAGGTCTGGCGGTCGGCATCCCAACCCTTCTCGCAGACCTCGGTGCGGATCTCCTCGCGCAGCCGCCGCCACCGGTCGTCCGGGCCGTCGAGACCGAAGCGCTCCACGGCCTTCACGGCCCGGTCGGTCGCGACCCAGGCCATCATCTTCGAGTGGGTGAAGTGGCGCCGGGGACCGCGCACCTCCCAGATCCCCTCGTCCGGCTCGGTCCAGCGCGACTCGAGGAACTCCATCAGGGCCTGTTGCAGGGACCACGAGACCGGGTCGGGTGCGATGCCGATGCGGCGGGCCTGGTGGAGCGCGTCCATCACCTCACCGAACACGTCCAGCTGGAACTGGTCGACTGCGGCGTTCCCGATGCGCACGGGGACGGACCCCTCGTAGCCGGGGAGCCAGTCCGCCACCATCTCGGGCAGGCGCCGCTCACCCGCGCAGCCGTACATGATCTGCATGTCGGACGGGGACCCGGCGACGGCACGCACCAGCCAGTCCCGCCATGCCTGCGCTTCGTTCCGGTAGCCGGCGCTCATGAGCGCGTAGAGGGTGAAGGTGGCGTCCCGCAGCCAGCAGAAGCGGTAGTCCCAGTTGCGGACACCGCCGAGCTGCTCGGGCAGCGAGGTCGTTGCCGCGGCCACGATCCCGCCGGTCGGGGCGTAGGTGAGGGCCTTCAGGGTGATCAGCGATCGGACGACGGCATCGCGCCATTCGCCCCGGTAGCTGCATCGGCCGGCCCAGGCCTCCCACCAGCGTTGCGTGTCCGCGACGGCCTCCACCGCGCCGATCGGCGGGCCCGGCCGCTCGTGTGAGGGGTGCCACTCGAGCACGAACGGCACCTGGTCGCCCGCTCCGACCTCGAAGGCCGCCGTCGTGTGCAACCCGACCCCCCGTGTCGGCACCGGGGTGTCGAGGACCAGCGCGTCCGGGCCCGCAACGGCGTACAGCCGTCCGTCGAGCTGCCGCACCCACGGGACCGAGCGCCCGTAGTCGAACCTGACCGTGAGATCCATCTGCATCGGAACCCGCCCCGACACCCCCTCCACCAGCCGGACCAGGTCCGGATCGCGCCCGCGCGGCGGCATGCAGTCGACCACGCGGACCGTGCCGTCGGCTGTCGTGAACGTCGTCTCGAGCACCAGCGAGTCGCCCCGATACCGGCGCGTCGACGCCAGACCATCACCGGTGGGCCGCAGCCGCCAGCGCCCGTGCTCGGGGTGACCGACCAGCGCCGCGAAGCACGCGCCCGAGTCGAACCGGGGCAGGCACAACCAGTCGATCGACCCGTCGCGGCCAACCAGAGCCGCGGTCTGAGTGTCGCCGATCAGCGCGTAGTCCTCGATCCTCACGCGTCCCGCTCCTTAGAACATCAGCGGATAGGCACGTCTACTTTGGCTGACGGTGGTCAGCGCTGCTGGGAGGCCAAGCTGTTGAGCTGCGACCCAGCAACAAATTCCCCCGCGGGGGTGCCCTACGGAGCGCCGTATCCGCTGGGCCTCTTACCCCCTCCGGGGCCCGTGGAACCAGTGACACCCCGACTCGCTCCGCGCTGCTGCCGTGCGGCGTCCCGCCCGTCGAGGGGGGACGCGGCCGGCCAAGGGTGCGTCAGGTCTCGCCGGTGACCGGGTCGATGATGGCGCTGACCTGGCGGATGTCGTCGCAGGGGAACCCGCCTCGGCGGGCGTGCTCCCGGATCTTCTCCTTGCTGTCGGCGTTGTACACGCAGAACAGGCGGTCCTCGCCGACGTAGCTGTGGACCCACTGGATGCCGGGGCCCACCTGGGCCAGGACCTCGTTGGAGCGGGCGGACAGCCTGCTCAGCTCGTCCTGGGTCAGGTCGTGCGCACCCGGCACGTTGCGCTCGATCACGTACTTGGGCATCGTCTCGTCTCCTTGGCTCGTGCGACGCCGTTCGTCGCGGTGAGCTGGGAGCAGGCTGACGCAAGGAGGTCGCCCGGGTCATGAGGCGTTCACCCCACCAACCCAGCCGGTCACTCGAGGGGTTCGAGGGTGCGCAGCAGGCCCTGTTGCATGGCGAAGAGCGTCGCTGCCGCCCGGGTCGAGACGCCGGCCTTGGTGTAGATCCGCTCGATGTGGTTGCCGGCGGTCTTGGGCTTGATGCCGAGTCGGCGGGCGATCTGGCGGTTGGAGCATCCCCTGGCGAGCAGCACGAGCACCTCGACTTCGCGCGGGGTGAGCCCGGCGGGCCCGGCGGGTCGGCGTGTCATCCGGTGGCCGCCGGCGGCGAGGACGGCGGTGACGGCGGTGCGGTCCAGGCGGCCTGCGCCGGCTTCTCGCTCGAGCGTGTGTGCCGCCGCTTTGTCGGGGATCGGCGCGCGGTGGGGTCGGGGCTCGAGCATCGCGTGGTAGGTGTCGGCCGCCGCCAGCACCCGGGCCGGCAGGGGGATCGCGGCCGCCGGCAGCCCCCGGTGGTAGCCGGAGCGGTCGAGTCGTTCGTGCGTCATCGCCGCGATCTCCCCGAACTCGGCGAGCGCAGGCGGTCGCGCCAACATCCGCTCCGTGTAGTAGGAGTGCAGGCGCACTCGCTCGTGCTGGGCGGTCGTCAGCCGGCCCGGCTTGTCCCAGATGCTGTTGGGCACGCCTAGGCGGCCGAGGTCGTGGACGAGCGCCGCTCTGCGTAGGGTGCGCACCTGCGTGTGGCCCATCCCGAGCCGCTGTCCTGCGGTGGCGGCGAGATCGGCGACGCCGCGTGAATGCCCGAGGCAGTGGGGCGACTTCAGGTCGGCGTAGTCGGCGATGACCTCGAGCGCAGCGTCGAGCTCCGGCTGCGAGAGCACGGGACGCAACGCCGGTTCGGCGTCGATCAGGTCGTCCCAGCTCGACCCGTCGGGCAGGCGGTCGAGCAGGTCGTCGGCGCAGTCGCAGAATGCTTCGACGACGTCGGGCGCCAACTGACCCCCGCTACGCTCGCGCGCGGCGTCGACCGAGGCGGCGGTGCCGCCCCGCCCATGGTGGACCTCGGCGAGGTCGGCGAGATGCCAGAGCCGGATGACCAGCGGGATCTCGGCGCCGCCCACGCCACGCGGCAGGCCCTTGCCGTCCCAGCGCACGAACAGCTGCCGCAGCGGTTCGCAGACCTCGGGGCCCAGACCCAGCCGCCGGGCGACACCGGTGGTCACCTGGCAGTGCGCGCGCAGCGAGTCCTGCACCGCCCGCGCCCCGGTCGCCACCAGCGTCGCGGCCGTGCCGATCCGGCGTGCCACGGGCTTCCCGGCGCCCGCGTTGCGCAGGATGTAGCCCAGGAACGGCAGTGGCTTCATGTCGAGGTCGTAGTAGTCGGCGCGGTAGGCGATGTCGTCGCCGAAGGTGGCCGCGGCCTCCCGGGAATCGGCGATGCACCCCACCCAGCCGAGAAGGGTGACGTAATACAACGCGGCGCGCTCCTGCTCGTCGAGACCCATGGTGTCGCCGAGCCGGGTGGCGATGAGACAGGCGCGCGCCATGTGCTCCATGGGTTGACCCAGCCCGAGATCGACGGCCAGCGACAGCGCCCCCACGAGCTCGGCGAGCCGCACCCCCGACGAAACGGGCGGATCTGGGACTCGAGCTGTCCGGTTCACCTGCACTCACCTCGACCCCGGCGGCCTGCTCCGTGCGGCATGCGGGCCGCCTGGTGAGAGTATCGTGACACGATGAACCGGTCGGGTGCGGCGACCATCGCCGGCGCCTGCCGCGACGGGACGCCCGACACACACGACCCGAGCGTTTGCGCCCGCCGACCGAGGGAAGTGCCGGCCCATGCGAAACCCGACGCCGTCGCGGGCGCGCCTGTTCGTCGCCCGGGTGCGGATGCCGCTCGTGGCCGTGGCCGTAGCGGGGTTCGTCGTGGCGGCGGTGCTCGACCTCCCGCGCTGGCTGGAGCTCGTCGTCGTGGGCACCTTCGTCGTGGCCCTGGCGGTCTACGCCCGGTTCGGCACGCCGGCTGGTCCGGTCGCCGATCTCGCCAGCCCGGTGCGTGGGCGCTGGCGGGCGCTCAACAGCCCGACCAGCCGGGTGCCGAGCCACTGGATCCACGGCTGGGCCCAGACCTACGCGCTGGACCTCGTGTTCGACCCGTCCGACGGGTCACGGCCCGGCGTCGCCTGGGTGCCTCTGGCCCGCCGGCCGGGCGACTTCCCGGGATTCGGCCAGCCGGTCCGGTCGCCCCTGGCCGGCGAGGTCGTGCGGGCGCGCGCCGGCTGGCGGGACCACTGGAGCCGGACCTCGCCTGCTGGACTCGTCTACCTTGTGGCCGAGGGCGTCCGGGAGCTGGCCGGTCCGTCGTTGATCCTGGGCAACCACCTGGTGGTTCGGGGCGGGGACGGCACCTGCGTTGTGCTGGCCCACCTGCGCCGCCGATCGCTACGGGTCCGGCGGGGCGATCATGTCGAGGCGGGACAAGTCGTGGCGGAGTGCGGCAACTCGGGCAACTCGAGCGAGCCGCACCTGCACATCCAGGCGATGGACCACCCGAGCGTGTGGATCGCCTCCGCCCGCCCGTTGCGCATCAACGGTGCGCCGCCGCCCGCCAACGGCACCATGCTGGCGCAAGGCGCCCCCCTAGTCAGCATGGAACGGCCGGCTCCGTTCCATGCTGACTAGTCGATGAGGATGCCGGGGTTGAGCAGGCCGTTCGGGTCGAGGGCGCGCTTGGCGGCTCGTAGCGCGACGGCGAACAGCTCGGGTCGCTGGCGGTCGTAGAACGGGCGGTGCATCCGCCCGACCGCATGGTGGTGGGTGATCGTTCCCCCGGCGGCGACCACGGCGTCGGAGGCCGCCTGCTTCAGCTCGGCCCACTGTTGCTCCTCCCCGCCCTGCCTGCCCATGCCCGCGAACGTGTAATAGGGGGCGGGCCCGTCCGTGTAGACGTGGGTGAACCGGCAGCTCAGCAGGCCGCCGCCGCACACCTCCTCGAGCGCCGGCCGCAGCTTCGCCCGTACCTCGGCATCGAAGTCGGGCCAGCGGTCCCACGTGGTCGCGGTCTCGAAGGTGTCGGTCACCAGCCCGAGCCCCGTCATCGTGTTGAGGTCGAAGCCCACGAAGCTGTCGCGCCACGCGGCGACCGCGCCCCCGCGATCGGTGGGGGTTCCCGCGTCGGCGATCATGATCTCGTCGTCGGCGATCTCGCCGCCGTGGTCGCGGGCGAGGGCGACGGCGGCGTCGATGTTGGCGCGCTGGGGCACATCGGCCGACTCGAACCCCACGATCATCAGCGCGGTGCCCCCGTCCAGGCCGGCGCCCCGCTGGGCCTCGACCGGATCGAGGATGCGGAGGTTGGCCGGCCACAGCTTCGCCTGAACAATCGCCCGGACCGCCCGCCAGCCCGCCTCCCAGCCGGGGAACCGCACACCGCCGCTGGCGCGGAACCTCGGCCGAGCCTGCAACCGCAGCCAAGCCTCGGACACGATCCCCAACGTGCCCTCGCTGCCCAGGACCAGTCGATCGGGGCTCGGACCGGCACCGCTGCCCGGCAGCCGGCGGGACTCCCACCAGCCCGAGGGGGTCAGCATGCGCACCGACTCGACGAAGTCGTCGATGTGCGTGTGGTTCGTGGCGTAGTGGCCGCCCGAACGCGTGGCGATCCAGCCGCCGACCGTCGACCACTGGAACGACTGCGGGAAGTGCCGCAGCGTCAGGCCGTGCGGGCGTAGCTGGTCCTCGACGGCTGGGCCCAGGGCCCCGGCCTGGATGCGGGCGGCCCGGGACGTGCGGTCGATCTCGAGCACCCGGTCCATCGCCGTCAAGTCGACCGTCACCACGCTCGCCGCCCCGGCCGGAGGGTTCACGCCCCACACCACCGACGACCCACCACCGAAGGGGACGACCACGTGGCCGGCCGTGTCGCACCAGTCGAGGACGGCCTCGAGCTGGGGCTCGTCCGCCGGGTAGGCGATGATGTCGGGCGGCGCGTCGAACTGGCCGCGGAAGGCCCGCAATCGATCGGTGTAGGCCATGCCGTAGGTGTGCCGGGCCCGCTCCCACGGGTCGGTGGAACACACGCCGGCGAGCCCAGCCGGGACCTCGACGCGAGCCGGGCGCAGTTCGACGTCCTCGATCGGCACTGCGACCTCGACGCGTGGCTCGACGCCGAAGTTCTGTGCCAGCCACCCGGCGAATCGGCGCCGCTGATCGTCGGTCGGTTCGTCGGCGGCCAGCCCCCACCCCCACAGGCTTCGGCGGCCGGAGGAGTTCCACCGATTGATCAGCCGTCCCCCTGGCACATCACCAGGATCGACGATCCCGGCTCGCCACGAAAGTCGCCACAGCTCCACGAGCCTCCCAGGTGTGAACGCGCGCCACGACCCGATGGCGGCCGGAGTCAGTGCTGCTCGCGGTGCCTGAGGCTGGCTGCTGCTCTCCGTTCTGCTTCGTCGCGGACACGGAGGAGGGACTCCGACACGGCCGCCTGCCACTTGCCGGCCACCGTGTCGCCCCACCAGCGGCCGAGTCGCCAGAAGTCGGTGCCGAGCTCGCCCACGTAGTCCAGCCGTGTCGCGCCCGCCTCGTCATGGAGAGTGAACCGCTCGACGACATGAGGCACGGGGCCCCGTAGCAGCCGGAACGCAACCGTCTCGGGAGGGTCGAAGCGGACGGTCTCGATCGTGGTTGCCACCATCCCCCATCCCACAGGCGTTCGATGCGCGGCGAGAACCATGTCGCCGCCCCGCTCGAGCACCTCGATCTCCTCCGCCAGCGCCCGCGGCGTGCGCCCCAGGTAGGGCGTGGCGATCACGTCGAAGACAGTCTCGCGAGGCGCCGCGATGCTGAACGTCAGCGGCCCCAGTGGACGGACGCGCCGACCAAGCCCGGTGTCCAGGGTCAGCTCACCGCCCACGACCAGC
Source organism: Acidimicrobiales bacterium (assembly GCA_050744525.1). GTDB lineage: Bacteria > Actinomycetota > Acidimicrobiia > Acidimicrobiales > VFJN01 > DASQUK01. The sequence continues at coordinate 393 of JBOGHG010000077.1, read as the reverse complement.
CGGTACACGACGGCGCCGATCAAGGCCGCTACCGCAGGCCCAAACGTTCGCATGGTCACCACTGAACCAGAACCCCGGTCGCCATCGCACCCGATGACCGATTGTTGCCTGCGGCCACGACACGTCGACGCCGGCGTGTGTCATGGTTCCGTGGCGCGTTCGGCGGCGATGGTGGCACGGAGTCGGGCCCGCCATTCTTCCAGGTGGGCGATTCGTCGACGTAGGTCGGGGTCGATGCTTGGGTCGGGCTTGGGGGGCGGGTTCGGGTCGGGGTGTTGCCAGCGCCAGCGGTTGTGGTAGCCGCAGCGCAGTTGGCCGTTGTCGGCGGTGGTGGTGCCGCCGGTGGTCCAGGGTTGGATGTGGTCGGCTTGGCAGCGTTGTGGGGGCTGGTCG
>JBOGHG010000076.1:0-15934 GCA_050744525.1 Acidimicrobiales bacterium | reverse complement strand
GGCTGCGTCCTCGTCCTCGACGTAGCTACGGCTATGCCTTCGTCCTGCGTCCTTGCCAGCGACGAATCTGACTCGGCGTGGACGGGGCAAACGTTACCGGTCACGGCACTAGCCGCGGCGTCGCAGGATCAGCGCAGGTCGAACGCCAGATCAAATCGCCGCACCGCGGTGGCGAAGATGTTCGGCTCGAGGTCGGGGGGCGCGAGGGCGCGGAGGTTGGTCCACCGCGCCGTGAGCGAACCGAACAGCAGCCGGAGCTCGAGGCGGGCGAGGTTGGCTCCGATGCAGAAGTGGGTGCCTTGCCCGAAGGCCAGGTGCGGGTTCGGTTCGCGGGTGATGTCGAAATGGAACGGCTTCTCGAACACGGCCTCGTCCCGGTTGGCCGACGGGTAGGCCAGCATGACGCGATCGCCGGCGCTGACAGGCTGGTCGCCGATCCTGCCATCGTGCCGCACCCGCCGGAACATGTTGTTGAGCGGTGTGACCCAGCGGATCACCTCCTCGACGAGCCCCGGCACCAGCGTGGGGTGGGCCGCGGCTGCCTCCCACTGGTCGGGGTGCTCCGCCAACACGCTCAGCCCCCGCCCGATCACGGTCCGCGTCGTCTCAGCCCCACCGGCGATGTAGAGCCCGACCTCGTGCATCATCGTCAGCGGGTCCATTCCTTCACCCGCCCAAACCGATATGAGGTCGTCGACCGGACAGTGCACCCGCTCTGCCGCGACATCCTGGAGCACCGCGTTGAACTCCATGATGGCGTTCATCATCCCCACGAGCGCGTCGTTGTCGAAGGTGATGGCGTCAGTGCGCATCAGGCGCTCTGACCACGACTTGATGTCGCCCCACCGCTCTTCGGGGAACCCGAGCAGGTGGGCGGTGAGCCGCGATGCGAGTTGCGCGGCGAGGTCGTGGACCACCTCGAGGCGGCCGCGCTCGGCCACCGCGGCCAGCAGCTCGTCGATGCGCGAGGTCAGGAACGCGGTGTTGTCCTCCACGGCACGGGGCGTGAAGCGGCGACTCACGAGGCGGCGCTGAGCGAGGTGCTCCGGGTCGTCGAGCGCGATCGTGTTCGACTCTTCCTCGGCGATGTTCGCCCGGTACGAACCACGCGACGAGAACACGTCGCCGCGTCGTTCGACGTCGACGACGTCGGCATGCCGGGTGACGACCCAGTACCCGTTGGCGTCGCGGTACACCGGTGCTTCGAGGCGCGCCCACGCGAAGAACTCATGGACCGCGTCCAGGTCGACCCACCAGTCCTGATCCAACAAGTTGATCGGGGGCGCATCCGTCGCCGTACGCATCCTCCAAGATGATCTTGTCGCGACTGCGTGCTCCGGCATTTGCGAGATGTGGTCACCCTCCCGATCGGCCGGCGCCATTTTGCGATGATCGAAGTGCGGCCGGGCGCACCTACTCGTCGCTGTGGCTCACCATGTTGATCACATTGCCATCCGGGGCGCGCACGAAGAACCGCCGCAGGCCCCACGCCTCTTCGGTGAGCGGGTGAACGATCTCGTAGCCCCGCCGCTTCGCCTCCGCGTACGCGTCGTCAACGCCGGCGCCGACGTGAACCGAGATGACCGAGTCATGAGGCGCCGTGGCGTCGCGGGTGACGAGCTGGACGGAGGCCTCGCCACTCGGCGACGAGTAACGCGCCACCCACCCCATGTTGAATTCCTCGATACTCAACCCGAGGTAGTCGGTGTAGAAGTCACGGGCGGCGGCGATGTCAGCGACCGGAAGGTTCGCATGGATGCCGGTTACTCGCATCGGTCCTCCTTGTCGAAGACGGACCGCGAGCCGACCGCCGCGGCCGATGCCCCGACCCTAATCGGCGTCATGCGTCAGGCGTGCGGCGCGGAACGGTGGATTGAGCTCTTCTGTCCGCATTCCGTGCGAATCAGTCCACGAGCTGGTCGAGGAACCAGCGAGGTCCGACAACGTCGGCGTCGATCGCTCGAAGGCGTTCGGCGAGCTTTCGGTCAGCGGTGACCACGACCACGCTGGGGTGGGACTCGGCGATGGAGACGATCGCGTCGTCCCCCTCGCCGGGGGCATGAACAACCTCGACGCCGTCTGCGTCGCTCTCGGCGGCGCCCTCTCGGGCCTGTCCCTCGAACACGAGGACTATGTCCGGCTCCAACCGGCCCTGACGCACGGTCGCCCGCACTTGTTCGGCGAAGCGTCGTGCGGCACCGGGCCGGTCCCGCCACCAACCAGTCGGCCTAGACCCGATCACGTTGGCGGCGTCGACTACCAGCATCCGATACAGCGTCGCGCCGTCTCACAACGCCGGGTGGATGAGATCCGCGCGCACGCCATCGTCAGCGTGAGCGGGAACGCCCAACGACGAAGCGGTCCCCGACATTCGCGCTGACGGTTGCGCAGCTCGCTTCCAAGATCAGGAGTCTCCAGCGAACCCACGGTGGTTCACGATCGCGCCGATCGACGTGGGAGACTGACCAGCCCAGGGATGGGACGTGACGAATGCTCCCGAGAACCGCATTCTGAGATCGGCGCCTTGAGATGGCTCGTGACCAGGTGATGACGCCCGCCGAACCGAAGATGCCGCGCTTCACGGGCTGGCTGCGCCCGGTCGTCGATGCGGTCGCTCGTGTGAAAGCAGGCGTCCACCGGAAGCTGCTCTTCGGATTCCTCATCGGCGCCTTGTTGCTCGTGGCGATGGCGCTGCTCAGCCTCCTCGTCATCCGGCAGATGAACGATCGCATGATCGAGCTCGACGATGCGCAGGTGAAGGCCGGCCGGGCGCAGGAGATGCTCTATGCGGTGACGGCCCAGAGCCACTACCGGGCGATGGCACTGCTCCTCCCCGAGGATGCCGCCCAGTACAACGGGCAGGTCGAGGAGGCCAAGGCGACCTTCGCCCGGCTCTTGGACGAGCTGCAGCAAGCCGAGCCGGCCAACGCCGGGTTCTACGAGGAGGTCAGGACCGTCAACGAGGACTACCGGCAGTCCGGCCAGCAGGTCCTGGCGTTGATCGACCAAGGCCGCACGGAAGACGCCACCGATGTCCACCTGAACGAGGAGCACCCGACTTCGCACATGCTGGAGGAGTCGATGCGGACGCTCATCGCGACGGCCAAGGAGGACATGGCCGGCGCCCAGAGCGACTTCCGGTCTGCTCGCGACCTCCTCACCGGCATGGTGATCGCCTTCTCGGCCGCCAGCGTCATCGTGGCCCTGACGCTCGGGTTTGTCCTTTCGTGGGCGTTCATCCTGCCGGTCCGGAAGATGGAACGAGCGCTCGCCGACATCACAGCCGGCAACTTCGACCAGCGCGTCGACGTGCCGAACCGCGACGAGTTCGGAAGCCTGGCGCGAGATCTCAATGGCACGAGCGAGCGCTTGGCCATGCTGTTCGATGATCAGCGGCGGCTGGCCGGACGGCTGGAGGAGACCAATGCGTCGCTCGAGCGGACCAGCGAGGCGAAGTCGCGATTCCTGGCGAACGTCAGCCATGAGCTGCGCACGCCGATGACCGCCATCCTCGGCTTCACCGATGCGCTCCTCGCGGGCGTGGACGGTCCGCTCAACCCCAACCAGGAGACATCGCTCCGCTGGGTCCAGCGCGGCGGGCAGGACCTCCTCGGGCTGATCAACGAAATCCTGGACCTGTCGAAGATCGAGGCTGGGAAGCTCACCCTCGACGTCGAGCCCTTCGATCCGCGGGAGCTCGTCGACACCGTCGTCGCACAGCACCGCTCGCTCGCGGCGCAGAAGGGGATCCGCTTCGGATGGCACGACGCGGGCACGCCCGCCGAAGTGGCGCTCGACCGCCAGCGCTCGCGTCAGATCCTCGTCAACCTCATCGGGAATGCACTCAAGTTCACCGAAGCGGGCGAGGTGGAGGTCACGTCGGCACGGGCGGACGACGCTCGTTTCCACGTCGCAGTGCGCGACACCGGGCCCGGCATCCCCCCGGAACTGCAGGAGGTGATCTTCGAGGAGTTCCACCACGCCGAGGGAGCCGCGTCCGGCACCGGTCTCGGGCTGCCGATCAGCCGCCGCCTTGCACGAGCGATGGGCGGCGACGTCACGTTCGAGAGCGAGCCGGGCCGAGGGAGCGTCTTCCACCTCATCCTCCCGCTCGACTGTCGCCCGACGCCCGCCGGCAACGACGACCTTCCGCCGGTGGCGGCCCCTGACGGTGAGCGTGTGCTGCTCTGCGTGGACGACGATCCCTCCGTCGTCCACGTGCTGCAGAAGATGGTCAGCGGCCACGGGTACCGCGTGGTCGGCTCCCAGAGCGCGAGGACGGCGGTCGAGGACGCGCGGCGCGGGAAGCCGGCCGCGATCCTGATCGACGTCCGCCTCCAACGGCCCGACGCTCTGGACGTCCTGCGCGAGCTCAGGAGCGACCCCGAGACGAGCGCGATCCGCGTGATCGTGCTGTCCGGTGCGGACCCGGGCGACCTGCCCGAGGGCGTCGACGGCTACCTGAGCAAGCCGGTCCAGCAGGTCCGGCTCCTGCGCATGCTCGACGACGGCGCCGCCGCACGGAAGGCTGAGCTGTAGTGGCGACGATCCTTGTGATCGAGGACACTCCGGCGAACAGGGCGCTGGCGACCAAGCTGCTGCAAGCGGCCGGGCACGACGTGCTCTCGGCCGACACTGCCGCCGATGGCATGGCATTGGCTCGCCAGGAGCTCCCTGACCTGGTGCTCATGGATCTCGGGCTCCCGGACATGGACGGCTGGCAGGCACTGAGCGAACTCCGTGCGGATCGAGGTCCGGTCGCCAAGCTGCGCATCGTCGCCTTCACCGCCCACGCCATGCTCGGTGACGAGGAACGGGCGCGTGCGGCCGGGTTCGACGAATACTTGAGCAAGCCGATCGACTTCGCGACCTTCGCCGACACCGTTCAGGGTCTGCTGCCGTGAGCCGTGAGCGGCCACTGATCGTTGCCGTGGACGACGAGCCCGCGAGCTTGGTCCTCCTCCACAAGCTCCTGATGCGTGAGGGTTACGACGTCGTCGATGCAGTCGACGGTGAGTCCACGCTCCGTGCGATCGCCGAGCACCAACCCGATCTCGTCTGCCTCGACGTGATGATGCCCGCTCCCGGTGGCATCGAGGTGTGCCAGCGGGTGCGTCGCGACCCCGAGCACGCGGGCCTACCCATCCTGCTGCTCACGGCCCTCGACCGTCCCGAGGACAAGGTGCGCGGCCTGGAGGCCGGGGCCAACGACTTCCTGAGCAAGCCGTACGAACTGAGCGAGCTGTCGGCACGGCTGCGCTCGCTGCTGCGGACGAAGGCGCTGCAGGATCGGCTCGCCGACCTGCTGGGACGCTACGTCAGCGCGAGTGTCGCGACCGAGGTGTTGCGTGATCCGTTCTCCGTATCGCTGGGCGGCGATCGGCGCGCGGTGTCTACGCTGTTCGCGGACGTGCGCGGCTACACGGCGCTCGCGGCGGAGCATCCGCCCGAGACGATCTTGGACCTGCTGAACCGGTACCTGACGGTCGTGTCTGATGCCGTCGAGCGTCACGAGGGCACGGTCGCAGGTTTTCTTGGCGACGGAGTCTTCGCGGTGTTCGGTGCCCCGGTGATCCACGCCGACGATCCCGAGCGGGCCGTCCGATCCGCCCTCGCCATGCAGGGTGAGATCATGCGCCTCGAGATCCCGACGTTGCGGGGCGTGCGACTGCACCTCGGCATCGGCATCACGACCGGCGAGGTGATCGCCGGCAACGTCGGGTCGGAGCGCCGAATGCAATACACGGTCATCGGCGACCCAGTGAACGTCGCGTCACGGCTACAGACGGCGGCCGGCCCTCGTCAGATCCTCGTCGACGAATCGACCCACGACAAAGTGCGAGATCTCGTCGCGTCGCAAGATCTCGGCAGCCTGCGCCTCGCCGGCAAGAGCGACTGGGTGCGCGCCTTCAATGTGCTGGCGCTGCAGCCCACGGTGGGGTAGCGGCCCGCGTCGCCCGCACACGGGTTTGGAGCCCTCGATCTTGCACTTGGCTCCCCCGCCTCGTCCTGGCACTGGGTCGCCACCTCGTGGTTTCGCCAACTGCTCCTGCGGCGACCGGGCTAGGTCGTGGAGGGCCAGAGCTTCGAACGCCCACTGCTCGTGGGCTACGGCCAGCTCCCCTGCTCGTCGGGCTTGGTCCGCCGCCGCCGTCAGTTCGCCTCGGACAGCGAGTACCCACGCCCGGGACCGGGCGGCATCGACGCCGAACAGTCCATCGATGCTCCGGTTGGCCTCGTCGGCCCGCCGTTCGTTGTCCTCGGCGGCGGCGATGTCGCCGGCCAGGGCGGTGGCCATGGCCAACAGGACGTGCATCGGCCGCGGCCATCCACGATCGTCGGCGCCCGTCACTGCCACGCCCTCGTGGAGGGCGCTGATCGCATAGCGCGGAGATCCCCGGATCGCGCCCACCAGCCCACGCATCAGATACCACCTCGCCCGCGGGCAGTCGGCCCGCTCGCGGACCGCCGCCGCGTACCGACCCTCGGCCTCGGCGTCCACCTCCCGCACGTGACCGCCGAGCAGGCGCGACCACGCTCGCACCAAGTTGGAGGAACAGTTCGACGCTTGGGAACTCCTCGCCCCAGATCTCCCGGGTGGCGATCGCCGCGTCGACTGTTCGCGTGGCCGCTTCCAATCGGCCGGCGGCCGTCCGCTCGAGCGCGGCCGCCAACGCCACGCTCGGCTCGACGGCGGCAGCGCATCTGCATCGGCGTCCCAGTCGAGCCGGTTGGTCGCACCGAACAGCGCGAGCCCGCCGTCGATCAACCGCGCCGCGCTTTCCTCCTGGATGCGTGCAGCCGCCCGGGCAAGGACACGTTCGGCGTCAGCCCGGCGGCCTAGGCGATAGTTGAGCGCGGAGGCGTGGGCGATGGCGAGCGCGGCCCGGACCCGATCCGGCCCGGGGAGCTCCTCGATCGCCTCCCACGCGGCGAGCGCCTGGTCGACCTGACCCTGGTCGCTGAGCGCCTCGCCGAGCAGGTACCCGGCCTCGAGGTCCCGGCCGAACTCCAGGGCGGCGCGGGCGAGGCGGTCCGCGACCGGCGCCGCCCACATCGCCCAGGCCCGACGCGCCGCGGCCCGGAGCTCGTCGGGCCGGCGGAGCTCGCCCGCGTCGGCGCGCCACAGTACGATCCTGAACTGGTCGGCCGGCTGACCCCGCTTGTCGCCTCCAACGCCTCCGCCAGGCGGAGGCGAACCTCATCGGCCCGCGTCGCCCGCATTCGCGCCCGAGCGACCTCGCCGAACAACGGGTGGGAGAGACCGATCTCCGTCGCCGTCGGCCGCCGCGACACCACCAGGCCGCGTTCTTCGAGGCGGGCCAGTACGGCGGCGATGCCGAGGGCACGGGCACAGGCGCGCGCCAGCGGTTCGCCAACCGCCACCAGCTCGAGCGCGACACGTTGATCCTCGTCCAGGCTCCCCATCCGAAGCGCTACGAGATCCTGCAGCCGCTCTCCCGGCTCGAACCGCCCCGGCCAGCTCCACAACCCGCGCTCCCGACGGAGCGCGCCGGACTGGATGCCGTGCCGGACCAGCTCCCCGAGGAACAGGGCATTGCCCGCGCTCGACTCCCAGAGCAGATGGAGCAGCGCCCCCTCGATCGGTCCCTCCAGCACCGAGGAGACGAGCTCCTCCACTTCATCGCGAGACAGCGCCTGAAGTGAGACCAACGGCACCGGCCGGTCCTTCCACAGCGCCACGATCGGATCCGGCATCAGCTCGCCGCCGCGAACCGTGACGACGACCGACGCCGTGCCGGTCGTCGCCAGAATGTGCACGAGCGCGGCCGACGCATCGTCGAGCAGATGGGCGTCGTCGACGCCGAGCAGGAGGCGTCCAGCACCCCGTTGGTGCTCCAGCGCGCCCACGATCGTCCGCAACATCGCGTCCCGGCTCTCCCGCATCGACCCCTGCGGGACCAAATGAGCTGCCGCCCCCAGTGGAATGGACGCAGCCGATCGGGTCGCCGCGATCCACTCCATACGATCGCCGGCCGCCGCCTCCTGGGTCAACACCTCATGGGCGAGCCGCGTCTTGCCGACGCCGGCCGCCCCCGTCAGCACCACCCCGCCGTGAGCGGCAACCGCGGCACAACCCAACGCCAACTCATCGTCCCGCCCCACCAGCGGCCACTGGCTCGGATCGACGAGAGCGCCCGCCCCTGCCCTCACGGCCATTTGCTACCTAGCGCCGCTCGACGACGACAGAACGCGCGCATGGAGCGGCCACTGGCCCGTCGAGAACCGGCTCGTCCCACTCCTCCGGCGGGACCAACCGTGGGTGGGCTCCCGTGAGGAGCCGGGAAGCGCTCCTCGACATTCGCGCTCACGTTGTCGAGGGTTGAGCTCGCCTGAGGAGCCGTCGTTGGGGGTGCTGGCCGCAAGCCCTGCTTGGCACCATCGCGGCTGATAGGCGCGGTCCAGTCGCCGCATGTCCGCCTTCGTCGGCTGGCTTCCCCGGTCGATGATGGGAGCTGCGACAATCGGGCGGTGTGTATCAGCGCTGAAGATTGGTACCCGCGCTCGTTCGTGTTGACCGGCATCGTGGATTGCATCGGTAAAGTCCGCGAACCCCATATGGTGACGACCCATGGAGATGAGGCCGTTCCTGCTCGATCAGTGGCTCAGCAGGTATCAGTTCGCCTCGCCGCCGATCGAGTACGACCTTGCCTCGAGCACGGGACCCCGGTGGACCGTCCGCGAGCTCCTGGCGCTCGTCGATGACGACGTGCGGGAGCGTCTGTTCGACCGGCCGCTGTATTACGCACCACCGGAGGGTGGCGCAGAGCTCCGGGAGGCCATCGCCGCCGTGGTGGGGGTCACCGCCGACGACGTTCGCATCACGACGGGGGCGTCCGAGGCGCTGTGGATCCTGTTGATCGACGCGGCCGAGGCGGGAGCCAACGTGGTGTTGCCCCACCCTGGGTTTCCCACCTTCGGCGAGGCCGCCCAGGTGCTCGGTCTCGAGGTCCGCCAGTATCACCTCCGGGCAGAGTCAGGGTTCCGGATCGATCTCGACGAGATCCGATCGCGCAGCGATAGGCGGACGAAGCTGATCCTGGTCAACTCGCCGCACAATCCGACGGGTGCGGTTATCGGCGACGCCGAGCTGGACGAGTTGCACGACTTCACCGGTGAGCGAGGCATCCGGCTCGTGGTCGACGAGGTGTATCACCCCATCTACCACGGCCCTGCCATGCCCTCGGCCAGCCGGCTGCCGGGCGTGACCGTGCTTGGAGACTTCTCGAAGGCGATGTGCCTGAGCGGTTTGCGGCTGGGTTGGATCGTCGAGCGGGACGCGGCCCGTCGCGTGCGGTACGAGAACGCTCGGGGCTACCTGACGGTGTCAAGCTCGTCCCCCCTCGGCGAGGCACTTGGCGTCATCGGCGTGCACAACCGCGACCGGATCCTCGAGCGGGCGCAACGAGTCACCAGCGCCAACCTCCGGGCCATGGAACCGTTCTTCGCCGAGCACGCCGAGCGGATCGGATGGATCCCACCCCGTGGCGGGTTGACAGCGTGGCCGTGGCTGCGCTCGGGTGAGTCGAGCCGGCCCCTCTGCGAAGCGGCGGCCGCCCGCGGGGTGCTGCTGGCACCGGGCGACTGCTTCGGCGCGCCTTGCCACTTCCGCATCGGCTTCGGCGCCGGCGGCGACGACATCTCCAAGGCGGTCGACCGCCTGTCCGCGCTCCTGGGGGCCACTTTGACGAGCAGTCCCCCAAGCCGGCGCCTGTCTCCGGCTGGCGCTCGCGGTGCTGTGGGCGGGCGTGCTGAGCGTGATCGTCGACCCAGGCGATCGTGAACGTGGCGCTGCCGCCGATCCGGCGTGATCCCGGCTGCTCGCGGTCGGCCTCGCATGGCTGGTCAACGCCTACCTGACCGGGTTCGGCTGTCTTCTTCTGCGCGCAGGCCGTCTCGGTGCCCCCCGTCAGCCGCAAACGCATCTTCGTCGGCTTGGTCGTGTTCACGGCCGCGTCCATGGCGTGGGGCGTGTCCAACGGCCAGGTGTGGCCGGCGTGGCAGGACGACACCGTGTGGCGGGAGAGCTTGACTTCGAGCGCGCTCGAAGCCCTACGGTCCGCCTTCTCGGTCTCATCGTGAAGGAGCGTTCCATGGAGCATCGAACCCTCGGTCGCACGGGCGTCCAGGTCAGCCCCCTGTGTCTGGGCGCCATGATGTTCGGGGCGTGGGGCAACTCCGACCACGACGATGCCGTCCGGATCATCCACCGTGCCCTGGACGCGGGCATCAACTTCATCGACACCGCCGACGTGTACTCGGCCGGCGAGTCCGAGGAGATCGTCGGCAAGGCGCTGGCCGGTGGCCGCCGTGACAGGGTGGTCCTGGCGACCAAGGTCCATGGGTCCATGGGCAAGGACCCGAATGCGCGAGGCAACTCCCGGCGCTGGATCATGGCCGAGGTCGACAACAGCCTGCGGCGACTGGGCACCGACTACATCGATCTCTACCAGATCCATCGGCCCGACCCCAGCTGTCACATCGAGGAGACCCTCTCGGCCCTGACCGATCTCGTGCGCGCGGGGAAGGTCCGCTACGTCGGCTCGTCGACCTTCCCGGCTCACGAGATCGTCGAGGCCCAATGGGTGGCCGAGCGCCGCGGCCTCATCAGGTTCGTGTGCGAGCAGCCGCCGTACTCCATCCTCACCCGTGGCATCGAGTCCGACGTGCTGCCCGTCGCCCAGCGCTACGGGATGGGGGTGATCCCCTGGAGCCCGCTGGCGGGTGGCATGCTGTCGGGACGGCACCGCCGGGGCACGACACCGGAGCCGTCGCACCGCCAGCGGCTGTGGGAGCGGCGTGGCATGGTGCGCTCGGGCCCGACAGAGGACGCGAAGCGCACCGCTGCCGAGGACCTCAACGAGCTTGCCGACAAGTTCGGGCTCACGATGATCGAGCTGGCCCTCGCCTTCGTCATCAACCATCCCGCGGTGACCTCGGCGATCGTCGGGCCCCGCACGATGGAGCACCTGGAGGCCCAGCTGTCGGCGCCCGGCGTGTCGCTCCCCGAGGAGCTCCTCGACGCCGTCGACGCGATCGTTCCCCCGGGAGCGACGCTCAACCCGGCCGACACCGGCTGGGCCCCGCCGGCCCTGGCGGCGCGCAACCGCCGTCGCTGACCTGTCGCCGCTCAGCGCTCGACCGGTACCCCCACGAGCGAGCCGTACTCGGTCCACGAGCCGTCGTAATTCTCCACCGAGGGATAGCCCAGCAGCTCGTGGAGCACGAACCATGTGTGGGCCGAGCGCTCGCCGATGCGGCAGTAGGCGATCACACCCCGATCGGGCTCGATGCCCTCGCCCGCGTACAGGGCGCGCAGCTCGTCGGCGGACCGGAACGTGCCGTCGTCGTTCGCCGCCTTGCTCCAGGGGATGTTCACCGCGCCGGGGATGTGGCCCGGCACCTGGGCCTGCTCCTGAGGCAGGTGGTCGGGCGCAAGCCGCTCGCCCCGGAACTCCTCCGGAGACCGGACGTCGATGTACTGCTCCTGGTCGAGCTTGGCGAGCACCTCGTCACGCAGGGCGCGCAGCTCGCCCCGGACGAGTCCCGTCACGCGGACGTCGGTGGGTGGGAAGCTGGGAACGGTCTGCGTCAGCTCCCGCCCGTCGAGCTCCCAGAGCTTGCGCCCGCCGTCGAGCAGCTTGACGGCATCGAAGCCGAGGTAGCGACAGAGCCAGTAGGCGTAGGTGGCGAACCAGTTGTTGTTGCCGCCGTAGAGGACCACGGTGGTTTCGGGACCGACGCCCGCCGCTTGCAACAAGCGACTCAAGCCGTCCTGGTCGACGTAATCGCGGCGCACGGGATCGTGCAGGTCGGTGGTCCAGTTCCAGCCGACCGCGTTGCGGATGTGGCCCTTCTCGTAGGCGCTGGTGTCCTCGTCGACGTCGATGATGCGGACGTTCGGGTCGGCGAGGTGCTCGGCGACCCAATCGGCGTCGACGAGCGCCTCGGGGTGCACGAAATCGCTCATCGCGACCTCCCAGGTTGCTCGTGCGGATGCGGTCCGGGCGGGATGCGGCCCTCGGCCGCCGCCCCGATGATAGGCGCAAATCCCGACTCGTCCAATCGGGTTTCGGCCATCCCGTGGCGCCCCGGCGTGGTCGAGAGGGGCTGCTCGAGAGCGACGCCGGTTGATCCTGCCGCCTACGCCTCGCGGTCGCCCAGCCAGGTTTCGGCGTTCTCCAGCAGGTAGCGGCTGACCGCCAGGCACTGGTCGAGCACGTCGCAGAGCTGTTCCTGCCCGAGGAACACACGCGCCAGGGAGACCTCGATGCGGGAGAGGATGGCGAGGCTGCGTTGCGGGGCATCGGTGACCGACGGGAACGAGTCGATGGCGGATACCTCGAGCGGCAGATCCGTGCCGCCAACCCCGGCGAGCTCGGTGGCGAGGATCAACAGGTCTGGCCCCTTGGGCAGCGGGGGCAGGGCCCAGTTGAACACGAGCGGGAAGTGGAACGTGTCCGGTGGGTCGTCGTCCTCGGGCAGCCCGGTGATCACGTCCTCGAAAGACAGCAGCGCCCGGGGATCGACCTCGAGGGCCAGGTGCAGGTCCAGCGGGCCACCACACGCCTCCTCGGGGTGGAGGTCGATCTCCCAGGTCTGTCGCAGGGAGTAGGTCTCGACGAAGTGCCGCTCGTCGTGCACGTGGAAGCCGTGGTCGATGGCGTGGTCCTTGAGGTCGGACACGAACCCGGCGATGTCGATGGCAGCCACCGTCACAGCCTGCCACGCGTCCTGGTAGACCCGACACGTGCCCCTGTCCGACGACGGCTTGGTCGGTTTGCTGCACGAGACCGCGCTGGCAGTCCGGGCCGCCCTCGACGACGTCGACGACTGGGGCATCGCAGGGCCGGACGGCGCCCACGGCGGTCAGCACCTCAGTGACCTGGCGGCCGACGCCGCCGCGCTGGAGGTCCTGGGGCAGGCCGACGTGGCAGTGCTTTCCGAGGAGTCGGGGCGGACCGGGCCCGACGACAGTGACATCGTGGTCGTCGTCGACCCGCTCGACGGGAGCACCAACGCCGCCCGGGGCATCCCCTGGTTCGCCACCAGCCTGTGCGCCGTAGACCGTGAGGGGCTGCGCGCCGCGCTCGTCGTCGACCTCCCCCACGGCCGCACGTACACGGCAACCCGCGGCGCGGGTGCCTCCGTCGACGGCGTGCCCATCCGACCGACGACCTGCACCGGCACGGCCGACGCGTTCGTCGGCATCTCCGGACTGCCGGCACGACCGCTGGGTTGGCGGCAGTTCCGCAGCCTCGGCGCCGCCGCCCTCGACCTGTGCGCCGTCGCCGAGGGCGTGCTCGACGCCTATGTCGACTGCAGCGAGTCCGCCCACGGCCCGTGGGACTACCTCGGCGGCGTGCTCGTGTGCATCGAGGCGGGCGCGATCGTCGGCGACGCCCACGGGCGCGGGTTGCTGGCGCTGGACCACCGCGCCCGGCGTAGCCCCATGGCCGCGGCCACGCAGCCCCTGTTCGACGCGCTCGTGGCCGGCCGCCGGGAGTTGGCGGGCCAGTAGCCTTGACGCGTGGCGGTTCGGATCCAGAAGTTCCTGCTGCAGGTCTGGCGGTGGGTGCCGGTGCTGGGCCGTCGCTGGATCGTTCGCCTCTTCGCCCCATCCTTCACCGTCGGCGCCGCCTGCGCGATCGAGCGCGAGGACGGCGCGCTGCTGCTCGTGCGGGTGGTGTACCGCAACGGGTGGGGCCTGCCGGGTGGGTTGGTCAACCGACGGGAGGAGATCGACGCGTGCGCGCGCCGAGAGGTGCGCGAAGAAACCGGGCTCGCCATCGACCTCATGGGGGAGCCGGCGGTCGTCGTCGACGCCCGCCCGCAGCGGATCGACATCGTCTACCGGGCCCGACCGGCCGACGGTGCGGATGCCGATTCCGTTGCGCCGCGCTCGCCCGAGGTGAGCGACGTTCACTGGTTCCCGGCCGGGGCGTTGCCGGAGCTGCAACCCGAGGCCGTGAGCGCTCTGGTGGCCCTCGCACGATCCGACGTGCCCCGCGGTTCGGGGCCGCTGCCCCGCACGCCCTTCCGTGGTCCGGACGTCACCCGGGCGACCGGGTCGGGTTAGTCAGGGGTTGGTCACGCCGTTGGTGCGAGTCAGCGGCTGAGCGCGTCGACGAGGCGGCGCTGCTGGGCCGAGCACGGGTGGCGCAACTTGGTCAGCGCCTTGGCCTCGATCTGACGAATGCGCTCGCGCGTGAGGTTGAACCGCCGACCGACCTCGTCGAGCGTGAGTGGCCGGTCGTCGTCGAGCCCGAACCGCAGGGCGAGGATGGCTCGCTCGCGCTCGTCGAGGTGGCTGAGAAGGGCACGTAGGTCCGCGCGCTCGATCGAGGCGGCGGCGGCGTCGAAGGGTGCCTCACTGGTGGGGTCGGCGAGGAGGTCGCCGAGCTCGTGGTCGCCCTCGTCGCCGACCGCAGCCGACAGCGACACCAGGTCGGGCGCGGCGCGCAGTGCTGCTTCCACCTTGTCCAGGGCGATGCCGGTGTCGACGGACAGCTCCCCGGCGGTCGGCTCCCGCCCCAGGGACTTCAGGAGCGCGGACGAGCTTCGGGACAGCGTGGCCAGCGTGTCCATGAGGTGGGAGGGCAGGCGGATGGTGCGACCCTTGTCCGCGATGCCGCGCCCGATCGCCTGGCGGATCCACCACGTGGCGTAGGTCGAGAACTTGAATCCCTTGCGGTGGTCGAACTTCTCGACCGCCCGCATGAGGCCCAGGTTGCCCTCCTGGATGAGGTCGAGGAGCGACATGGTCGGCGTCTGGTAGCGCTTGGCGATCGAGACGACCAGGCGGAGGTTCGACTGGATGAACCGCCGCCTGGCTTCGGAGGCCGCGGCGATGCGAGCCTGCAGGCGGGCGCGCTCGCGGCGCGAGATGGGGACGCCGGCGCCGAGGCGGGCCTGAGCGGCCCGGCCGTCGGCGATGGCCTGTGCGAGGTTGGCCTCGTCCTCGGCGGTGAGCAGCGGGTACGAGCCCAGCTCGGCGAGGTAGCGCCGGGTGAGATCGATCGAGCTCTCACTCGTGGGCCGTGGGCGCCCAACCATGGAAGTCCTCCAGGGGAGACTCGGCGGATGGAGATCGGCGGGCGATGCGTCGGAAGCAACGTGGTGTCCTGAACGAACGTAGTGTCCGTCTCACGACCGGAGAGGGATGGTCGGGTTGGCCCGGGCCGGCGCCGATCGGCAGCGACCCCAAGCCGGCGCTCGGAAGGGCGGATGTCCGTCACGCCGACGCCGGAACGCCACCCCGGCGCGCGCCCGCCCCGGGGGAGGGCTGTCGCTAGCCCCGGAGGGGGAGCGGTAGCCTCGCGCCTTCCCGGGCGCGTAGCTCAGCTGGCTAGAGCGCTGCCCTTACAAGGCAGATGTCGGGGGTTCGAGTCCCTCCGCGCCCACCGCTGTTTCCGCTGGTCGACGGCTTGCGGCCGGTTGGCGGCCGCCGGATCCGGCTCCAAAAACCCGCGAAAACTCCGCCGTCCTCTCGTTGAGGACGTCGGCAGGGTCGCCGGCAATTGGCGATGGGGTCGTCCGACTTCTGCCTGTCATGGTCGCTGCGGTTGCCAGACTGACTGACGGATCGAGGTCTCGGTGAGCCGCACAGTGCGCCGGAGATCGAGGGCGCCGTTTGTGTGAGGTGGTGACGACGTGACCGAAGGTGTCGTCGATTGCGTCGACGTCTCTTGACTTCGAGCGCGCTTGAGGTCGTGTAATCGTGACTATGCGAGCCAAACAACGCCTGTTGGCGGCCGTCGTGTCCCAGTTCCATCGACCCCACGGCTTAGGAGGCCGTCTGGCCGGCTGGGAGATGACGTTGCGCCCATCCAACCGGAAGCGGAACCGATGGGCGGTCGCTCTGCTCGAGGTCCAACCTCACGATTGCGTCCTGGAGGTCGGCTTCGGGCCC
>JBOGHG010000075.1:0-16094 GCA_050744525.1 Acidimicrobiales bacterium | reverse complement strand
GTCGTTGACCGGGGTCGGCACCCGGTGGAGCCGGCCGAGCAGCACGATCTCGCCGGTGAGGTAGTCGGTCTCGACGCTGCGCAGGCCCCGGGCGAGGCTCTGCCACGACGATCCGCCCTGGCGCTCGTGGCCCGGAACCGGGCGGAGCTCGAACACGTCTCCCCGGCGCGCCCGGTCGTCCTCGATGGACACCGCATCGATCCCGGCCGCCTGCAGGCACGCCTCGCCCTCGGCGCGGGCCATCCGGGCCAGGGGCGTCGACCGCGCCGCCCCGGGGCCGCACACCGCCTCGACGGCGTTGCCCAGGTTGAGGATCAGCTTGCGGTACTTCCAACGCATGATGTCCGGCCGGGCCTGGGACCCGAACGTGGCGCCGCACAGCGCGGCGGCGACATCCTCGGCAACCGTGTCGATGCCCTCTGGATAGCGCCCCACGTCGAGCAGTCCGGTCGTCGGTGCCAGGTGGGCCACCACGACGCCGGGCTGGAGATGGGTGGCCGGCAGCATGACCGCCAGCGCGTAGACCTCGGCGAAGAACCGCAGCGCGACGCGCTCGTTCTCCACACCGTTCTGGGCGCACACCACACGGACGCCGGGCGGCGCGTGCGTCGCGAGGTCGGCCATGGCGGCGGGGGTGCCCTGGCTCTTCATCGCCAGGATCACCACGTCACCGTCGCGCATGTCCGCCTCGGCCGGGTGGCCGACCGCGGGCAGGCGCAGCGTGTCCGAGGCGTCCGGGGACACCAGCGTGAGCCCGTCGCCCTGGAGCGCCCGGAGGTGATCGCCCCGGGCGACGAGGGTCACGTCGTGCCCGGCCTCGAACAGGCGGCCGCCGATCGCCCCACCGATCGCACCGGCGCCGTACACGATGAATCGCATGGCGACAGCCTGGCGTGTCACCGAGCCGCCCGGCTCACGCGGCCGGCCGCGCCTCGTCGCTGGCCCCGGTCCCGCCCGGAACCCGGGCGGCGAGCATGCGCTCGCGGGTCGGAACCCGCCAGCCGACGTACCAGGTACCGACCAGGCCGGCCCCCATGACGACGCCGGCCAGCAGGGGTGACCCAAGCGCCAGCGCGCTGAGCGAGCACGCCGTGAGCATCATGGCGATGGCCACCACCTTGGCCCGCCGGGGCATGCCCAGCCCGGCGCGGTGGTCGCGCACCAGGGGGCCGATCTTGGGCAGACCCAGCACCCATTGCTCGAAGCGGGGGCTGGACCGGGCGAAGCACGCGGCTGCCAGCACGAAGAAGCCGGTCGTCGGCAGTCCGGGCACGACGATGCCCAGCCCACCGAGCGCGACGGCGAGCCAGCCGAGCGCCAACAGACCGAGCCGGCGCATCGCGTTGCCTATCCGACGAGGTCGAGGATGTCCTCGACCATCAGGACCAGCAGCAGCGCGATCACGGTCAGGGCGATGGCCGTGTAGGCCCAGCGCCAGCGGTGGTCGGCCGCCCAGAAGCGGCGAATGGTCAGGATGTTGAACCCGATGGCCACGACCCCGATGGGGATGCCGATGGCGGGCCCGACGCCCGCCGCCAGCCCCAGGGCCGGCGCCAGGAAGGGCAGCACGATGTACGTCAGCAGGCACCGGATGCCCGACACCAGGATGGAGGTCGAGAAGGCCCGCTGGGCGGCATCTTCCGGGGCCGGGGGCCCGTCGGGGATGCGGAGCAGACGCCGGACGGCGACGTCGGCGGCCGGGCGGGGGGCGGTGGCCACGTTGTGCACGCCACGAGGCTACGCGGCGCCCCGCCGCCGGCCCAAGCGCCCCCTCGAGCACCGGAATTTGGGCCATTGGGCCCGAGACAGGCGCCCGGGTCGGCGGCTACGGTCGCGGTGAACGGAGCAACAGCGTCGGCTCTCGTCAGGAGAAGACGAATGAGCAACCGTCACCGCACCGGCGATGTGGTCCTCCCGCATCCCGAGGAGCGCAGGGTCCACGCCCGTTCCGAACGCCACCGGGTCAACACCGCGCTGGCCGACATCACCGGCCAGATCCAGGGCGGGGTCGAGCCCGACGAGGTGATCGAACCGGGCATCGGCTTTCGGGCCGAACGGCACCACGATCCGGCCAAGGCCCGGCCGTCGCAGCGCCGCCGCCGGCACTGGAAGCTGAAGATGTGGAAGCGGCGCACCGCCGCGCGGCGGCTCAAGGCCGCCATGGAACGGTTCACCCCCAGCTAGAGGTCGCTCACCTCGCCAGCCCCGACATGCGGTGCTGCCGAGGGCTGACGCTGCGGACCCGCGAGCGCGGTGAGGCTCACGATGCCCGACTGGGACGACGCTTCCCCCTACCTGCTGGTCGGCGGCCGGCGGATCCACATCAGTCGTCGAGGCGCTGATCCAGGCGCACGGTCACGGTGTCGCCCGCCTGCTTCGAGATGGCCTTGCGCACGTCGGCCTTGATGGGGAGCTTGTGCCTGCCGTCGCCCAGGGCCATGAACGAGCTGCGGAAGGGGTGGCCATCGACCGTGCCGCTCACCTTCACGAGGCCCCGGGTACCGAAGTACTCCGCTGATCCCGGCATGACGACGTAGGTCCACCCGCCCTTGTTGCCGCTCCTCTCGAGCGTCGCACTGAACTTCTTGCTCAACTTGCTCATCAGGCTCCTCCTGGTGGCCCGCTCCTGCGAGTAGGACGAGGCGGGGGCTCGGGACTCATCGTGGCCCGCGCCGGCCACCGGGCCACCCGGCGACGCGTGCCGTCGTACTGTCATGCGACATGCTGCTCGAGCCACCCACATCCCCCGCCCACGCCCGGAGGCGTTGGCGGGGATCTCTCGCCGTTGCCTTCGCGCTCAGCCTGACCGTCATCGCCTGCGCCGACGACGACGCCTCGTCGAGCCGACGGGACGAAGACGGCGCAGGTCCCACGACGAGCGACGCGCCGGATGCCAGGTCCGGGGCGCCCGACGATTCCATCGAGCGCGTGGCGCTCCGCCAGTACGTCACGCGCCCCGACGTCACGCCGCCCGCGATCCACACGGTGTCGTCGACCTCCCCCACGCCGGGCTTCGTGTTCCTGGCGCCCAAGCGGGCGGGCGCCCAGGCCGGCCCGCTCATCGTCGACGACCGGGGCGAGACCGTGTGGTCGGCCCCCGTCGGTGGCAGCGACGTGGCGGCCGACCTACGCGTGCAGACGTACGACGGCGAGCCCGTCCTCACGTGGTGGGAGGGAAGGTCTGCAGAA
Source organism: Acidimicrobiales bacterium (assembly GCA_050744525.1). GTDB lineage: Bacteria > Actinomycetota > Acidimicrobiia > Acidimicrobiales > VFJN01 > DASQUK01. The sequence continues at coordinate 12,905 of JBOGHG010000075.1, read as the reverse complement.
GGCCGGGGGGAGGGCGAGCTGGTCATCGTCGATCGCCGGTACCGCGAGGTCGCCCGTCTGCAGACCGGCAACGGGCGCCAGGCCGACTTCCACGAATTCCGACTCACCGACGAGGGCACTGCGCTGCTCATCGCCTACAGCCCGGAGTCGGCCGACCTCTCCGCCGTGGGCGGACCGCAGCGGGGCTACGAGTTCGAGAACTACGTGCAGGAGGTCGACGTCGCCACGGGTGAGGTGTTGATGGAATGGCGCGCAGGCGACCACGTGCCGGTCTCCGACACGTTCAGCGAGCTGTCCGATCGGGGGGACGGTTCGGAGGACCTCCCCCTCGACTGGTTCCACGCGAACTCGGTGGCACCCGGTCCCGACGGCACGCTGTTGGTTTCCGCACGCAACACGCATGCCATCTACGCGATCGACCGAGCAACCGGGGAGCTGCGCTGGACTCTGGGCGGCAAGGGCAGCGACATCACGATGGGCCCCGGCACGCCCTTCCTGTGGCAGCACGACGCCGAGTGGCTCGGCGGCAACCGCATCAGCCTCTTCGACAACCACGCGTCGACGATGGGGGGCGAGGCCTCGCGGGCACTCATCCTCGACGTCGACACGGAGGCGATGACCGCCGCGGTCCTGACCGAGGTCCGCCATGACGGCGTGAGCGCCGGAACGCAGGGCAACACGCAGATGCTCACCGGCGGGGGCCTGCTCGTGGGTTGGGGGAGCGAGGGGCGCGTGACCGAGTTCTCGGCCGCCGGCGACGTGGTGTTCGATGCCACGTTCACGCCCGCGGACTCCTACCGCGCCTACCGGTTCGAGTGGGAGGGGCAGCCCGCCGAGCCGCCCGACGTCGTGGTCACTGCCCTCGATGACGGCGGGAGCGGCGGCGGCAGCGGCGAGGAGGCGGGCAGCGGCGACGGGGACCGCCCGCTCGAGGTCGCGATGAGCTGGAACGGGGCGACCGCGGTCACCACCTGGCGGGTGCTTGCCGGCGAGGACGCCGACGACCTGGCACCCGTCGCCGAGGTGCGCAAGGACGGCTTCGAAACCACGACCCGGATCGAGCGCGCCGCCGTGGTGGCGGTCGAGGCACTGGACTCGTCGGGCGAGGTGCTGGACCGCTCGGACACGATCGCGATCGAACGCTGATCCGCGGGGCCCGGGCGCCCGCCGGGCTCCGAGGCGCCTAGCGCGCGCCCGCCGCCAGCCACTCGTCGAAGGTGGTGGGCGCGATGCGGGCGCCGTCGTCGGGCAGCAGAACGTCACCGGCCATCGTCGCGTCGAAGATCCCCGACCACGACGGGACGAGCCGCACCCGGTGGCCACGCGCCTCGTTGGTGCGCCGGGCCATGTCGACGAGATCCTGGGGTTCGGGGCCGGCGACGTCGGCGTAGCGGCCCTGCGGCTCGCCGGTGGCCACCTCGGCCAGGACGTCGGCGATGTCGGCGGGCGCGATCGGCTGCACGAGCAGCGGCGCGATCGTGGCGGCCCCGTCGTGCTCGGTCCAGCTCGCGACCATCGCCGCGAAGTCGTGGAACTGCGTGGCCGGGACGATCGTCCACGGCACGGGACCGTCGGCGACCAGGCGCTCCTGCTCCCGCTTGCCCGCGTAGTGCGCGTTGCCTTCGACCCGGTCCACCCCGACGATCGACAGCAACACGTGGTGGCGCACACCGGCGCGTGCCTCGGCGGCGAGCAGGTTCCGCGTGGCGGCGCCGAAGTACGCCACCGCCTCCGCGCGATCCGGCGCGGTGGAGTTGGTGACGTCAACGACCGCTCCGACGCCGGTGAGCGCGTCGTCCAGCCCCTCACTGATCAGAAGGTCCACGCCCAGCGAGCGGCTGATGCGCACGACGTCATGCCCGTGACTCTCGAGGACCGAGACTGTCAGGGCGCCGATGTGGCCGGTGGCTCCGGCGACTGCGATCCGCATGATGGTCTCCTCTCTTGCGCTCAGGTGGCTGGGCAGCGGTCGGGTGACGTGACCCCGTCGAACCGATCGATGGTCCAGGCGAGCGCCCCGTCGCCGCCGGGCCCGATGATGGCCAGGTGGGTGACTCCGGGGTAGGTGTGCCACTCGGTGGGCACACCGACCGCACAGCGTTCGCTGACCCACGCTTGGGTGACCGCCGGGTTGACGACGTCGTCGACAAGCCCCTGGCCGACGAACAGGGGTGCAGTGACGCCGCCCGGGTCCGGCGTGTTCTGAGCGAGCCGATCGGTCCAGCCGGCGTCGGCGGTCACATCGCGCGCCGTGATGGTGTCGGGCAGGGTCAGCCCGACGATGACGATGCGGTACCGCGACGGCTGGTTGAGGCAGGCCCGAGCGATCCGTTCCGCTGGTCGTCGTGCCGCGGACGTCAAGATGTCGGTCGTGATCTCGGCGTAGTAGCGAGACCAGGCTTCGACGGTCAGGATGGTCAAGAGGTTGCCAGCCTCGGTCCCCTCGATCGCTGCGAGGTTGTGCTGGAGCCGGGTGGCCGGGGCCAGGGCGGCTACACCCGCCAGTTCGTAGTCGGGCATGTATTCGTCGGCGAGCTGCCCGGCGAAGATGGCGGCGTGCCCGCCCTGCGAGTGACCCCAGACCACGTACTCGTCGCTGAGGTCCATGCCGATGTCGAGGTCGTGGGCGGCTCGGACCGAGTCGAGGACCGCCCGGCCTTCGCTGACCCCGACGAGGTACGGGTGTGGGCTGGGTGTACCGAGACCCGGGTAGTCGGTGAGCGCGACGACCCAACCCTGTTCGAGCGGACCGGACATGTCCGGGATGCCCTCCAACGGTTCGTCGGTGAGCGACGGGGCGCAAGCCCGGGCGATGCCGGTGGTGCGATGCGCCCACGCCAACACGGGGTGCGATCCCTCCGTCGGGTCGTCACGAGCGATGATCAGTCCGCTCACGGCGATCGGATGGTCGTGCTCGTCGGCCGACACATACAAGACCCGCCAGCCGCGGGCGCCGGCGGGTAGGCCGCTGTCGAACGACTCGGACCGCAGGACGGTGCCGGGCGGCGCGGAGAGATCGTCGGGCGGCGTGTAGAACGCGCCCGGGCTCGGGTTGCGTGTCAACACGACGAACAGGACAACGGACGCCCCGACCAGGACGACGAGGCCGGCTGCGATGCCGACGAGCCAGCGAATCCAACGTCTGCGCCCCCCGTGTCGGCTGTCGGGCTCCTCCTGTCCTCCCGCCGGCGACCGCCCGAGACTCACGACCCCAAGGGTTCCCGTCCCCGTGGTGCAACGCAACACGCCGATCAGCGCTGCTGAACGCAGCACGTTGCGCATGCGCCCGTGGGGGACCGGCACATTCGGGACGCGTGGTGCCCGCGCTCAGTAGACGGTTCGCGCGATCGAGCGGACTGACTCCAGCGCCGGCGAGGGGTCGCCGGCTCGCCAGAGCAGCCGCGTCTCGAGCTGGCTTGGGGGCTCGCTCAGCGGCGTCGCTGTGACCCCGACCCCGAGCCCTGCGGCGACAGACCTCGGGGCGAGCGCGACGACCGAGCTCTCGGAGAAGAGGTCGGCGTCCCAGCTCGTGTGGAACGACTCGCTCCGAATCTTGGGCTCGAACCCGGCCCGATGGCAGATGTCGACGAGCACGTCGTGGAGCCGGGGGGCCAGCTCGCGCGGGAAGAGGACGAACGTTTGGTCGGCGAGTGTGGCGAGCGTGACCGTCCCTACGGCGGCCGGCGTCTCGCTCGTCGCGGACACCAGCACGACCGGCTCGGTGCGAATCGGCTCGCTCTCGATCCCGGACCCGACCTCCGGGCAGAGCGAGACCGCAGCGTCGATGGTCCCGGCCCGCAGCGCTGGGATCATCTGCGCGTTCCACATCTCCTGGCTCAGCAGTTCGATCCCAGGGTGCCTCGCCCTGAACGCACGCCCGAGGGCCGGCAGGGTCTCGAACCGCGCTGACCAGCTGAATCCCAATCGCAGTTGCCCGAGTTCGCCGGCCGCGGCCCGCTTCGCCGCGTCGACAGCGCGGTCGACCTCGGCCAGGGTGCGGCGGGCACCGTCGAGGAACGCCTCGCCGGCCTGGGTGAGCCTCACCTCGCGGCTGGTTCGGACGAACAGGTCGGTGCCGAGCTCCCGCTCGAGCTGGCGGATCGCGACGCTCAGCGGCGGCTGAGCCATGTGGAGCCGCGTCGCCGCACGGCTGAAGTTGAGCTCTTCGGCCACCGTGACGAAGTAGCGCAGATGTCGAAGCTCGGGCACCCCACCCAAGACTATGGCGTCGACCTATACCGAGTTCGTCTAGAGCCAGACCCGATCGGTGTTGCGCGGCCCGGTCGCTCGCCCCAGGCTCGTCGGCATGACGACGATCGACCCGCAGCGGCCGAAGCGGGTGGCGATCGTCGCCTCGAACCCGGCCGTCTCGGAACGGACCGGCTGGCCGATCGGGTTCTGGTGGTCGGAGCTCACTCACCCGTACTGGGAGCTCACCGGGCGCGGCTACCAGGTCGATATCGCGAGCCCCGACGGTGGCAAGCTCGAGGCCGACTCATGGAGCGACCCGCGCGACGAGTCGCGCTACTCAGCCGACGACCTGCTCAGCCTCGGGTTCATCAACTCGCCGGAGCACCTGAAGTTGGTCGAGCAGTCCATACCGATCGCCGATGTCGGCGTCGATGACTACGACGGCGCGCTGTTGGTCGGCGGCCAGGGCCCGACGTACACGTTCTTCGACGACGAGCGGGTTCACGACCTCGTCGCCTCGTTCTACGCGGCCGGCAAGGTGATCGCGGTGATCTGCCACGCCACCTGCGTGCTGCTGAAGACCCGCGTCGCCGACGGGCGCCTGCTCATCGACGGGAAGACCTGGACCGGGTTCGCGAACTCCGAGGAGCGGTTCGCGGACGAATACGTCGGTCTGCGGATCCAGCCCTTCTGGATCGAGGACGAGGCGCGCAGGCTCGAGAACACGAACTTCATCGTCAACGGCCGGTTCAGGGCCCATGCCGTTCGCGACGGCAATCTGATCACGGGCCAGCAGCAGTACTCCGGTGCAGCGGCCGCGCGGCTCATGGTGGAGGCGCTGGGTACCTGAGGGGGACCGGCCGCGACGGCTCGGCGAGGAGGAGAACAATGCTCGCTGATCATCCGATCGACGTGATGGTGCTGGCGACCGACCTCGGCGTCGCCAAGGAGTTCTACGGCGAGAGGGTCGGGCTCGAGGTGCTGATCGAGTCCGAGCAGTTCCTCACCTTCAGGGCCGGCGGTGACAGCCGCCTGGTGGTGACCGAGAGCGCCACCGGGACGAGCGAGGAGCAGACGAAGGCATCGTGGAGGGTCGACGACATCGCTGCGGAAGTCGCCGAGCTGCGCACGCGGGGAGTCGAGATCGCCGACTACGACGCTCCCGGCCTGGAGACGGTCGACGGAGTCGCCGACGTCGGCTTCGCGCTCGCGGCCTGGTTCGTCGACCCGAGCGGCAACAACATCGGTCTGCTCCAGTTCAAGGACGAGGCGCTCGGTTGAGCGACGACCAGCGGCCGGCGAGGCCGCCGGCCGACGCGACCGGCCCGATCACGACTGCAGTCACGCGCCGGGTCAAGCCCGGCCACGAGGCTGCATACGAGGAATTCCTGGAGGGGATCATCGCCGCAGCCAGCCGCTACCCGGGCCACCTCGGGGTCGAGGTCTTCCGCCCGAGCGGCGGCGGCGACGAGTACCGGATCATCTACCGGTTCGACGGGCCAGGCGATCTGCGCCGCTGGCTCGACTCCGACGAGCACGCCGCATGGCTCGAGCACGCCGAACCCCACGTGATCGGCCCGATGCGGACCAGCTTCCTCACCGGGCTCGAGAGCTGGTTCACGCTCCCGGACCGCCCCGGCGCGACGCCACCGCCGCCGTACAAGATGGCCTTGCTCACCTGGATCACGATCTTCCCCCTGATCACGCTCGTCGTCCTCGCGCTCGACCCGGTGCTGGCCAGGCTCGCGCTCGTGCCACGACTCGCGATCACGACCGCGGTCACGGTGCCGCTGATGACCTGGGTCGTGATGCCCCGCGTGACGAGGGCGTTGCGCGGCTGGCTCTTTCCCGGCTGAAAAGTCAGCGCGGGCCGCCGCGCCGCATCCCCTACCGTCGGCTCGGGGCATACGACAGGTGGCGTCAGGTGGGCTGCAGCGCCACGGGGACCGGATCATCTCCGAAGGGTGATGCTTGAAGGACGGTCGGCCCCGGATGGAGGCCGTTGTCGTCCCGATACTTGGCGAGCAAACGCCGTTCGGCGTCGAGGTTGCCGTCGTCCGCGGCGAGGAGCAGGGTGGCGACGCCGTCCAGCCAGCGAGCGTCCGCGTCGGTCACGGGGCTTCCGGGTTCCCCGATCCGCCCCCAGGCGTCCCACAAGAGCATCTCGTCGCCGAAACGGTGTGCGACCTCGTAGATGACCTCGTCGAAGAGGAACCGCGGTCCCCGGAGCAGCGGCATATCGGGGTCGACTCCGTACGAGTCGGGGTCGATGTCGCCGCGTCGGTAGGCAGCCCATGCCTGTGCCGCCGTGACGAACCCAGGCCCGCCGGGGGGCTCGGGCGCGATGTCCATCGGTGTGGACAGACCCGCTCGCGGTCCATCGATCTCGGAGTCGAAGCGACGCCACCGTCCATCCAGCCAGGCATCGACGACGACGTGATCGTGGTGCCACCCCTCGACGAAGTAGCCGGCGAAGCCCACCCGGGACCGCGCCCGGGACACCGTGCGCCCGAAGCGTGGCCACACAGAACAACGTGTGGTCGCGACAGTACCCTTGCACCCGGCTCGTCACCTCCCGCGGCCGGTCCAGCGGCCACGGGTGCCGCCGCTGGTCGGCGGCCAGGATCCGCTCGACCCAGCGAGCATTGACTTCATTCCGGGTGACCTCAGGCAACTCATGACCTGAGGCTCGGTAGTGGACGATCAGGTTCCGCGCTACGGCGGAGAGCGCCGCCGGCTCGATCGGCAGCACCGTGACCAGAGCGGCATGCTCACCCGGGTCGGAGTAGGACGTGTGCACGGCGAGATCCACGACCGCCGCCGCACCTCGAACCCCCCACCCCTCCCGATCCCTGGACGACATGCTCTCGAACGTACGGCTCGCCCATGAGCAGATCCAACCGTCCCATCGCGATGTCCATCCGGCGGGGCAATCAGGACCTCGGTTGTGCGGGCTCGAACGCCGTTCGGTCACCATGGGGGGGTACCTCTAGGCGTGCCAGTTGTTCTCGGGCCGCGACCCGGGTCTCGGCGCTGGGTTCCGACGGCACCGCCGGCACTCCTGTGGGATCGCCACCTCCGTAGAAGACGAGCAGGTCGATGTTCCAGCCGTCGACCTGCGCTCCGAGCCGGTCGGCATAGACATCGTCCGGCTGCCCCTCCAAGCCGCCGGGTTCCGCGTCATCCAGCGAAAGCGGGAGCTCGCGAGACGGCAAATCCGCCTTGCCCGCGGGCCAGAACATCGCATAGAGCACGACGTCGCCCTCCTCGAGCCGTTCAACCGTGTCCCACGGTGCATCACCCGACAGTGTGTTCGGGCCGAGTGAAATGTTGGCTGCGGTCGCCGCCGATCCTCCCTGGACGGCCTCCCAGCCGGGCGAGGGACGGAAGTATGGGCAGGTTCCGCAGGATGCGGCGGCATCGTCCGAGGGTGCGGTGGTCGTGGACGGTGAGGCGGTCGTGGCCGTGGACGGTGAGGCGGTCGTGGCCGTGGACGGCGAAGCCGTCGTGGCCGTGGGGCATGGTGGCGGTGTCGTGTCCGGTGGCGGCGTCTCGTTCGGCATGTAGACCTTCGGTGCGCATCCGAAGTTCGACAGGATCGAGTGGCCTTCCGTGCTGCTGCCGTCGTCGAAGTTGGTGGTCGTGTTGACCTCACGCACGTACCCCATGTCGTCGACGCCGATGCGTTCGGTCGTGCCCGTGTAGCCGCTCTCTTCGAGCAGGGGGAGCGCGGCCGCGATCGTCTGGCGCTGGATGTCACTGAGGTTGGGAGCGTCGGCCAGCCGTGTGACGTCGATGGAAATGTCGTAATAGGTGACCGGCACGTCGCCGACGGTTCCAGTGCCGGCGGGCTCGGCGCTCGCGACGGCCTCCTCTTCCAGATAGAGGTACCCGCCGCGGCTCGCGATCGAGATCATGGCGAGTGCGCCCGGCCCGCGTCCGAGGGTCCCGACCACCAGGCTCGAATAGTCGGCCAATGACAGGCCGGGTGTGCCCGGCCCGTAACCGACGCCGGCGCCGCCTAGCTGCCACACGTGCGTGGAGTTCACGTGGGTCGTGATGGCACCGAGACTCGGGCTGTTCGTCTCCGCCACCATTGCGTACGGCTCGAGGTTGACGATGGCGTGGCCGGTGAATTGGTTCGTCAGCGCTCCTGACGCCTCGCACCACGTCGACTCCGTCTGGCTCGACTCTGGGCTTATGAGCACGCTGCAAGAGCTCGTCCCGGGCTGGGTCATCGTGGTCGCAACGTCGATCTCGTAGCTGCCCGCGGCGAACGTCCGCCCGACCGCCGCTCGGACGGTCGCTAGTGCATCCCGTGGGCCGCCGCTGACGACCCGTTCCTCGTCACCGTCGCCGCTCAGCCGCACCACCACGAGCGGCACCAACGCCAGCACGGTCAGCACGCCGAGCACAGCCACGGCCCGGCGTCGGCGGCGCCGGTACCGTCCCCGCTGTGCCACCTCGTCGGCGGTGGGCAGATGCGGCGGACTTACTGAACGGCGCAGATCCCGGAGCCGATCCTCGATGGCGGTCATGGCGCGTTGGCCTCCTTGCGGCCGGTCAGCTGCTCGGCCAGTCGGCGGCGAGCTGCAACCAGAGCCGCGGACGCTGCTCCCTCGCTGATTCCAAGGACACCGGCGACGTCCCGCTCGGTCAGGTCACCGACATAGCGGAGCACGATCGCCTCACGTTGGCGGCGGGGGAGCGCGGCCACCGCATCCCACAGTTCCGGATCGACGTCCGGCGGCGGGATCGAATCGAGTCGTTCCCGCCGCAACAACCGAGATTCAAGACCACGGCGGCGCATGCGGCGTCGCAGCTCATTGAGCGCCACCCGGTAGACCCACCCGCCGGGCTAGTCCATCGATGCGACGCGAGGCCACCGCTCGTAGGCTCGGCTGAACGCCTCGGCCACGGCGTCGCGCGCCGCCTCGGCGTCGCCACCGATCACAAGCAGCGATCGCGCCATTCCGTTCCGCTCGGTCTCGTACAACGTCGTGAAATCGATCCCCCGACCCCCGCTTCCGTCCCACCAAGTCACGAGATCGCCCACTTCCCTTGGTCCAATCCCACGGGCGACACCCGCGCCGGCACTGCTGGATGCCGTCAGTCGTTGGGGTGACCCCGTGGTCACGGAGCCTGGGCCTCCGCCTCACCCCGAGCGGCCGCCGTTCGGCATGGTCCGGATCAGAGTCCCGGCGTTCGGATGGTGCTCGACAACGGCGAGGACATCGAGGCTCGACCTGATGACCACCCCTACCCTCGCTTGGTGCTCGGCTTTGCAAGTCTGGCGCGCTCCATGTCGCCGTTCGTGACAACATCGAGGACGACGCGCGCGGGTCACGGGCGATAGGTCGCCAGGATGATCCCGTTGCTCATGACCTGCGAGTCCACCAGCTCGAACGTCGCCGCCGTGCCGGGCCGGTACAGCAGGTCGGCGGCGTCGCTCGGCCCGACCAGTTGCGGATGGATCCACAGCTGCAGCTGGTCGAACAGGCCGTGTTCGAGCAGCAGCCGCGACACGTCACCGAAGCCGTACTGCACGATGTGGCCCCCGTCCTCGTCCTTGAGCTTGCGGACCCGGGCGACGACGTCGCCCGCCACCACCTCGGTGTTCGCCCACTGCGGGTCGGTGAGCGTGGTGGACACGACCACCTTGCGCATGGTGTTGATGCGGTCCGAGTACGGGTCGCCGCTGCGGCTCGTCCAGGCCGGCGCGAAGACGTCGTAGGTGCGGCGGCCCATCAGGACGATGTCGCAGGTCTCCAGCAGGTCGGTCTGGATCCTGTCGCCTTCGCCGGACGTCCCGGCCTTCAGCGAGGGCCACAGGTGCGGGCCCTCGACGACGCCGTCGAGCGTGATGTACGTGGAGTTGATCAGTTGCCGCATCGGATGCGGTCTAGCGCCGGCCGGTCCCGCCGTCTAGAACGCCAGCGACAACTACTCGCCTACTTGCGCGCCCCGGTACCGACGATCTGCGACGGCGTCTGCCCGACGAGGCGCTTGAGCGACCGGGTCAGGTGGGACTGGTCGGCGTAGCCGGTCCGCCGCGCCACGTCGGACGCCGGCGCCCCCCGGGACAGCAGCTCGACCGCCCGCTCGGCCCGCCGGATCCGCTCGATGGCGCCGCGGCTGAGGCCCGTCCCCCGCGCCACCCGTCGTTCCACCGACCGGGTGGAGAAGCCCGCGACCTGGCCGTGCAGCGCCTCGGGCACGATCGGGTCGTGCACCAGGAGGCCCGCGTGGACGAGCCGGTCGACGAAGACGTCTACGGTGTCGGGGCCGGGAAGCTCCCACGCGGACTCGTCGAGCCAGAACGACGTGTCCGAGACCTGGGGCAGTGTCACCGTCCGGTCCACCAGCCGGCCCGGAGGCAGGCCCGGCATAAAGGTACCGGTGCTGAACTCGATGCCGAAGAACTCGGCGTCCTGGGGGATCGGCATGGCCGTGGCCCTCGTCTCGGGTCCCCGCACGGTCAGCCACGCCGCGCCCCGCCGCCGGGTTACGACCATCTCCCAGTGCGTGGCCGCCACGGAGATGAAGGACTCCTGGGGTTCGCTCCAGGTCTGCCACGTCTCCTCGACCAGGAGCGACCGGGACGACCGGGCCTCCAATGCGAACAGCTCGACCGCGCGCTTCATGGCCACCAAGACGAACGACGGCCGGTCAATTCATCGGCCCCAAGCGCCCGACCCAACGGAGTCCGGCCCTTGGCGCCGGCCGCGGGAAGTTCCGATAGAAGTCTCGGTAGAAGTTCTGGCCCTCAGGTGACTCCAGCCGGGGGCGCGAGACTGGCCTCATGCTCCTGGTCCGAGGCACCAGGAAGCTGCGCGATCGGGTGAAGGGAGCGCCGATCGTCGACGGCGAGGCGTCGACCACCGCGCTCGGCGACTGGTTCGCGACGGCGGTGTTCTGGCGGCCCCAGGTCGCCATGCTCGTCACCAGCGCACCCTGCTCCCGGTGTTCGTCGAGCTGGCGCCGGCGGCGACGCTGCTCGACCGCGTGCCGGGCGCGATCGAGGTGGTCCTCCGCCGGCACGGCGTCAGCGACGCGTTCCTGTCCGCCGAACGCGACTCGAGGCTGCAGGGGTCCTCCGCGAATGGCTGCTGAACCGCCGCTGAGCCGCCTCGTGCTCGGTGCAGCGTCGGTCGCCGACGACCTCGGCTACGTCGCGCTCGCCGACCTCGGGCGCGCGCTCGGTGCCGACGTCGGCCACTGATCCCGAAGACCTCGTACTCCAGGTAGAGCTCGCAGCGAGCCAGCGCGATCCATACCGACGCCTCAGCCGGCTCTTCCACGTCGTTGGTCGCCGGCGCTAACCACGCGGCCGCAGACGCCCCCGCCCGCCGGTTGAGAGCGCCGGCCGGCAACATCGGTACGGTGTGGGTATCTCGCTAGGACGATCGAGCCATCGGCAAGGTACGACGCTCTGGCCGCTCACCTCGACCGTCCCAACCCGACCGCCGCACCGTCAGCCCGGCGTGCGTTCACGGCGCAGGCATCACGTACCGTGCATCCCATGCCTGACGATGCCCTGCGAAGCTTCGACGGCACGTTCGACGTGCAGCTGTACGGCCTGTCAGCCGTCGTCTACGCCGAGCGAGGCAGTGAGATCCTGCTCCTCAAGCGCGCGGGCGGCGCGCTCGCGGGGCAATGGTTCCTTCCAGGAGGGGCCGTCGAACGCGATGAGCTCCCCGAGGACGGGGCTCGCCGAGAGCTCATCGAGGAAAGCGGGCTCGACATCGTTGGCGAGCTCGAGCTCGTCGGCGCCTATCCCATGTGGGTCTACGGCGGGGACTGCCTCCAGTTGTCCTACCGTGGCCAAGTGACCGAGGGTGACGCTGTCGTCAGTCACGAACACCATGGCGCTCGCTGGATCGACCCCGTGGAACTCCGAGCTGGACTCACCGACGACGTGATCAACGCGCTCGCCGACGGCAACGCCCGAGTTCGGGATCTCGTCCACCACATCCGCACCGACCTCGACCGCTACCTCCGTCGGATCGGCCGCTCCCCCGCTTGCACAGAACCGTCGCACTAGTGAGACCAGCGTCGGTTTCCGCCGGGAGGAAGCGAGGCCAAAGCCGCCGGGGCGGAGCCGCCCGGTCACCAGGGGCCATCGGAGCTGCACTTGCCCGGTGGCAAGGTCCCTCCTGAGCCGGCTTGCATGAGCAGATGCCCGCAGGCCAGCTCGAGCGACCGAAGGCCGTGTTGTTGGACTTCGACGAGACGCTTCTGGACAACAGCATTGTCCCCGCCTCGGTCGAGCGGGCGTGCGACGCGATCGCCGCTGTAGTCCGGTCCTTGGACCCGGCAGAGCTACTGACGGCGAACACCGCGGCGTGGAACTGGCCCGAGGTCGAGCGGCGCTGCTGGGTCGGCGAGATGGAGGTGCTCGATGTCAGCCGCGAGGTCTGGAGCCGCGCACTCCACAGCTGGGGTCGCGATGACCAGGCTGTCGTTGATTTCGCCTACGAGACCCACCAGCAGATCGGCCGAGAGATGTCTCGACTCTTCGACGATGTCCCAGGCTTCTTGCGCGCGCTGCAGGCGGAACAGATCACCATGGCTCTCGTCACCAACTCCTCGGTGCGCGCCCAGATGGCCACGCTCGAGGCGGTCGGTCTCGAGTCGGCGTTCGCCGCGGTCGTCATCTCTGGTGAGATCGGCATAGCGAAGCCCGACCCGGCCATCTTCGATGTTGCCCTTGA
>JBOGHG010000074.1:0-16157 GCA_050744525.1 Acidimicrobiales bacterium | reverse complement strand
CGTGCCCCCGGCAGGACTCGAACCTGCGGCCTACCGCTTAGGAGGCGGTCGCTCTATCCACCTGAGCTACGAGGGCGCTGGTGCGACGGTAGCGGGCATACGCCGATGCCGGCCGGGCGCGGAAGGAGGTGCCCCTCCGGTGATGGCGCGGCACGATCGTGGCGCCCCGTTGCTCGTGCAGGGGCGGGCCGTTATGACGACGGCGCCGCCGGCGCACACCCTGCACATCACAACCGGGGTTGGCCGTACGATCGGCCGCGTGATCGACATCCCCGCCGGCCACTTGTTCCTCGGCGAGCACCTCGATCCGGGGACCCGGAAGCGCAACGGCGAGCCGGTCTTCCTAGAGGCCGCCGATCTGACGACCCACGGTGTCATCGTCGGCATGACCGGGTCCGGGAAGACGGGCCTGGGTGTCGTGCTCATCGAGGAGGCGCTGCTGGCCGGGATCCCGACGCTGATCATCGATCCGAAGGGCGACCTCGGGAACCTGCTGCTCGCCTTTCCCGAACTCGAGCCCGGCGATTTTGCTCCCTGGGTCGAGGGTGGCGATCCGGCCGACGTGGCCACGCAGTGGTCGGAGGGCCTGGCCGACTGGGGCATCGAGCCGAGCCGGGTCGCGCAGCTTCGTGATGCCGCTGAGTTCACGATCTACACGCCCGGGTCGACCTCCGGCGTGGCACTGGACATCGTCGGCGGGCTCGACCGGCCCCCCGAGGACGCCGACGCCGAAACGGCGGCCGACGAGGTCGAAGGGTACGTCTCGGGGCTGCTCACCATGGTGGGCATCGAGGCCGATCCGCTGGCGAGCAAGGAGCACATCCTGCTCTCCAATCTCATCCACCACGCCTGGTCATCCGGACGCGACATCGACCTGGCCGGCCTGGTCGGCCAGGTGCAGGACCCGCCCTTGCGCAAGCTCGGGGTGTACGAGCTCGACGCCTTCTATCCGGCCAAGGAGCGCTCGAAGTTGGCCGTCACGCTCAACGGGTTGCTCGCCTCGCACAGCTTCGCCGCCTGGGCGGAGGGGCCAGACATCGATCTCGACCGCCTGCTCCGGGTCCAGGACGGCGAACGGCCGGCCTGCGCCATCGTGTCGCTGTCCCACCTGTCGGACCAGGAGCGCCAGTTCGTCGTCTCCCTGCTGCTCGGCAAGCTCGTCACCTGGATGCGGCGCCAACCCGGCACCCGCCAGCTGCGCGTTCTCGTCTACTTCGACGAGGTGATGGGGTTCGTGCCACCGACCGCGATGCCGCCGGCGAAGAAGCCGATCCTGACCCTGTTCAAGACCGCACGCGCCTTCGGCGTGGGCATGGTGCTGGCCACCCAGAACCCGGTGGACGTCGACTACAAGGGACTGTCCAACGCCGGCACCTGGATGATCGGGCGCCTCCAGACCGAGCAGGACAAGGCGCGGTTGCTCGATGGCCTGTCTTCGGCCGGTGGCTCCGTCGACGTCAAGGATGTCGGCGACGTCATCGGGGGGCTGGCCAAGCGCGAGTTCATGATGCGCGAACCGGGACGCGAGGCGCCGGCCCTGTTCACGACCCGCTGGGCCATGTCGTACCTGCGGGGCCCGCTCACCCGCGAGCAGATCTCGACGCTCATGCAGGGGCGCTACCGGCCGAGCGAGCCTCCCGGGGAAGCGGCACCCACCGGGGAAGCGGCACCCACCGGGGAAGCGGCACCCACCGGGGAAGCGGCACCCACCGGGGCGGCGCCGGCCGGCGCCGCAGAGCCAGCCGCCGCGCAACCTGTGCCGGCCACAGCAGAGTCGACCGCTGCGAATGCTCCTGCGACGACCGGCCACGCCGCCGAGACCGTGCCCGTCGCACCGCCGGTCGCCGAGGACGTGCCCGTCCGATGGCTCGACCCCGCGGCGCCGTGGGCGGCACAGGTCGGCGCCGTCCCCGACGGGACCGTGCTCGCGCCGTCGCTGGTTACCCGTGTCTCCCTCCTCTACGACGACGACAAGCTCGACCTGCGGGAGGCGGAGGAGTGGGAGGCGGTGATGTTCCCGCTTTGCGCCAGCGTCGATCCGGCGGCGACCATCGCCGTGGACCACGACGACCGCGACCTGCGCACCGAGGCACCGCCCGGAGCCAGCTACGTGCTCACCGACGCCCCCCTCGACAAGAAGACCTTCTTCACGGGCGGGGAGAAGGCGCTCGTCGACCACCTCTACCGCACCCGCACGATGCAGGTGATGCGCAACCGGGAGCTCGAGCTCGTCGCCCGCGTGGGCGAGACGCCGGAGCAGTTCGCCGCCCGATGCTCGGCGGCCGCCGCCGAGGGCGCAGACCGGGACCAGGTGGCGTTGCAGACCAAGTACGAGCGCCGGATCACTAAGGCACGGGACGCACTGGGGGCGGCGATGGACAAGATGTCCCAGGCGGAGGCGGCCGAGTACGCTCGCCGCCAGTCCGACATCGCCGCCGGCGCGGGCAGCCTGCTCGGCGCGGTGCTCGGCGGGCGGCGCAGCGCCCGCACCATGGCCCGCGACATGAGCCGGGTGCTGACCGGCGGGGGCCGGGCGGACGAGGCGGCCCAGCGCGTCCGGTCCGCCGAGAACCGCGCCCTCGACCGCCAGGAGGCGCTGACCAAGCTCGAAGCCGACCTGGCCCGCGACCTCGCCGCCATCGACGAGGAGTGGGCCGCCAAGGCGGCCGCGATCGAGCCGATCGAGGTGCCGCTGGAGCGCTCGGACATCCGCGTCACCGCTCGTTCCCTGGTCTGGATCCCGGTGGGCTAGGCAAGGGACCGTGGGACTCGACGCCGACACCGCCGCACGACACGTCGACCAGCTCTGGGACGGCGACATCCTCCCGGTGCTGCAGGACTACATCCGCATCCCCAACGTCTCGGTCGCATATGACGCCGGCTGGCACGAAGCCGGCCACATGACCCGTGCCACCGAGCTGCTGCGCCAGTGGTGCGAGCGCCATGTCGGCGAGGCGCTCCCGGGCGCCAGCGTCGAGGTGCACGAGCTCGACGGCCGCACGCCGTTGCTGCTGATCGACGTGCCGCCGACCGCCGACGGCCCGGGCCCCGGCGAGGACGGCGCCACGGTGATGCTCTACGGCCACCTCGACAAGCAGCCACCGTTCACGGGTTGGCGCGACGGGCTCGGACCGTGGGAACCCGTCCAGGACGGCGACCGGCTGTACGGCCGGGGCAGCGCCGACGACGGCTATTCCACCTTCTCGGCCGTTGCCGCGCTGGAAGCGGTCCGCGCCGCCGGTGGCGCCCACCGCCGTTGCGTGGTGCTCATCGAGGCCAGCGAGGAGTCGGGCAGCCCCGACCTGCCGGCACACCTCGAGGCGCTCGGCGACAAGCTGGGCGAGCCCTCGCTCGTGATCGCGTTGGACTCGTGGTGCGGCGACTACGACCGGCTGTGGATCACCACGTCGCTACGGGGGCTCGTGGATCTCACGCTCGAGGTGCAGGTGCTGACCGAGGGCGTGCACTCGGGCTCGGCGGGCGGGGTGGTGCCCTCGAGCTTCCGCATCCTGCGCCAACTGCTGGATCGCGTGGAGGACGCCGCCAGCGGCGAGCTGCTCCTGCCCCAACTGCACGCCGCAATCCCCGACGAGCGACTGCGGCAGATCGCCGCCACCGCGCCGGAGCTGGGCGACTTCTCGGACCGCTTTCCCTTCGCCGGCGACACCGGCCCGGCGCTCGCCACCACCGAGCAGATGCTGGTGGCCCGCACCTGGCAGCCGTCGCTCGCCGTGACCGGGATCGCGGGCGCGCCCCCGCCGGCCGAAGCCGGCAACGTGCTGCGGCCCTCGACGGCCGTGAAGCTGTCGGTGCGCATACCGCCCACCACCGATGCCGACGTCGCCGTCGACGCCCTCGAGCGACGGCTCGGCGCCGACCCGCCCTACGGGGCCCGCGTGACGGTGCGGCGCGGCAGCGCCGAGGCCGGATGGCACGCCCCGCCCGAGCTGCCGTGGCTGGCCCATGCCATCGACCGGGCGTCGCTGGCCAGCTTCGGGCAGGCGCCACGGTCGCTGGGCGAGGGCGGCACGATCCCGTTCATGGGCATGCTCGGTCGCAAGTTCCCCCAAGCCCAGTTCGTCGTCACCGGCGTGCTGGGGCCCGAGTCCAACGCCCACGGGCCGAACGAGTTCCTCCATCTGCCGACGGCCCGCAAGGTCACGACCGCGGTCGCCCACATCCTCGACGCGCACGCCCGCCGCTGAGCGAAGACTCCTCCCAGCATCCTGTGAGCAACCTCCCAGGTTCGGGGGCTCAACTGGGCCTGAGCGAGCGTCCCGGAGGGCAAATGAGCGAGGGTGGCCCGAGCGGCCCGGCCGAAGGCCAAGAGCGGGGAGCATCGAGCGATGCCACCGTCCTCGTCGTCGACGACGACGAGTTCATCCGTGACCTGACGTCGAGCGCGCTGCGCATCGCCGGCTTCGCCACCACGACGTCGGGCAGCGGCCTGGACGCCCTCGCCTGCATCGAGCGGCAGCGCCCCGATCTGGTGGTGCTCGACGTCGGCCTTCCCGGTGTCGACGGCTTCGAGCTGTGCCGTCGCCTGCGCGCCTCAGGTGACCAGACCCCGGTCGTCTTCCTCACCGCCCGGGACGCCGACGAGGACAAGATCTCGGGCTTCACCAAGGGCGGCGACGACTATCTCACCAAGCCGTTCAGCCTCGAGGAGCTGGTGGCGCGGGTGCGGGCGGTGCTGCGCCGGACCGGCCCCAGGTGCCCACCAGCCGGCTCCGCTACGCCGACCTCGAGCTCGACGAGGAGACGCTGCGCGTGACGCGTGCCGGCCGGCCGATCCAGCTCTCCCCGACCGAGCTGAAGGTCCTCCGGTTCCTGCTGCTCAACCGCGAGCGGGTGCTGTCCAAGGCCCAGATCCTCGACCACGTCTGGGACTACGACTTCGGCGGCAACGCGGGCGTCGTGGAGAACTACATCTCGTACCTGCGCAAGAAGGTCGACACGGGCGACGCACCGCTCATCCACACGGTCCGGGGCTTCGGCTACGTGTTGCGCACGGAGCCATGATCCGCCGCCGGCTGTCCGCCACGATCGTCGCCCTCGTGGCCGTGATCGGCGGCGTCGTCGCCATCGTGTTCCTGACCGCCCTCGAGTCCCGCCTGACCGCGGCCGTAGACCGTGAGCTGGACCGCGTTCCCGCGACTGTGACCCGGGCGGCCGCTGCCCGACTGGAGCGGCGCGCCCAGCGCGAGGCCACGCTGTACGACATCCGCCGGATCGCCTACGTGCGGGTGGGGCCGGGAGGTCGGATCGTGGCCGCGGAGCCGAGCGGGCCCACCGGCGATCCCGATCCGCTCCCGAACGTGGCCGGGCTGTCGACGCCGACCGGGCCGCTCACGGTCGGCGCCGGCGGCGACGGCGGACCGCGCTACCGCGTGGTCACGTCGTCGCTGCCCGGCGGTGGCACGTTGGCGACCGCCATCTCGCTCGACGACGTCGACACCGCGCTCTCCAACGCTCGCCGCGGCCTGCTCATCGCCGGCCTCGTGGCCCTGGCGGCCACCTCAGCGGCGACGTGGTTTGCCATCAGGCGTGGACTGCAGCCCATCGACCGCATGGTCGGCACCGCCGAAGCCATCGCCGATGGCAACACCGACGAACGGATCGACGTGACCCATCCCGACAGCGAGCTGGGCCGCCTCGGCACGCGCTCAACCGCATGCTCGATCGCATCGGCGAGTCCCTGGCCGCCCGCACCGCGTCGGAGCAGCGGATGCGCCGCTTCGTGGCCGATGCCTCGCACGAGCTCCGCACGCCGCTCACCGCGATCCGCGGCTACGCCGAGCTGTACCGCCGAGGAGCCGACGACGGCGGAGACGTGGTGACCTCCATGGAGCGGATCGAGCGGGCGGCGACCCGCATGGGCGGCCTGGTCGACGACCTGGTGTTGCTCGCCCGTCTCGACCAGGGACGCCCGCTGGAGGCGGCTCCCGTCGATCTGGCGGCGGTGGTGGCGGAGTCGGTCGCCGACGCCCGGGCGGTCGAGCCCGGTCGAACCATCGAGGTTGCGAGCGTCCCGAGCGCGATGGTGACGGGCGACCGTGACCGGCTCCGTCAGGTGGTCGACAACCTGCTGGCCAACGTCCGCGAACACACCGACCCCGGCCACGCGGGTGACGATCCGCGTCGAGGCCTCCGGCCGCGACGTCGTGCTGGTCGTCGCCGACGACGGCCCCGGCATGACCGGGTCCGACGCCGTCCGGGCGTTCGACCGTTTCTGGCAGGCGACCGCCACGGAGGAGCACCCCCGCCGCGGGACCGGGTTGGGCCTCGCGATCGTCCCGACCGATCGCGGTGACGACCCTCTCCGCCACCGCTCTCGCCGGTGGCCTCGGCGGCGCACTGCTCCTGGGACCGGCATCCGCGGACACCTCGACGGGCACGCCGGCGAGCGCGGCACCGGCCACGGCCGTGGCGGCCGCGGCGGCGTGCGGGGAAGGCCTCGCCGACGTGGCCGAGGCCATCGGCATCCCCACCGACGACCTGCGCGCCGCGCTGCGGGACGGCCAGACGCTCGCCGAGGTGGCAGAGGCCAACGGCGTCGACCCGCAGCGGCTCGTCGACGTGCTGGTCGACAACGGCACCGAGCGCCTGGACGCGGCGGTGGCGGCCGGTCGGCTCGACCAGTCCACGGCCGACGAACGCAAGGCCGGCCTGCCCGAGCGGGCCGCCGAACTGGTGAACGGCGAGCTGGAGCGCAAGGCCGACCGCCATCCCCGCCGGGCGGTGGCGCTCCGGACGGCCGCCGAGGCCATCGGCATCGACGCCGGTGAGCTGCGAGACGCCGTCCGCGACGGCCAGACCATCGCCCAGGTGGCCGAGGCCAACGGCGTCGACCCGCAGGACGTCATCGATGCCCTGGTGGCCCGGTCCACCGAGCGGATCACCAGGGTTGTGAACGGCGACACGGTGCGGCAGCGCTGCTGATCGCGGTTCCATCCGCCGCCCGGCGTCGCGCTCCCGTGTCGCCGGGTGGCGCCGCACTACCCTGCCCACCATGGCCGGCAGCGGACACGGAACCCGGGCGGTGATCGCCGCCCTGCTCGCCAACGCCGGCATCGCCGTCGCCAAGTTCGTGGGATTCCTGCTCACGCGCTCGGCGTCGATGCTGGCGGAGAGCGTTCACTCGGTGGCCGACGCCGGCAACCAGGCGCTGCTGCTGCTCGGCCAGAAGCGCTCGCGCCGGGCGCCAACCGCCGAGCACCCCTTCGGCTACGGACGCGAGCGCTACTTCTGGGCGTTCGTCGTGGCGGTCATCCTGTTCAGCCTGGGTGGCATGTTCGCCATCTACGAGGGTGTCACGAAGATCCGCGATCCCCACGAGCTCGAGTCGCCGTCGATCGCCATCGGGATCCTGCTCGTCGCCATCGCTCTCGAGACCGCTTCGTTTCGCACCGCCATCGTGGAGTCGCGGCGCGCCAAGGCGCCGCGCATGAGCTGGTGGGGCTTCATCCGTCGCTCCAAGCAACCCGAGCTGCCGGTGGTGCTGCTGGAGGATCTCGGCGCGCTGGTGGGCCTGATCTTCGCCCTCGCTGCGGTGTCGGTGACCGTGATCACCGACGACCCCCTCTGGGACGGCATCGGCACGCTCAGCATCGGCGTGCTGCTGGTCGTCATCGCCATCATCCTGGCGATCGAGATGAAGGGCCTCCTCATCGGCGAGGCCGCATCGCTCACCGACCAGCAGCGGATCGCCGCCGCCATCGAGATCGAGCCGAGCGTGGCCAAGCTGATCCACATGCGCACCCAGCACATCGGACCGGACGAGCTGCTGGTGGGCGCCAAGCTGGAGCTGGTGCACGGCCTGACCGTCGACGACGCCGTCGAGGCGGTGAACCGGATCGAGCACAGCGTGCGACGGGCGGTGCCGACGGCGCGGGTCATGTACCTCGAGCCCGACGTCTTCCGGACCAGCCTGCCGAGCGACCAGGCTGCGCCCTTGGCGGCCGGCACCGTTCTCACCGACGCGCCGGAGGGCGGCCCCGCACCCACCGGGGAGCCCACCGAGGAGCAGGCCCCCGAGAAGGCGCTCGAGGGCGACGCGCCGCAGGCGCCGACGGCGGTCGAGTCCACCGCCGGGGAGCGCACGCAGTCCGAGTAAACCTGACCTGCCTAGTCGCCTTTTGCCACGAAGCTGACTAGCATCGGTTCGACGCGAGAGACCTGGGAGGCAGGCATGGCGATTCGACTGGGCGACGACGCCCCCAACTTCACCGCCGAGACCACCGAGGGCACGGTCGACTTCTACGACTGGAAGGGCGACAGCTGGGCGGTGCTGTTCTCGCACCCCAAGGACTTCACTCCGGTCTGCACGACCGAACTCGGTCGGGTGGCGGCGCTCAAGCCCGAGTTCGAGAAGCGCAACGTCAAGGTGATCGGCCTGTCGGTCGACGGTGTGGCCGACCACGAGGGCTGGAGCAAGGACATCGCGGACGTCACCGGCTCCCAACTCAACTTCCCGCTCATCGCCGATCCCGACAGGCGGGTCTCCGACCTCTACGACATGATCCACCCGGAGTCCAGCGACACCGTCACGGTGCGGTCGGTGTTCGTCGTGGGCCCCGACAACACGGTCAAGCTCACCCTAACCTACCCCCAGTCCACCGGTCGCAACTTCGACGAGCTGCTCCGGGTCATCGACTCGCTGCAGCTCACGGCCAAGCACAAGGTGTCGACGCCGTCGGACTGGAAGCAAGGCGAGGACGTCATCATCGTCCCGGCGGTCTCCGACGACGAGGCGAAGGAGCGCTTCCCCGACGGGTGGGACACCCGCAAGCCCTATCTCCGCCTGGTGAAGCAGCCCCGAGACTGACGCCCCGGGCGACCCCGCCAAAGCAACCGCCGGTTCAGCGTGGCCGCGTGATCCGCGAGTTGACCGTCAGTCTCGCGCCGGGCGCATCGTCGCGGCGTCGTAGAACGTCCGGTTCGAGGTGATCTTGCCGTCCGTGTCGAAGCTCATGTGGTCGATGACGTCGAACCTGTAGGTCTCGCCCCCGAGGTTGGGTCGGGCCTCCAGCGTGAACGCCGCCTCCTGGCCGATGATGATGCGGACGTCACCGAGCCGCAGCTCGATGCTGTCGGGGATGGCGTGCGACTCGTCCCAGAAATCGCCGATGGCCTCCAGGCCCTCGCGGCGCACACTGCCGACCGGATCCTCGATCCAGGCGTCTTCGGCGAAGCACTCGAGCCATCCCTCACGGTCCGTGGCGGAGAAGGTGGCGATATAGGTGTCGATGGTCGTCGTGATGCTGTCGCGGCTGCCGGCCATGGACCGAAGTTACCTGACAGAGCGTCAGGATCTGGCGTTATCGAGGGCGATTCTTGCACGTTCCGTAGCCGTGTCCCGGACCGGGGCCGAGTCGCGCCGCAGGATGATGCGGGGACCTCGGTCCCAGGTGAGGTACCCCCAGGCCCAGTTGAGAAGGACGGAGGCCCGGTTGCGTACGCCTGCGAGGTAGAGGATGTGGAGCCCCAGCCACGCGAGCCAGGCCAGTGTCCCATGGAGGCGGATGCGGCCCGGTAGCTCCGCGATCGCCGCTCGCCGCCCGATCGTCGCCATCGTGCCCTTGTCCCGGAACCGGAACGGCTGGGTGGGCTTGCCTTCGGCCAGGCGGCCGATCTGCCGGGCCACGTGGGCCCCGGACTGCATCGCCACCGGTGCGAGCTGCGGCAGCACCCCGGAGCCCCGCTTGGCCAGGGGGGCGGCGACGTCGCCCACCGCCCACACGCCCCGGTGGACATGCTTCCCGCTCCCATGGCCGCTCGGGCCGGGCACCGACAGGTCCGCGGCCACCTCCACGCGTCCGGAGTTCGTCGTCGCCAGCCCCATCGCCCGAGCGGCGGGATGGGCCCGCACACCCGCCGCCCAGATCACGGTTCGGGCCGGCAGGACCTCACCAGAGCTGAAGCGCACGCGATCGGGGGTCACCTCGTCCACGGTCTCCTCGAGGCGGACCTCGACCTGGCGCGCCCGCAGCGCGTCGAGCGCCGCCCGTTGCGAGGAAGCGTGGAACGGCTGCAGCAACCGATCCCGGGTCTCCACCAGCACGACCCGCGCCCTACCGACCCCGAGGGACGGGTAGTCACGCTTGAACACCACGGCGAACAGCTCCGCCAACGCCCCCGCCATCTCCACCCCGGTGGGCCCTCCGCCGACAACGACGAAGTTGAGCTCGCCCTGATCGACCAGCGACGGATCGGCGTCGGCCGCCTCGAAGCGCGACACCACGTGGTTGCGGACCTCGACGGCGTCCTCGAGCGTGTACAGCGGCAGGGCGTACTCGGGGGCGCCGGGCACGCCGAACCAGGTGGCGACGGCACCCATGGCCAGCACCAGGTGGTCGAACGGCACGGGCTGGTGGTCCGCCACCAGGACCTCGCGTCTCTCCCAGTCGACACCGGTGACCTCGCCGACGAGCATCCGCAGGTTCCGCTGGCGGTGGAACAGGCCGCGGACCGGGTGGGCGACGTCGGCGGCGTTCAGGCCGGCGGTGGCCACCTGGTACAGCAGCGGCTGGAAGGTCGTGAAGTTGTTGCGGTCGATCAACGTGACCTCGACCGGCAGGCGGTCGAGACCGCGGGCAACGGCGAGCCCACCGAAGCCTGCGCCGACGATCACGACGTGCGGTCGCACACCCATGAGGCACCTCCCGGGTGGGCTAGTGAATCACTTCACAATCGGCAACGGGACGGGCACGTGCCCTATTCCGGGATCTGCACATCCGTCCCGACGTTGGGCGGAGACCGGAACCGGTGGGAGCCATTTCCCGCACGGCCGCCGTCAGGACGCGACCACGTCGAGGCGGAACGTCCGCCGGTACGCCGCCGGTGACGTGCCGGCCAGGCGCCGGAAGTGCGTGCGGAACGAGGTGGCGGTGCCGAACCCGCACTGCTGGGCGACGAGCTCGATGGGCAGGTCGGTGGCCTCGAGCAATCGCTGGGCGTGGAGCACCCGCTGCCGCAGCAGCCACTGCATGGGTGTCGTGCCGGTGACCGCCCGGAACCGCCGGGCGAACGTGCGGGAGCTGAGCAGCGCCCGCCGTGCCAGGTCGTCCACCGTCAGCGGCTCGTGGAGATGACCGACCGCCCACTCGAGGATGCGGCCGATCACGTCGTCGTCGGGCGTGGCCGGCACCGGCGCGTCGACGAACTGCGCCTGTCCGCCGTCGCGTTGCGGCGGCACGACCATGCGGCGCGCCACCTTGTTGGCGACCTCGGCTCCGTGGTCGAGCCGCACGATGTGGAGGCACAGGTCGATGCCGGCAGCCGTGCCCGCCGAGGTGAAGATGCCGTTGCCGGCGTCGACGAACAGGACATTCGGGTCGACGTCGACCTCCCGATAGCAGCGAGCCAGCTCGCCCGCGTACATCCAGTGCGTCGTCGCCCGCCGGCCGTCGAGGAGGCCGGTCTGCGCCAGGAGGAAGGCGCCGGAGCAAACGCTCACCAGCCGCCCGCCCCGCCGGTGGACCGCGCGCAGCGCGTCGAGGAGCGCCGGATCTGCCGCGGCGTCCAGGTCGGGCCAGGTCGGCACGATGACGGTGTCGGCCTCGGCGACGTCCTCGAGCGTCCATGGTGTGCTGATCGACCAGTCCCCGTCCGTCACCGGAACCGGGTTGCCCAGGGCGGCCACCACGCGGAAGTCGTACCAGGGATCGGAGTACTCGGATCGGTCGAGCCCGAACACCTCGTGGGCGACGCCGAGCTCGAATGCCGCCACGTGGCGGCCCACAACCGCGGCGACGAGGTGCGGGCGCGGTCCCCGCCTCTCACCGAACCGGGCCCTGTGACGTCGAACGGCTGCCATGCCCATAGTTTGGCAGAAACCTTTCGAACATGTGCGGCGCTGCCACTCGTCAGATCCGCCTGGCAGACGGAGGATGTGTGCATGTTGCGCGTGCATTGCCCCCGCCACGGCAGCGAGGTGCTGCTCAGCGAGAGCCGGATCCTCGGCCTCGACCGCACCGGCGACGGCCTCGCGGTGCGCTGGGTTTGCTGGTGTGGACACGTCGGTTCCCACCACTCCGGCCGCTCCCGCCGGGCGCTCGAGATCGTCTGACCCCTTGCCACCAAACTTTCGGCCGGCGGTGTTTGTCCACCGAAGGCATGGGGTAGCGTGGGGTAACAGGCCAGCTGGGGGCGGGGTGCCTGTCCGCCCGCCCGCCCCGCCCCCCTGGCTGTTTCGGACATCGGGCCGCTCAGGCGGCCCGCTGGCGCGTGGGGGGCCGCCTCCGGGCCAGGCGCAGATGCCCGCCTGTAGGCTGGCGCCGTGGCCGTGTACCAGACTCCCGAGTTTCACCCCGCCTTCGAGGAGTATTGCGAGGCGATCTGGGAGCTGAAGGAAGACGACGTCGACGTCATCCAGGCGCGGATCGCCGAGCGGCTGCACGTCTCGCGGCCGGCGGTGTCCGAGATGATCAAGCGCATGCAGGTCGAGGGCTTCGTGGCCCTGGACGGCTCGACCATCAACCTCACGCCCGACGGCCGGCGTCTGGCTGAGCAGGTGGTCCGCCGCCACCGCTTGGCCGAGCGCCTGCTCACCGACATCCTGGGGCTGTCGTGGGCCGACGCCCACGTCGAGGCCGGCAAGTGGGAGCACGTCATCTCCGAACCGGTGGAGCGGGCCATCAACCGGCTGCTCGACAACCCCACCACCTGTCCCCACGGCAACCCGATCCCCGGCTCCGAGTACGCCGCGCCCGCCGCGGTCGCCCTGTGCGACCTCCCGGTGGGCACTGAGTTCACGGTGACGCGCATCCCCGAGGAGCTGGAGTTCACGCCCGGCCTGCTCGAATTCCTGGAGGACGCCGCGGTGCAGCCCGGTCACTCCGGCGTGGTCACGGCGGCGTCGCCGGACCAGACGACGACCGTGGAGATCGGCGGTCGCCACGTCGGGATCGGGGCGTTCGCAACCGCCCGGATCCTGGTCACGGCCGACGTACAGGCGCCGGTCCCAGCGAGCGCCTGACGGCGAGCAGGGCCACCGCGGCCAGCGCCGCGAACCAGGCCGCCTGAAGGACCCAGTCACCCGCGTCCGGCTGGCGGTAGTCGGGGAGCAACGAGCGCCACGCCCGGTACACCGGGTTGGCGGTGGACCCGAAGTCGAAGATCAGCGTGCGCCGGCGATCCAGCACCTCGGCCACGAGCCAGCCCCACGCCAGGGCCCCGAACGCCCCGGCCACGGCGATGATGCCCCGCGCCGCCGAGACGCGGCCGGCCCACCAGGCGACCGCGAGCACCAGGCACGGAACCACGACCACCACCTGGCGGCCGGGCCACCACCAGCCGTGCATGGTGAGGGCCACCCACGTCGCCGTGGCCCACCCGGCGGCCAGCGGGGCGACCAGCGCCCACCAGCCCGCCGGACGCCTGCGGGCCAGCGCCGCCAGTGCGGGGACGGCCAGCAGGTAGGCCGGCATCCACGCCGCCAGCCCGAAGCCGCGATCGAGCAGCAGGCCGCCCAGCCTCCGGGTGCGTCCCAGGTAGTCGGGATCCGTCCCCATCACCGTCAGCTCGCCGCCGGTGAAGTGGTCGCCGGCGGCGTACACGGTCCAGCCCCCGTACAGCAGGCGATGGGTGCCGAGGTAGGCCGCCCCGGCCAGTCCGAGGAGCGCCACCAACGCGAACGCGGCCCGGAGGCGGCGTTGGCCGACGAGCATGGCCACCGCCACCACCACCAGGGCGACCGCCACCGGGGCGTACTTGACCGCCAACCAGGGCAGCACCGTCACCGCCAGCCCGAAGCCGACCAGCGCGGCGCGGCGCCGACCCCCCGTGAGGAGGGCGATCGCCGCGGTCACGGCCAACGCCGCCGGCAGCTCGGGATAGACCTGCGTGGCGTAGGCCGCGAGGGGCGCCGTCACGCCGAAGGCGAGCACCGTGCCGGCGGCGACGCCGAGCGGCACCTCGAACCGCCGGTGCGCGGTCCACACCAGGAGCGCCGCCAGCACCCCGCCGAGGACCGCCAGCATGGCCTTGGCCCCCGCCCATCCACCCAATCCCATGGGGACGGCCAGGATGGCCGGCAGCAGGGGGTCGTGCGGGCTGACCTGGCGGCCGTTGTCCAGCACCTCGGTCTGCACCGGCAGGTCGAGCTCGTGGAACGGCACGAACCGCGCCTCGGCCAGCTCGTCGTCGATGTGGAGGTCGCCGTCCTCGAACAGGCTCAGGGCCGTCAGCAGGTACTGCGGCTCGTCGGCGGTGGTCAGGGTGCCGTAGGTGGCGCGGGCCGGGATGGCGATCATCGCCCAGGCCGCGACGACGACGCCGACGGCGGTGACCGCCCCGGTCGGGGTACGGAGCCACGCGGTGAGGTGACGCCGGCCGCCGGGGGCGGTCGGCGGCGCGGTCCCGAGGCAATGGGGACCGCCGAGAGTCTCCCGAGGCAATGCGGTCCGAGGGCCGGTCCCTATCGCCTCCAGAGCCGCGGGCCGGTCCCCATTGCCTCGGGTTCGTGCGCGGCGGGTGGCCGGCATCAGGCCAGCCGCTCCGTGCGCCTCACGACCAGCAACCACGTCAGGATCCCCGACAGGGCGACCAGCACCAGGCTCGCGAGGCCGGCCTCGGCGAGGAAGACCGCCTCGGCGTCCTCCCAGATCCTGGTCGCCAGGGTCTCGAACCCGAGGGGCGATGTCAGCAGCGTGATCGGCAGGTCCTTCATCGTCGACAGCAGCACCAGGCCCGCGCCGGCGGCGAGGCCGGGCAGCATGAGCGGCAGCTCGATGCTGGCAAACCGGCGGAGCCGACCGGCGCCGAGCATGCGCGCCGACTCGTCCAGCCGGCGCGGCACCGACCCCACGGCCACCTGGGCGGCCCGCAGCGACTGGGCACCAAGGTGCACCACGTACGCGAACACCAGCATCGTGAAGCTCTGGTACAGGCCCCAGGCCTCGGGCAGCTGGCGGCTCCAGAACACCAGGGACAGCGCCACCACCAGGGCCGGTAGGCCGAACCCGGTCGCCACCAACCCGTTGGCCAGGTCGGCCGCCCGGGCCCGGTGGCGGGCGGACAGGTAGGCGAGCGGGAGCAACACCGCGATCGCCACCAGGGCGGTGACGAGGCTGATGCCCGCGGTGTTGAGCGCCGGCTCGACCAGGTCCCCGAGCCCCCGGTCGCCGGACGCGAGGCTGCTGGTCTCGCCGGTGAGCCCGCGCCACGCCCACAGCCCGAGCGACGCCAACGGGCCGCCCAGCGCCAGCGCCACCCACGCGAGGACGGCCGCCAGCGCCGGCCACCGCCAGCGCCCCAGAGGCACCCGCAGAGGCCGGGCGGTTCGGGCCGCCTCGAGCGTGCCGCGATGCCGGCGTCGGGCCAGGGTCCGCTCCCCCGCGACCACCGCCAACGCCACGACCCCCAGCAGCAGGCTCAGCGCCGCCGACTGGTCGCGGTCGAGCAGGCGGTTGGTGTAGATCGCCCGCGTGAGCGTCTCGTAGCGGAGCAGGACCACCACGCCGAAGTCGCTCACCGTGTACAGGAACACCAGCAGCGCCCCGGCGCCGATGGCTCCGCCGATCTGCGGCAGCACGACGGTGCGGAACACCGGCCACGGGCGCCGGCCCAGCAGGCGGGCACTCTCCTCCAGGGAGGGCGGCAGGGCCACCAACCGCGCCGCCACGGGCAGCAGCACGTAGGGCGTGGTGAACAGCGTCAACACCAGCCAGGCCCCCCAGAATCCCTCGGGGCGGGTGGCCTCGACCCCGACCCATGCCAGGGGCGCGTCCAGCAGGCCGCCGCGCGACACCGCCGCCATCAGCGCCAGCCCGCCGACGAACGAGGGGAAGACGAGCGGCAGCGGGGCGAGCGCCGCCCACAGGCGGCGCAGCGGCAGGTCGGTCCGGGTCGTGAGCCAGGCGAGTCCGGTGCCCACGACCGCGGTGGAGAGCGACGTGGCGACCGCCAGTCCCAACGTGTTGCGCAGCGGGACCAGCGTGGCTCGGGACAGGTACAGGTCGGCCAGGTCCTCCTCACCGGTCACGTTGCGCCAGATCAGGTACAGCAGCGGTGCGGCGAACAACAGCCCGATAACCGCACAGACGAGGACCAGTGACCGCGGTGCAGTTCCTATGAACGACCAACCTGCCGCGCGCTCGGCGGCGGGGGGTGTGGGGGGCAGAGGCTCCTGCCGGAGCCCCCCACCGTCGCTCGAT
>JBOGHG010000073.1:0-16434 GCA_050744525.1 Acidimicrobiales bacterium | reverse complement strand
GGCGATGGCCTGCAGGCCGGTGAGCCACACGCGTGCTTCCTCGTCGCGCTTGGCGGCCTCGCGCTTGTCCTCACCGCTCAGCACCGGCAGCTCACCGTCGTCGGCACCGACGCGTCGCCGGTAGCAGTGGTGGGCCTCGTCGTTGATCACGACGATGTTGCGCTTGGTGCCCAGCTCGCGTGTGACGCGGCGGACCATCTCGTCGGGCGTTTCGGTGAACACGCCGGGGCGCTGGCCGGCAAGCTCCTTGGTGAGCTTCGGCGCCTTCACCTTCTCGCGCAGCTGGAAGCCGTGGAAGTTGGTGATGACGATCTTCGCCCGGCCCAGGTCGCCGACGCGTTCAGCGGGGACGATGTCGCGCAGCCGGTAGTAGTTGTCGGGGTCGGACGGCAGAAGGACCCGAAGGCGATCGCGGATCGTGATCCCGGGTGCGACGATCAGGAACGCGTCGCTGAACCGGCGGTCCTGCGGGTGGGCGGCCTTGTTGAGAGTGTGCCAGGCGATGAGCATCGCCATGACGACGGTCTTGCCCGTGCCCGTGGCCATCTTGTGGGCCATGCGGAACAGGCCGGGGTTGGCATCCTCGGCGAAGGTGCGCAGTTCGTTCTCGATCCACGCGTCGCCGAGGTTCTTGGCCGCTTCGGTCAGGTAGATCGCGGTCTCGAGGGCCTCGATCTGGCAGAAGAACAGTCGCCGCTCGCGTTCGGTGTTGGTCCAGTGCTCGAGGAGACCTCGCGTCGTCGGTGTCACGCCCGGCCAGCCCAGGTCGCGCCAGCGATCGATCCGCTCGCGGATCTGGTTTATGAGGCGGTTCTCCTCGATGCGGTCGCCCGTCCACTCGTCGAAGGCGAGTTGGCCGCCCTTCTTCTTCGCCTTGGGGATGGGCATGAAGTATGAGGACGATCGTCGGCCCGCGACCACCTCATCAGTGATCCCGTCGTCATCGAACCGGAAGTGGCGCGCGGGCGCGGCGTACGGCGTGTTCAGGATCGGGTTCTCGATGACGAT
This sequence comes from Acidimicrobiales bacterium, assembly GCA_050744525.1. GTDB lineage: Bacteria > Actinomycetota > Acidimicrobiia > Acidimicrobiales > VFJN01 > DASQUK01. The sequence continues at coordinate 15,426 of JBOGHG010000073.1, read as the reverse complement.
CTGCGGTCGGGGCATGTGCGGTCCAGGCTAGGAAACGGGCGAAGTGCGCGCGTCGGGCGTCATGGGAGCTCCAAGCGGACGCCGGTGCGCTCAGCGTCGGTGGAGTCGACGAGAGCGTTGGTGGCCACGAGATAGCCGTCGACCGCAGCCCGGTCCTGCCAGGGCATCGCGGCGGTCCAACGCCATGTGTGAGCGAGGGTTCGTACGTAAAGGTCGCAGCGCCCCTCACGGGAGAGGTTGCGGAGCGCAGTCTGGTACTCGTTGCGGAAGACGATCGGGATGACGATCCGCGCCAGCCCTTCGGCGGTGAGCTGCGCGCACATCGCGGCACGAGCCACACGGCCGTTGCGGTCGTCGTAGGGGTGGACCTCGGAGATGAGGAAGAGCTCGTACGCGGCGCGGGCGAAGCCCGGCGGCAGGTCGGCGAGGCGCCGGAAGCCTTCGACCAACGTCCCCTCGACGAGCGCGGGCGCCACGAAGATGTAGGAGCCCGTCTGGTTGGGGCGCTCCTTGAACTGCCCGGGGCGCTTGTCCGGCCGGCCGCTCATCACGAGCCGATGCCGTCGCTCGAGGAGCTCGAAAAGCTCGTCGACGGTGTCGGGTGTAGCCGCTCGGAGCTGTGGATCGTGCACGGTTTCGAAGGTGCCGAGGACGTCGTGCGCGTCCTCGGGCCGCTCGTCGGGGATCTCACCGGACTCGACGATCGCCTCGGCTTCCTCGACAGTGAACTTCTCGTCTGGGTCGGCGATGTGGCCGCTGAAGAGGATAAGCCCGGTGGCTTGGTGGACGATCGCGTAGAGGAACGGGCGGTCGGCACGAATGGTGGCGTCGGGTGTCGGCGGGCCGGACGCGGCGAAGCCGAGGCCGGTGGCGGCGGCGGCTTTCGATGCCTTGCTCGTCCACGGTGATGTTCGCGCCGTGGATGGCCTGGCCGAGAGAGAGCCCTGGCGCGATGCCGCTGGCTGAAGTACGCGGCGATCGCCGCCGCGGTGGCGGGTCTGATGATCGGCGGCGTGGCCACCGGCGTCGGCCACTTCGGCTCGAGCTACACGGCGTCCTCTGCCGGCCGGAAGTGGCTGCTGGGCGGGATCGGCGCGGCGATGATCGCCGGGCTGGCGCACACCATCGCCACCACCGTCTACAACGCCACCTGACATGCGCCCCGCCCACCTCGCGGTGTTGGCGGTCGGCGGGATCGTGGCCGTGCTGATCGGCCTGCGGACCTGCGGATCCACACCCGATACCGGATCCAGGCCGGCCGGCGAGCACAGGGACGCGGCAACCATCGCTATCACCGACGCGAGCCCGGGTCCCGGCACGGTCGTCGACGGGGTGCCCCAGGGCTGGTCGCACAACCCGGCCGGTGCCCGTGGCGCGGCGATCTCGGCGGTGCGGCTCACCGGGGACATCGCCCGGGCCGGGTTCATCAGCCGCACCGACATGATCCAAGCCCTGGCCACCGGGCGTTACGGGCCGGCGCTGGCAGCGGACTCGGCGGCCCAGTTGGACGAGATGACCGGCGAGCTCGACGACGCCGGGGTCACACGGGGGTCGGTGGTGTTCAGCGAGTTGCCGCTGACCGCTCACGTGGTCACCGCCGACGACTCGAGGTGCCGGGTGGAGGTGTGGTCGGTCCTGGTGATCGCGGTGCCGGGACGGGGTGCGCCACGCCAGGCGTGGCGCACCGTCACCGTCGATCTCGCGTGGGAGGACCATGACTGGCGGATCGACGGTTGGGCGGCCCTGCCGGGACCGACCCCGGCGCTGGCCACAGAAGCACCGATCGCCTCGGTCGACGAGCTGGTCGACGTGGCCGGGTGGCCGGCCGCCGCAGGGGGCGGCTGATGTTCGACTGGGTCATCGGCGGCCTCGGTTCGCTGTTCGGGTTCGTGACAGACGCGGCGGGCGCGGTGGCGGGTTGGGCGTGGGACAAGGTCACGACCGGCATCTACACGTGGCTCGCCAACGGGCTCGCGTTATTGATCGAGTGGGTGTGGTCGGTGCTCGACTCGGGCACGACCCCGCGGGTCACCGCTGGGTGGTTCCGCAACGAGCTCGCCGCCCAGGTCGGAGTGATCGCCCTGGCGGTCACGGTGGCGATGATGCTCGCCTCGGCGACACAGGCGGCGCTGGCGGGCCGGCCCGAGCAGATCGGCGACGCCGTCAAGGAAGGGATCCGGGCGATCGTCGCCTCGGCGCTCACCCTCACGGTCCTGGACGTGCTCGTCGGCGTGGTGGACGAGGCCTCGGCCATGGTGTGGCAGATCGGCCGACCGGACCTGGTCGCCATGCTCGAAGCCATGGTGGTCGTGGCCACCACCACCGGACCGTTGAGCACCACCTTCGTCGGTCCCTTGTGCCTGCTTTTCGGGTTCCTGGGCCTGATCGGGTTGGTCGTGTCGTTGCTGATGCGCTCGGCGCTGATCTACGTCGCCGCCGCCCTGGCGCCCATCGTGTGGTCCGCCAACGTGCTGCCGGTGTTTCGCGGGTCGGCCCGCAAACTCGTCCATCTCACCGTGGCGTTGGTGGTTTCCAAGCTGGCCATCGTCGTCACCCTGGTGGTGGCGGTGAAGCTCGTCGCCAACCCCGCCGGCGACCCCGACGCCGAGGCGGTCATCAACGACGGCGCCGCCGCAGTGGCCACCTTGATGACCGGGTTCGTGTGCTTTGTGATCGCCGCGGTCACCCCGCTCGTGCTCTACAAGCTGATGCCGACCGTCGAAGCTGCCGCCGTCGGTGCTGGCGTCGCCGGTGGGTGGGGCCGCAGCGCCACGACCGCCGCGCACACCGCCTTGATGGTCAAGGGCCTCGCCACAACCCGCGCCGCGTCCACGGCGACGCGGGTCGTCGCCGGCCAGGCCGGCGTCCAAGGCGCCACACCACGGGGCGGGATCGCCGGGCTGTCAGGCCACCAACCAGACCGCGCCTCACCGGCGGGCACGGGCGTCCACAGCACCAGCGGCGGCCACGCCTCACGATCAGCCGAGAGCACCCCGCCGCCGGGGGCCACCGACACGACGCCCACCCGCCGTGGGCCACAGCGTGCTGCCCGGGCCGCGCCGGCACCACCGCCGCATACCGCCCGCGCCCCGACAAGCGGCGACGACCACCACGACCCTGAACAATGGGGTGACTCGTGAGCGACGTGCGGACCTACCGGTTCGCCGACGCTCACCGCCCCGGCCTGCTACTCGGACTCGCCGCCCGCCAAGCCGTCCCCGTCGTTGCCGGTGTCCTGTTTCTTGCCCTCGTCCTCCAGAGCCCGCTGCCGCCGCTGGTCGGTCTGATCGGTCCCGTGGCCGGGTGCGGGCTGGCGTTCGGCCGCTGGCGCGGCACGCCGCTGGCCGACAGCCTCGTCCCCGGGATCCAGCTGCTCACCGCCCGCCGGCTCGGCACGGCCCGCTGGGTCCGCCCACCGCTGCTCGGTGACAACACCAGCGCTGCCCTCCCCCAGGTGCTGCACGGCTTGGAGCTCTGGGAACCGCCCGACAGCGGGTTCGCGGTGGTGCGGGACCGCACCGCGGGCACCGTCACCGCCGTGCTCCGGGTCCGCGGGCAGGGCTTCCCCCTGGCGTCACCGGGCGAGCAGGACGCGATGCTCACCGGGTGGGGTGCGGCGCTGTCCCCGTTCGCCCGCGAGCAATCACCGGTCTCCCAGGTGCTCTGGCAGGAATGGTCCCATCCCGTCGCCAGCGACGACCACCGGGCCTTCCTCGACTCCATCGGGATAGGCACCCGCAGCAAGGAGGCGGCCGTGGCCGACTACATGGCGTTGGTGGACGAGCAAGCACCGGTCACCACCGCCCACGACGTCCTGGTGGCCGTCACCGTCGACCAGCGCCAGGTTCGGGCGCGGCGCACCAGCCGCTCCCGGCTGACCACCGCCGTCGACACCCTGGCCGACGAGCTGCGCCTGTTCGGCCCCCGGTTGGACGCCGCCGGCCTGTCCGTCGAGGGGCCCCTCAGCCCGGTCGAGCTGTCCGCCGCCGTCCGGGTCCGTTCCGACCCGGGCCGCGCCGCACACGTCACCACGCTGACCCGCTCGCTGGCGGCGGCGACTCGGCGGGGAGCATTGGACTGGGGGCCGATGGCCGTCGAAGCCGACTGGGGTCACGTCCGTATCGACGGGGCCTACCACCGCTCTTACTGGATCGCCGGCTGGCCCCGGCTCCCCGTCGGCGCCGACTGGCTCGCCGGGCTGCTGGTCGAGACCCACTGCCTGCGCACGGTCACCGTCGTCCTCGAACCCGTTCCCATGGGCCGCGCCGCCCGCGCCGCCGACCGGGAGGTCATGGCCCGCGAGGCCGACGGCGACCTCAAGGCCCGCAAGGGTTTCCGGGTCAACGCCCGCGAACGCAAACGGCTGGCCGACGCCGAGGCCCGGGAACGGGAGCTGTCCGAAGGCCACGCCGAGTTCAGCTTCGTCGGCGTCGTCACCGTCACCGCCCCCACCCTCGACCAGCTCGACGACGACTGCGCCGATGTTGAACAGGCCGCGGCCCAGAGCCTGTTGGACCTGCGCCCCCTCGACGCCCGCCACGACCGCGGCTGGGCGGCCGCCCTGCCGCTCGGCCGCGCCGTCACCCGCAAAGCGACCCCATGACAAGACGGCAGACGGATCCCCATGGCGGCCACCCCGACGATCGTGTCCCGGCACCCTGGCGGTCCTCGGCGGGGCTCCGGCTCGAGCGGCACCGAGCCACCATGGCCCACCTCGCCTCCGTGTACCCCTGCCACACCGACACCGGCGTGGGGGCACGCGGCCCCTACATCGGCGTCAACGTGACCGGCGGCGGATCGGGCTTCTTCTTCGACCCCTTCGAGCTCTACCAGACCGGGGTCCTGACCAACCCGAACGTGGTCGTCACCGGTGACATCGGCAGCGGCAAGTCCGCCCTGGTCAAGGCCTTCCTGGGCCGCGAGCTCGCCGTCTACGGCCCCCGCCGCATGGTGACCATCCTCGATCCCAAAGGCGAGTACCAGCCATTCGCCGGCCGCCACGGGCTCCCCGTGATCCGGCTGCATCCCGGCGGCACCGACCGCCTGAACCCCATGGACCACCGCGGAGATCCCACCGAGACTGTCCACCGCCAGTCCCTCGCCACCGCGCTTGTCGCCGGTGTGCTCGGCCGGCCCCTCGACCCCACCGAAGACGCCGTGTTGGGCTGGGCCGTCGCCAGCCTGGCCCACACCCGCCGGCCATTCACCCTCGCTGACGTGGCCTCCACCATAGGCGACCCCGCCGAGGAGCTCGTGGCGCTGTCGCGGCGCACCCCACTCGAGCTCGCCCAGGCCGTCGCCCCGGTCGCCTTCGCGCTCGACAAGCTGCTGACCCGGACCCTGGCGGGCATGTTCGACGCCCCCACCTCGGTGCACGTCGACTGGGACAGCGGGCCCGGGTTCGTGATCGACCTGTCCGCGGTCTACGGCGACGACGAAGCCCTCCCGCTCGTCATGCTCGCCGCCACGTCCTGGCTCGCCACGGCGCTGCAGCGCGACTCGCAGCGGCGGGTGCTGCAGGTCATCGACGAGGCGTGGGCCGCGGTGCGTTACGGCGCCCGTCACTTCCAAGGCTCCCTGAAGCTGTCGCGCACCTACGGCGTGGCCACCTGGCTGGTCTGCCACCGCCCCGCGGATCTCACCGCCCAAGCGGACGACGGCACCTCGGTGGCCAAGATCGCCGCCGGGCTCCTCTCCGATGTCCAGACCCGCATCGTGTTCCGCCAGCCCCCCGACCAGGTCCCGGTCGCCGGGGAGATGTTCGGGCTCTCCGAACGGGAACGAGCCTGGTGTGGGCAGCTCGTACGCGGTCGAGCCCTGTGGCGGCTGCAGCGCCGAGGCGCGGTCGTGCAGACCGTGCTCACCGCCGCCGAAAGGCTGGCCGCGGACACGGACGGGGCTATGACCACGTGACCGACCGCGGGCAGCGGCGTCCACGGTGGGCCATCGAGGACGTGGTCGCCCGCACCGACCTCGCCCGGCTGCTCGACGAACTGGCCCAGCCCGCCACCCATGCCATCCGGGGCCGACGCTGGCACTGCCCTGTCCCCGATCATGCCGACCATCACGCCTCGGTCACCATGCACACCGACCACCGGGGCCACGAACGCTGGCGCTGCTGGTCCGGCGACGACACCCACCGCGGCGACGCCATCGACCTGGTCGTTGCCACCCAGCGTATGACACGCGGCGAGGCCATCGACTGGCTCGCCAACCGGGCCGGCATGATCCCCGACCGCCCGCTTCCGCCCATCACCCGCAAACCCCGCCCCACCCTCCCGGCGGTGGTGCCGCTGGCTCCCGCCGTTGTTCGCTACGTCCAGGCGTGCGAACGCATCCTGTGGACCCCGACCGGTCGACGGGTCCGCGACTGGCTCCACGAGCGAGGGTTCAACGACGACACGATCCGCGCCAACCGCGTCGGCGCCGACCCAGGACGGCAGCTGATGCGCCGACCCCGCGGCCTCCCGCACGGAACCTCGACCGCCGCCACGTTCTCGGTGCTGGCCCCCGACGGCCACCTCACCTACGTGCAGACCCGCTACCTCGCCCCCGGCGACGACTCCAAGTACGACAACCCGGCGGCCGCGTTGGGCACCAACCCCCGCCTGGCCTGGACCCGACAACCCAGCGGTCAGGGGCGAGCGGGACTGCTCCTGGTGTGCGAGGGGATCCCCGACGCCCTCACCGCTGCCCAAGGTGGCTACGCGGCGGTCGGCATCCTCGGCTCCCAAGCCCCCGACCGCGTGGTGGCCGCCCGGCTCGCCCACCACGCCGACCGGCATCACCAACGCCTCGTTGCGGTCATCGACGCCGACCCCGCCGGCCGGCGGTGGGGAGAACACCTTGGCCAGCTCCTCCGCGGCGACGGACTCGAGCTCACCGTGATCGGACCCCCCGACGGTCACGACCTCAACAGCTGGGCGTGCGACGATCAGAACTGGACCGTCCGCATCGCACTGGGAAGAGAACTGGCTGACGTTCCTCTGGTCCGGGCACCGCGGGCGATCACAGACGTCGGGATCGGGCCGTCCTGAACGCGGCCGGGCGCAACTGGCCCATTCGGTGCGGTGACCAAGCCGGTGGGCACAGGTCAGCGGTTACTCCTCGCCACCTCGCAGCGACTCGTCCACGTCGCGATCGGCGTGGTCCAGGGGTGGGTCAGGCCGCGTGCAGGTAGGTGTCGATGAGCGGGATGAGCTTGCGGGCTGTGCGGCTGGCGGTGATGCGTTCGTGGCCGGAGCAGACCCGGGCGTCGGGGTCGAGCACGCGACGGAGCCGGTGGTCACAGTACGCGGCCCACGCGAGCTCGCTGAGGTCACCTCGGTCGATCGCTGTCTGGACCGCAACGTGGAAGCGGGCGAGGTCGACGCGCCGGGCGACGGTCGCCGCGATGTCCTCGTCGTGCGCCTGCAGGCGGTTGAAATGCTCGGGGCCCCGGGGTGCCACCGTCGTGACGTTCACGGTCCCGTGGAGGCGGGTCCGTTGGACGGCCTTGTGGGCTCGGCTGTGGGCCCGGTTCACCACTCGAGCGGCCAGTCGCGGCCCGTCGAGAGAGCCGTCCAGCAACACGAATGCGAGGTCGGTCAACACGTCGCTGCGGTAGTCGTCGGTGACCGTGCGTGCCAACCGGGTCCGCAGCTTGGGGGCGAGAGCGTGCAGGGCGATAGTCAACGCGTCGGGCTCCTCCCGGCCCACCTGGATCAGCGCGCTCAGGAGGCGATCGGAGTCGGTGGAGTCGGGCTGGTCGCGGCGGATGATCGTCACCGCGTCGTCGAGGTCACCGGCGAAGACTTCGGTGAGCCAGCCCGGGCGGGGGCGACCGCGGAGACGCCGGTAGCCGTCGTCGATCCGGTGGTAGAGGTTCATGGGGTGCTCCTTGCATCCGTGGGGATGCAAGGAGCGTCCGAAACCGACCTCCCCGGCCTCGTCCCCGGTCTGGGCCCGGACTACGTCCCGAACTCGCCCGTGGCCGACCTTGCCTACCCCCAGCCCAGGAACGGAGGGCGCGGGCGATGGGTCCGCTGACGCCGACGCCCCGACGGGAGCCACCCTGGGGCGGCGGGGAACTCGTCCTCGTCGTGCTCGGCGCCCTGGCGCTCGGCGCCGGCGTCGTCGTCTGGGCCGGCGCCCGGCTAGCGGCCACCGTGTCGGGAGGTTCCGTTTCCGGCGGGATCGGCGACTGGCTGACGGTCGCTGGCCGTCTCGTGTCGACGCCGGGCAACCCCACCGAGGCATGGGCAGGGCACGCCCGCGGCTTGCCGGGTCCGGCCCTCTACTGGGCGTGCACCGTCCTCACCGCCGTTGCGATGGCCGGGTTGGTTGCCGGTGGGGTGTGGGTCTGGCGGCGCTGGTCGTCGCCGTCTCGCGCCTTGTTCGGTGTCCCCGCGGATGCCCGGGTGGCCCGGCGGCGGGACGTGCGGCCGCTGGTCGTGGCGGGTTCGGTGCCACCGACCGGTCGCCTGCTGCTGGGCCGCCTCGCCCCCCGGGGACCGCTGCTGGCGACCGAGGACCGCCAACGCCACCCCGCCCGCGGTCGGGCGGCGCGAGTCCAGGGGGACCGAGGATCGGTAGCCCTGATCGGCCCGACCCGATCAGGCAAGACCGTGCTCGCATCGGCGGGGATCATCGGCTGGGACGGCCCCGTCGTCGCGTTGTCGGTCAAACGCGACCTGTACGACGCCACCGCCGCCGCCCGTGCCCGCCGCGGCGAGCTGGCGGTGTTCGACCCCGGTGGAGTGACCCGGCTGCCGACCGCCCGCTGGACCCCGCTGCGCGACGTCACCACCACCTCCGGGGCCCTGCGCGCAGGCCGGGCCTTGGCCCAGGCCATCCCCCGCAACGGGGTGACCGGTGGCGACTTCTGGGCCTCCCACGGCGAAACGCTGACGAGCGCCTACATGTGCCTGGCCGGCCTCTCCCAACTGCCCCCCACCGAGGGCGCTGGCGAGCGGGAGCCGTTGACGATCGGACGGTTGGCGTCCTGGGCCTTCATGCACGTGGGCATCACCGACCCGACCGTCAACCAGCTGATCCGCCTCGGCCTCGACGACACCCGGCCGCTAGAGGTGCGGCTGCTGGCCAAGGACGCCATGACCAAGCTCATGGCCTTCGAAGGCGAAGACCCCCGCATCCGCGCCTCGATCTACGCCACCGCCCGGCTGGCGTTCGAGGCCTGGACCGAACCCTCCGTCGCCCACTCAGCTTCGCTCGACCCCCGAGCCGCCTACTGGTCCGACGAGAGCTGGGACCACACCCCCCGCTACCTGGACCTCGACTGGTTGATGGACGGCCCCCAGGGCCGGGCCAACACCCTGTACCTGACCGCGCCAGCGACCGAGTTCGCCCGCCTCGCCCCGGTCCTCGGCGGCCTACTGGGCGATCTGCGCGAGCAGATCCACGCCTGGGACATCGCCGGCCGAAAGCTCTCCAAGCCCCTGTTGATCGTGATCGACGAGGCCGGCCAACTCGAGCTGCAATGGCTGCCCGAAGAGGTCTCCACCATCGCCGGCCTGGGCGGGATGTTCGTCACCGGCTGGCAGTCCCGCTCCCAGATCAACCACCGCTACGGCAGCCTCGCCGACGCCGTACTGGGCGGCCACCGCTCCAAGATCATCTTCAACGGCACCGACGACCCCAGCACCCTCGACTACCTGTCACGGGTCACCGGGACCCAGCACGTCGCGCAGCGGGGCTGGTCGGCCGACACCGGCGGCGGACACCGCACCGTGTCCGAGCACCTCCAACGCGAGGACCTGGTCCCCGCCCACGTGATCCGCCAAATGCGCCGCCACGAAGCCGTCCTCCTGCACGGCACCCTCCCACCCATCCACCTCCGCATGGTGCGCTGGTGGGAAGACAACGACCTCGCCGCACTCACCCCCACCGAAACTGACGGGCGATCGCTGCCCCCTCCGCACCAGGGCACCTGCCCGCTCCACGACCGCCCGCACGGAGCGGTGACACCGGTACTGGAACCCACCGTGGTCACCGAATCGGTCGGGCACCTCCCCACACCGCGCGGCCCCCGGCGACACGAACCGATAACTACACCGAACCGATCGGGCCCACCGAGGCCGGCATCCCGAACAAACCGGTCCAGCGGACACGCACAGCTCGACCTGTTCACGACCCCAACCGCCGGCGGCGACGCACCCAAGAACCGGGTGGCGGGACGGTGCGAACGCTGCGGCACCCGAGTCGAAATCGGCGCCGGCACCACGACCCGCTTCGGCGGGCGCGAGATCCTTCGTTGCCACCCGGCGTGCCCAGCCCAGGGACGCAGCTGAACCCGGCTTCTCAGTACCCAACGCCGACCGCCCAGCGCCGTGCAAAGGTCCCGGCCGCCGCAACCACCCAAAGTGAGCAATCGCCTTTGGGCAGCGTCGCACGATCACTGACCTCCAGCCGGCGATCGGTGGCACGGCGTTCGGCCCCGCTCGGCCGAGGTTCTGGGACGCTCGACGGGCCGACCGTTCCGTCCAGCCTGGCTTCGGCTTGGCGCAGCGACCGGTCGGATCCTCCCGCTATGCGGCCTCGTAGGTCGCAAGGATCACCCCACTGGACGATGTCTTGGTGTCCACGAGCGTCAATTCGGCCGGCGGGCCGTCCGGGAACAGCCGGCGTCCGGATCCGAGGACGATCGGGTGGATCATCAGGAGGTACTCATCGATGAGTCTCCCGCGTCGCAAGGCCTGTATCAGCACGCCGCTGCCCATGATGCCCAAGACGCCACCGGGCTCGTCCCGCATGCCCGCGACAGCCTTGACGGCAGCCGCGCCGAGCAGTGCCGAGTTTGGCCATGCCAGGGGCTCTCGGAGCGTCGTCGAGGCCACGTACTTCTGCGCGTTGTTCAGCGCCTCGGCGAAGGGACTGTCGGGGACGGAGTTCCAGTGGCCGAGCAGCTCGTCATAGGTACGCCGCCCGAACAGCCATCCTGCCAAGCCGCCCCCAGCCGCGATCCTCTCGCCCATCGCCTGGCGCACGAGGTCGTCACTCCTAGAAGTCGCCCAGCCTCCCCGGACGAAGCCGTCCCTGGTGTCCTCGTCGACCCGGCCGGGGCCCTGCATGACCCCGTCAAGTGTGACGTGGTTCATCACGACGACCCTCATGATGCTCCTCCCTCGACACCGCTTTGGCAGGCCCGCGTCCTCGTACTCAGACGTTCTCCAGTGTGAGAAACGATCCTCTCAGCACGACGGCTTCCTTCCATGACCGTGTCGAGGGCTCGGCGGATATCGCTCACTGAGCGTTGTGGGGCAGTGTGGCGCGCCGTTGGGCCGAGAGGATCCTTCGCGACTCCGTAGCATCCGCTCGTGCGCGAGGAGCGGATCGACAACGATGAGGTCCCGGGCCGGCTGTACGACCCTGGTGACGCGAGAGGATTGCTGCTGTTCGGGCACGGCGGAGGTCGCGGCAAGGACAGCGAGCGATTCGTTCGCCTGGCCCGCACCTATGCCGAGGGAACGGGTCTTGCCGTCGTCTGCATCGACGCCGTCGACCACGGCGAGCGCAAGCCGCCGGCGGCGAGCGACGGTGTGCCACCGCGATGGCACTCGAGTACGGCCGGTCAGATGGTGGCCGGCTGGCGGAAGACAGCCGAAGCGCTCTCGTCGATCGGCGCGGCCTTGGCCTACGTCGGGTTCTCGATGGGGATGATCTTCGGCGCGCCCACGGTCGTCTCGATCACGACCATCAAGGCAGCGGTGTTCGGCGTCGGTGGCATCCCAACCGGGGGCGGCATCGATGATCCTCCCCTGCGAGCGATGCTCCTCGAAGCCGCATCAAGGCTCGGGCATCCCCAGGTGCTCATGCTCAACATGACCCAAGACGAGGTCTTCACCACCGACGGTGGCCACGCGTTCTTCGATGCCATCCCCGGCCCCAAGAAGCGGCTCATGTTCTGGGAAGGCGACCACGACAGCTGGCCGGCTGAGGCGATCCGCCACTCTGTCACCTTCATCAACCAGCACACGACGTGACCCCTCGAAGGGGTCAACGTCGACCGGCCACCCCCACCCGGCGGTCAGTGGCACTCGTCGAGCGACCGCAACGAGGGGGAGCCCATGACCGGTGACTACCGCTACCCACCAACCTCTATCGTTCGCCGCCGGTCGCCCTCGGCATCACGCTCCCTTCGCCGACACTACCCGAAGCAGGTTCCTGCGGCCAGCGTGCCGTCGAGCGCCGTCTCAGCCCGTTGTCCGAGCTCCCGCGTGTGCGGGCGGACGCTACCTGAGCTGGATCCCGGTCCGGTCTAACCCGACATCGCCATGTCCCAGAAGCCTCGCTCGTGGTGAGTCACCCAGCGGAAGGCGTCCTCAGCTTCTCGTGCCGGCTCGCCGACGGAGGCTTCGAGCTGGCGATTGACCGCAGCCTGGAGGTCGCCGACGTAGGACCGGAAGCCGTCGGTGGTCCACCTCTCGACGAACTCCCGGTAGGGCTGAGCGCCTGGGCGGGCGCCTTCCCAGCTTTCCAGGTACGTGCGTTCCAGCGCCCAGATGGCGGTGATCTGGGCCGGGTAGGCGGCGTAGGTCAATGCCAGCAGGAAGTCGCAGTAGGCCCGATTCGCCGGGTGCATGGGGGCGGCGAGGGCCAGGCCGCGCCGAGCCGCCATCGCCTCAAACCAGCCGAGCTCCCCCACGGCGGCGACCACGCCCCCGGCGAGGAGACCGACGTCGGCGAACGGGGCCGCGGCCACGATGCGGGACTGGGCACGCACCAGGGCCTGCGCGTACAGGTAGTCCTGGGCCAGCCAACGGTCGAAGGCGTCCGGGGGCACCGACCCGTCCCGCACGCCCGCGAGGAACGGGTGAACGGTGGCCGCCTGCCAAGCGGCCGCGTGGCGTGTCAACAATGCATCCGCGGTCATGGCTTCTCCCAATGGAGGGCGGCGTCGAAGAACCACAATTCGAGTTCCATCGCCTGGTGATACAGGACAGCCAGGCGGTCGTGATCACTTCCGTAGCGGTCCAGCAGAGCCTCCAGACGTCGCGCTAGAGCCTCGAACTCCGCGCTCGAGTACGTCTCCACCCACTCGCGATACGGACCGTCGGGCTGGGTGTGGGCGGCCAGCTGCTGGCCGAGGTAGGCGTAGAGCCGCATGCACGGCGTCATCGCCGCAGCGATGTGGCCAACCGGCTCGAGCGCGGCGACGGCCAACAAGAAGTTGGTATAGGCATGGCCCCAACCGCCGAGGGCGTCGACGACCCGAGTGGCATCCAGCCCGGCGTCGCCGGCGAGGGCGAACCCGTCAGCTTCCGGGAGCGAAGTGACGATCCGACCGGCCTGCTCCTGCAGGCGACTCAGCACGCCACAATGACGCCGCGCCGCGCCGCGCGTCGAGCCATCGCGCCCATCCGCGGCGGACGTGGTGCGGCAACACAAGTTCTGGCACAAGTCGACGAGCTCCGCGAGCACGACATAGAGGCGGACGTCGTCGTCGGTTCCTTCGGTGAGTACCTGCTCGTAGACGCGTGCCCGGTCGGCTCGATGCGCAAGGTCATAGTGACGGGGGCGGACCACGCCAGCGAACCCGGAGGGGGCAACTCGATGACACCGTGTGCCTTGACCACGTCAGGCATGCACATCGTCAGGGATTGCGACCGGTCGCGCGCTCGGTCCCAGCATGGCGCTACGCGTCCATGCGCAGCGGCTCATGGACTCCTGCGTACGCAGGCCCACCGCGCCGACGGTGCTCTCTCGGGTTGTGACCGCTGGTCCGCCCGGCTTGCTGCTCGATCTGGCACACAGGTGGCACACGGCCGCGGCCTCCTCTCAGGGGGCGGCGGGAGCACCGCACGAGCCTTGTCCGGCCGACGGATGGCTGACGAAGCCGGACACGGAACGCCAGGTCCTTGGCGGCTGAGCGGATCGGGGCGGCTGTGGGTGTTCGCTGCTGGTCGCGCGATGGACGCGCGATGGCACGGGGCGCTGTCCCGACACCGAGGCCGTCGGCCGGCCACTCGTGCCGCGTTCCGCCGATATGGCCCGCACATGTAGGGCGAGCGGTGCGACACTGTGGACAAGTCGTGGCCTCCTCCGTCCGCGCGTGGCCATGGCAGGATGCCGCGAATACCAGGATGCGCCCTATGGCCGACTATGAGATGCCCATTCCCAGTGGACTGGAAGCCAGCGATCAACTGTCGCTATCGATCGGTCGTGTCTGTAGAGAGGACGTGTCTCTTGAGCAGTCGTGCAGACAGGTCTTCCTCGCACTTGTCGGCGCCGGATTAGGGCTCTATCTACGCCCTGCATCTATTGAGCAGCTGATAGATGGCTGCCGGCTGATGTTGAGCAATTCAGGCGTCTCTGATCGGTGGCAGACCGCTGGAGAAGACGCTCTGATTGCAGCCAAGGCAGCCCACAAGGAGCGCAACAGAGTAGTACACGACATGTTGCTCCCCGCCGGGCAGGGCGACGACGATTTGTCGAGCTGGAACGTATACCAGGCGCAGAAAAAGACGCTGAGCTTCAAAGTCACACCGAAGTCACTCACCGATGTGGCAAGGACTCTGAACAGGCTGAGTCGAGCGAATCAGCGCGTGTCCAACCTCGGATTCGGGATGGTGTCCCTTGTTCTGCTCCCTGGTGGAGGTCCCGATCTAGTGGATGACGCCACCCTGTCGATCGTTGAGGACAAATTTGACTTGATCGCAAATGGCGGCGCCCGACCGTATGGGTCAACCGAGTAATCCGCGCCCGGCTAGCCCACACCGCCGATCGTTTGCGATGAATGTCTTCCGAGATCAGGCCGATGGAGAGGCGGTAGCCGAGGTCGTAAACTGGGTTCACGGCACTCTCGGACGGATCGAGAGCGTTTGAGTCCAACTCTGCGGCTTCGCAGACAGACCGGCGGTATCGAACAGGTACATCGAAGCAGGCAGATGCAGATCTGTATCGTGAGAAAGCGATCGATAAGCTACTGCTCCTGGTCACGGGCCAATCACCCCGTAACTGCACTCAACCGTTGCACCACATCAAGGCTCGGAGTTCCCAAGCTTCCGACAGACCTGCGAACCGCGATCGAAACGTTTGCTCGACATATACGAGCACTGGGATAGCTACTACCACGCACAGCAGCAGCGCGGCCGTTCGCCCAGCCGGAAGTACAAGACGTTGCTTCAGGAGCTGCCTGGCGCTAACCCTCGACGCTTCATTGGAACTACAAGACGGGACTGATCTTGGCTCGCGTGCTGCATCTGCGACGCTTGCGTCCGAGGTGCGATCGATCGGCACGGCTGGGTAGCGCGCGCATAAGCAACTGCTGCGTGGAACGGTCGCTGATGATGAACTGGAACGGTTGCGACCGGCGCGATTCGCTCCAAAACGAGGTCAAACTGCGCCGACCTGATGAGCTTGGTGCCCCCCGAGGCGGGATGCCGTACACAACCGGGCGGCCGTCGCCGCCGGCCGGAGGTGTAGGCC
>JBOGHG010000072.1:0-16518 GCA_050744525.1 Acidimicrobiales bacterium | reverse complement strand
GGCAGCTCCTGGCCCACGCGGATGCCGATGTCGAGCGCGCCATCACGGTGATCATGCCCCTCCCGCTGTCGCTCGGCGTCGTGGTCCTGATCGGGCTGTCGATCGTGAGCCTCGCGCTGATCGACCCGTTGCTGATGCTGGTGGGGCTGGCGCTGTTTCCCTCGCTGGCGATCCTCAACCAGATCTACAGCCGCCGGGTGGAGGCGCCCGCCGGCCACACGCAGGCACGCCTCGGCGAGGTGTCCAGCGTGGCGCACGAGTCCTTCGAGGGCGCCCTCCTGGTGAAGACCCTGGGCCTCGAGGCCCGCGAGGTCGAGCGCCTGGCCGGCGCGGCCCGCGAACTCCGCACCGCCCGCCTGGCGGTCGGCCGCCTCCGGGCGACCTTCGAGCCGGTCCTCGACGCCCTGCCCAGCCTCGGGACGATCGCCCTGCTCGCCCTGGGTGCCTGGCGGGTGTCCGAGGGCGTGATCAGCACCGGGCAGCTGGTCCAGGCCATGGCGCTGTTCACCATCCTCACGTTCCCCATGCGCGTGGTGGGGTTCCTGCTCGAGGAGATGCCCCGGGCAGTCGTCGCCTCGGACCGCATTGCCGGGGTTCTCGGCGCCCCGACGCGCCCGACCCCGGCCGAGGGGGCCGGTACGCCGCTGCCGGAGGGCCCGTTGGCGGTCGACGTGCGGGCCCTCCGCTTCGCCTACTCGGCGGACGCCGATCCGGTGCTGGCCAGTGTCGACCTCACCCTGACACGCGGTGAGGTGGTCGCACTGGTGGGCGCCACCGGGTCGGGGAAGTCGACCCTGTGCCACCTGCTCGCCCACCTGTACCAGCCGACCGCCGGCTCGGTCCGGCTGGGCGATGTGGAGCTGGCCGCCGCCGAAAAGGCGTCGCTGCGCTCGACCGTGGCCCTCGTGTTCCAGGAGGCGTTCCTGTTCGCCTCCAGCGTGCGCGAGAACCTGGCGCTCGGCTGGCCTGCCTCCGACGACGAGCTTCGCTGGGCGCTCGACGCCGCCCGGGCCCGGCGCTTCGTCGACCGGCTGCCCACGGGCCTCGACCAGCAGCTGGGCGAGCGGGGCGTCACCCTCTCGGGCGGCCAGCGCCAGCGCCTGGCCTTGGCCCGGGCCCTGCTGCGCCGCCCCGGGCTGCTGATGCTCGACGACGCCACGTCGGCGGTGGATCCCACCGTCGAGCGGCAGATCCTCGACGGCCTCCCCGACGCGCTCCGCGCCACGACGTTGGTGGTGGCCCACCGGGTGTCGACGATCGCGCTGGCCGACCGCGTCCTGTTCCTCGACGGCGGCCACATCGCCGCCAGCGGGACCCACCAGGAGCTGCTCGGCTCGGTTCCCGCCTACGCCGCCCTGGCGCGCGCCTACGAGCGGGAGGCGGCGTGACCGTCGACGAACGCGACACCGCCGTCGGAGTGCCGGACCCGCACGACGCCGCGGTCGGCGTGCTGGCGGAGACGGCGCCCCCGGGCGCGAGCGACGAGCAGCGACCCCACCCGTCACCGACTCCCGAGGAGGCTCACATCCTCGAGGCCGGGGCGCTCGCGGTCCTGCGCCGCGGGGTAGCGGCCACGCCGGAGCTGCACCAGGGCATCCTCTTCACGGCGCTGATGGCGCTCGCCACCGCCGCCGGCAAGTTGGCGGTGCCGGTCCTCATCCAGCAGATCCTCGACCGTGGGCTGCCGGACGACGCCGCCTTCCGCCCCGGCTTCGTCTATCCCGCCTGCGCCGTCACCGCCGTCGGCGTGGCGCTGCTCTACCTGGCCACCCGCGCCACCTACCTCCGCCTGGTGCGCGCGTCGGAGAACAGCCTGCTGGGGCTGCGGGTGCGCGCCTTCGACCACATCCATCGGCTGTCGATGGCCGAGCACAACGAGCAGCGCCGCGGGGCCCTGGTGGCTCGGGTCACCAGCGACATCGAGACCCTGGCGCAGTTCATGGAGTGGGGGGCGGTGGCGTGGATCGTCGACGGCTTCCTGATCGTCGCCACGCTGGGGGTGATGGCCGCCTACGACTGGCACCTGACGCTGATCGCCATCGCCTCGTTCGTGCCCGTGGCGCTGCTGCTGCCGGTGCTCCAGCGCCGCCAGCTCGCCGCCCAGGACCGAGTGCGAACCAGCGTGGGCGAGTCGCTGTCGGAGGTGTCCGAGACCGTGACCGGTGCCGCCGTCATCCAGGCCTACGGGCTGGAGGAGCGCAGCCGCTCGCGCCTGCGGGCCGCCATCGACCGCCAGTACCGCGCCTACCTCGACGCCGCCCGCTACTTCGCCCTCATGTTCCCGCTGGGCGACCTGTTCGGGTCGGTGGCGCTCGCGGGCGTTGCCGCGGCCGGCGTGGCCTACGGGCCCGGATGGGGGCTGGGTGTCGGCGAGATCGTGGCGTTCCTGTTCCTCATCGGCCTGCTGCTCAACCCCATCGCCGAGCTGTCGGAGATCCTCGACCAGACGCAGATCGCCATCGCCGGCTGGCGCAAGGTGCTGGGGGTGCTGGCCACCCCGATCGACCTGCCGGAGCCCGAGCCGGGCCTGCCGCTCCCCCACGGCGCACTGGAGGTCGAGGTGGCGAGCCTGGGGTTCGCGTACCGCGACGGGGTGCCGGTGCTGCACGACGTCGACGTGCGGGTGCCCGCCGGAAGCGCGGTGGCGGTGGTGGGCGAGACCGGATCCGGCAAGACGACGTTCGCCAAGCTGCTGTGCCGCCTGGCCGACCCGTCGACCGGGGAGGTGCGGCTCGGCGGCGTGGACCTGCGCGCGGTCCGGCCCGACGAGCGGCGCCGCGCGCTGCGGCTCGTGCCCCAGGACGGCTTCCTGTTCGACGCCAGCCTGGCCGACAACGTGCGTGTCGGACGCGTCGGATCGGGCGACGACGAGGCGCGCCAGGCGTTCGCGGACCTGGGCCTGGCCTGGTGGCTCGACGAACTGCCGCTGGGGCTGGACACGCCCGTGGGCGAGCGCGGCGGCAGCCTCTCGGTCGGTGAGCGCCAGCTGGTGGCGCTGGCGCGGGCGCAGCTCGGCGACCCCGGCCTGTTGGTCCTCGACGAGGCCACCAGCGCCGTCGACCCCGAGACCGAGCGAGCGCTCACCCAGGCCCTGGCCCGGCTGGCCGAGGGGCGGACGATGGTGTCGATCGCGCACCGGCTCTCGACCGCCGAGGCCGCCGACCTGGTGCTGGTGTTCGACCAGGGACGGATCGTGGAGCGCGGCAGCCACGCGGACCTCGTCGCCGCCGGCGGCACCTATGCCGGCCTCTACGAGAGCTGGCTAGGCAACACGCGCGACCGAGACGGAGACGACGAGGGGGTTGGCGGCCCGACCACCTGACCTTCCGGCGCCGTTCCTTCGCGAGCACCGCAAGGCTTCGGCGCCGGAACAGGTGGGGGGTAGGGGTCACCCGCCCTGCCCGTTGCCGGGCGGCGGGGCCGCCCGGGGCCCGACGGCCCCGATGCTCGCCAGGTAGCCGTGCAGCGACTCGATGACGTGGTAGACGTCCTGGTCGGTGACGTCGAGGCCCGCCGCCTCGGCCCGGCCGAGCACGACCGCCACGGCCTCGTCGTCGGCGAGCACCACGTCGGGCGTCGCCCCCCCGTCGAGCTCGATCTCCTGGCCGGGTGGGGCCAGGACGCCCTGGGCCTCGAGATGCTCGATCTCCGCCCGGATCAAGTTGCGCACCTCGTCATAGGTCAACCGGGCCTGCGCCTCCGCCGGGAGGTCGTCCGCCACGTGGCCCACGGCTTCGTCGAGGTCGAAGATCGTCGGCGGCGGCTGGTGGCCGAGACGGAACGCCTCGCGCCCCACCGTGACGGCGGCGATGGCGAACACGGCGATGGCCGCGAGCGCTGCGAACAGCCAGACCACCCCGGCAAACTAACGTCCCACACCTGGTCCGAGTGTCAGATCCCCAGCCGTTGGGCCAGGAGCTCGCGGTGGTAGGTGGGGTCGCCGAACAGCAGCTCGGACGACTTGGCCCGCTTGAAGTAGAGGTGCGCTGGGTGCTCCCAGGTGAACCCGATCCCACCGTGGATCTGGATGTTCTCGGCGGCCGAGTGGAAGTACGCCTCTGAGCAGTAGGCCTTGGCGAGGCAGGCGACCTCGGGCAGCTCGTCGTTGAGCTCGGCGGCGCACCACGCGGCGTAGTAGGCGGCCGACTTGGCCGACTCGACCTCGAGCAGCATGTCGGCACACTTGTGCTTGATGGCCTGGAATGAGCCGATGGGGCGGCCGAACTGCACCCGGTTCTTCGCGTAGTCGACCGACATGTCCAGGACCTTCTGGGCCCCGCCCACCTGCTCGGCGGCCAACCCGACGGCGGCCAGGTCGAGCACCCGGTCGAGCACCTGCCAGCCCTTGCCCTCCTCGCCGAGGAGCGTGCCGGGCACGGCGGCCAGCTCGAGCCTGGCCTGCTTGCGGGTCTGGTCCATGGTGGACAGCGCGGTGCGGGTGAGCCCGTCGGCGTCGCCGTCGATCGTGAACAGCGAGACGCCGTTGGCCGTGCGGGCTGCGACGATCACGAGGTTGGCCACATGGCCGTCGAGCACGAACATCTTCGTGCCGTCGATGCGCCAGCCGTCGCCGTCCTGAGTGGCGGTGGCCTCGATGCCGGATTCGTCCCACTTGCCGTTGGGCTCGGTGAAGGCCAGCGTGGCGATGGTTTCGCCCGAGGCGATGCCTGGCAGGTGCGCCTTGCGGGCCGCCTCGTCTCCGGAGTGCAGGAGCGTGTTGGCGGCGAGCACCACGGTGGCGTAGTAGGGGGCGCAGAGGAGGGCCCGCCCCATCTCCTCGAGGACGACGGTCAGCTCCACGTAGGTGAAGCCCTGGCCGCCGTACTCCTCCGGGATGGTGAGCGACTGCAGCCCCAGCTCGTTGGCCATCTGCGACCAGACCGCCGGGTCGTAGCCGTCGTCGGTGTCCATCAGCCGCCGGACCTCGGTCTCCGGCGACTTCGACTCGAGGAACTGGCGGGTGATGCGGCGCAGCTCTTCCTGCTCTTCGGAGAAGGCGAAGTTCATGGGCCGGCACCGTAGGGCCGCGTGATCGTGGGCGTCCAGGCTGCCTGTGTACACGCGTGCTACGGGGGCGGGTAGGGTTGAGCGGTGGAGCGCGTGGGGGTCAGGGAGCTGCGCAACAACGTCGCCGCCGTCGTCCGCAGGGCCTCGCGGGGCGAGCGGGTGGTGGTGACCGTCGACGGCGTGCCGGTCGCCCAGCTCGGTCCGTTGGAGGCCGCGTCCGGGGTGACGCTGGACGATCTCGTCGCCGGAGGGCTCGTCGACCCACCGGGCCGGCGGGACCGTCCGCGGGCGCCCGAACCCGAGGACGCACCCGTGGACGTGCGCCCGGATGGCGTGCTCGACGAGCTCCGGGGTCGGTAGCCGGGAGAACGGTCAGGCATGGCGCTGTTCCTCGACACCTCGGCGCTGGTGCGGCGCTATGTCCAGGCACCGGGCCAGCAGCTCGTGGCGGAGGCGATGCGCGCGGACGACGTGTGGTGCGCGTCGGCACTCTGCCGTTCCGAGACGTTGCTGGCGTTGCACCGCCTTGCCGTCACCCCGAGCCAGCACGGGCGCATGTGGGGGCGCCTGCGCGACGACTGGGACGCCTTCTTCGTCATCCCGGTCGACGCGCGCTGCCTGGCGCAGGCCGTCGAGCTGGGCGCGACGTATGGCCTGCGGACGGTCGATGCCGTGCACCTGGCCGCCGCCGATCGGCTGCCGCGCCCGGCGCGCTATGTGACCTTCGACCGGCGTCAGATCCCGGCCGCGGCTGCGCTCGGCTTCGAGGTCGTTTCGCCCGAGACCGCGTGAGGGACGCGCCGAGGCGGCGAAACCCCGGGGCGGCCGGTCCCGGGCTTCTCCCCAAGACCGAGACCGGCTCGCAACTACGGACGACGGCGGCCGTGGCGGTCGGCCCGTCGTCCTCCGGGGTGCTCTGCGGTGGGCATGAGCCTGTGCAGTTTCGCCACGCGAACCCGTGGCCCACAAGCCCCAAGAACACGTGAAATCTGTCACATCGCTCTACGCGTCAAGAAGCACACAACCCGTGGTCGAAACCCCGCCTTCGAGGCGGAAAACGTTCGGTTTGCGACGTGTGCCGCGCGGGGCCGTGGGGGCCGGCGGCCGCCAACGGGCAGACTGGCGATCATGACCACGCTGCACTACGCGGACGAACGCTGCGAGATCCACAAGGTCGTGGTGGGGCCCATGGACAACAATGTCTTCGTGCTGCGGTGCACGGAGACCGGCGACGCCGTGCTACTGGACGCGGCCAACGAGCACGAACGGCTGCTGGACCTGGCCCGGTCACTCGCGGTGCGCAGCGTGCTCGAGACCCACGGCCACTGGGACCACATCCAGGCCATCCCGGAGATGCGCGACGCCGGTTACCAGGTGCACGTGACCGCCGAGGATGCGGACATGCTGCCGTCGTACGACCAGATCCTCGACGACGACGCCGTCGTGCCGGTGGGCCGGCTGCGGCTGCGCACGATCCACACGCCCGGCCACACCCCCGGCTCCATGAGCTTCCTGATCGAGGGCTCGCCCGTGCTGTTCGCCGGCGACACACTGTTCCCGGGCGGCCCCGGGGCCACGTCGTTCCCCGGCGGTCACTTCCCCGCCATCATCGAATCGATCGACCGCAAGCTCTTCACCCTGCCGGCCGACACGCTGGTGCTGCCCGGTCACGGCGACGACACCACCATCGCTACCGAGCGCCCCCACCTCCAAGAGTGGATCGACCGGGGTTGGTGAACCCCATGGGTGAAGCCCTCCGCTACGACCAGCGGCCCTACGACGAGACGCCCGTCCGCACCGAGGACCTGCCGGCGACACCGGTGCGCGATCGGAACATCCCGGCCTCGGCGTGGATCGAGGCGCCCGAGGACCTCCGCCGGCTCGGCGACGACCTGCCCGATCGGCCGATGGCCGACTACAAGCGGCGCATCGGTCCCTGGCTCTTGTGGCGCGCCGGTCCGGCGTCGGGCGCGGACGCGCGCTACTGGGTCGCCCGCGCCGACGACCTGAACGTCCGTTTCACGTTCCGCCTGTTCCCCGACGGCACCGGCGACGGCATCGGCCCGAGCGGCGAGCGCCACACCCGCTTCCGCTCGTGGAAGGAAGACCTCCGCGACGCCGAGTGACCCTTCCGCGCCCACCTGAACGCGAGGCAATGGGGTCCGCTCCCGGAGACTCGGGGCAATGAGGTCCGGGGGCCGGGCCCTATTGCCCCGAGAGCGCCGGCGCGGGCCTCATTGCCTCGCCGGCCCCTCAGCTCTCGGCGGGGCGAGGCGATGCCGGCGACTCCTGCGATCGAAGTCGGACCGCGCACACATCGCGGACGACCGCGCAGACGTCGTCGGGATCGCCCATGATCTCCTCGTAGAGGAACCGGAGGGTCTGCCAGCCCACCCGTGCCGCCTCGGCGTCGCGCCCATGGTCGCGCTTCAGGTCGCGGATGCGGGTGTGCCAGCGTCGCCCATCGGCTTCGAGGATCACCTTCGCGTCGTCGTACGCGGCGTCGACCAGCCCCTCCAGGGCACCGCGCCCCGGTAGCGGCACCTGACGTCGCGGCAACGGCAGGCCCGCGGCCCCGAGCGCTCCGAACAGCGCCCGCTCGAGCTCGCTGACGTCGGCGACGTAGCCGTCACCGCGCTCGTCCAGCACGTCGCCGAGCGTGATCACCCCTGGCTTCCCGGGCCGGATGACCCTTGCCAAGCACGCAGCGATGCGCTCGTGAGACGAACGCCGGGTGACGATGAGCTCGTCGACGATGTTGCCGAGCCGGCGTCGGCCCACAGTGGCCGCGACCTCGACGACGGCGCGGTGCGGCCGACTCGTCGGCAACCCTTCGACCATGGCCACGTCCATGGGCGCCAGGTCGTCGATCTGGTGGACAACGGCGCCGACGACGCGCGCGTGACCACCGTGGGGAATCGTGAAGGTCAGCGGCTGGCACGGGACGAGGTCGTCGCCCAAGCCGTGCAGGCGTAGCGCCGCCTCGTGGCTGACCGTCGCTCGCGGGCCGATGGCGAGCAGGGCGGCCCACACGTCCTGGTGCCACGACGGCGGCACGGCCGAGACGGCATAGACACCCGGATGGCGCACCTCCCAAGCCCCGGACGCCAAGCGTCGCTTGACCAGCGAGTTGCTCCCCCCGCATGCGAGGACCTGCGCTCGCGCCAACACCCCGCACTGGCCCGCCGCTAGCGCCGAGAGCTGCTGCTCGAATATGCGTGTCATAAATTCTATTGTGCCAAGGAGGTATGACAATCAACGCGAGACACCCGAAGTGGTCCGGGTTGAGGGACCCGAGGCAATACGGTCCGCCCGGCGCATCTCGAGGCAATGAGGGCCGGGGGCAGGACCTCATTGCCTCGAGAAGGTCTCTGCGGTCCCTATTGCCTCGGGACGTCCTGTGCCGTCGCCAGTGCGTTGGCGCCGGCACCGGATAGCGCCGGCTCGGCCGCCGCGGCAGTCTCCCGGGCCTCCCGCGACTCCCGGGCGGTGCGCCGGGCCAGGGCGGCCCCGGCCGCGGCCAGGACCAGGATCACGAGGAAGCGCACCGGTCCCGGCGTGCCGAGCTCGATCATGAGGAGCCGGGCGTTGGTGGCGAGCAACAGCGCCCCGACGACCACGCCCAGCGCCGACGCGTCGCTGTGGTGCACCAGCCACGCCGCCAGCGGAGCGGCGACCACGCCGCCCGCCAACAGGCCCAGCACCAGCGAGGCCTCGACGCCCTCGCCGCCGATGCCGACGAGGAAGCCCGCGCTGGCGGCCAGGGTGACCAGCAGCTCCGACGCCGAAACCGAGCCGATGACCAGCCGGGGTTCGACGCGCCCGGCGGTGAGCAGCGTCGGGGTCGCCACCGGGCCCCAGCCCCCGCCGCCGACGGCATCAAGGAATCCGCCTCCCAGGCCCAACGGGGCGAGGAACCGTCTGCGCAGCGTGCTCGGGTGGCGGGTGTCGCCCCGCACGTCGCCGCGCAGTGACCGCACGATCACCACGGCACCGAGGCCGAAGAGCACCAGTGCCACGGCGGGCGTGAGCCAGGCGCCGGTGAACGAGCTCAGCACCGTCGCCCCGAGAAAGGCCCCGACCGCCCCGGGCATGCCGATGCGCACGACCAGCGGCCAGGAGACGTTGCCGAAGCGCCAATGCGACGCTCCCGACGAGAGGGCCGTCCCGATCTTGGCCAAGTGCACGGTCGCCGATGACGCCGCCGGACTGACCCCGTTCGACAGCAACACCGTGCTCGACGTGACCCCGAAGCCCATCCCGAGGGCGCCGTCGACCAGTTGTCCGAACAAGCCGGCCAGTACGAACACCAGCAGTTGCGGCACCAACGACCTCCACTAAACCAAGGTTTCCTACTGGTTTAGTGGGTATTTGCCCACCGGCGCAAGCGGCAGACGCTTGGCGGCCGCCTCGGCACGATCCGGGGTCAGCTGCCGCCGGTGAGGGGACGGCGCGGCGCGGAGATCAGCTCGATCCCGGGCGGCAGGTCGTCCACCTCCACGGTGTCGCCCTCGACGGTGACCGTGACCCGACCGCCCAGCAGCGGGATGCGCTCGACCCGCAGGCGACGGATGGCGGCCGGAAGGACCGGATCGAGCCACAGCTTGCCCTGCGGGATCCAGGGATCGAGGCGCAGCAGCGCCCGCAGGAACGACAGCGGCGCCGCCGCCGACCAGGCCCGCGTGGTGCAGGGGTCCGGGTACCGCACCGGCGATCGCAGGTCGTTGCGGTCGAACCCGCACAGCACGCCCAGCCGCCCGCCGTCGGCCTCGGCGGCCTCGAGCTGTGCCATCAGCAACCGGTGCGCCTCGTCGACGAAGCCGTAGCGCACCAGCCCGGACACGCAGGCGGCATTGTCGTGCGGCCACACCGCGCCCGTGTGGGCGCCCAGGGGGTCGTAGCCGCCCATCGACGCCGCCAGGGTCCGCAGTCCCCAGCCGGAGAACAGGTCGTCGGACACCAACTGCTTGGCTACGATCGCGGCCTTGTCCTCGTAGAGGATGCCGGTCCACAGGCAGTGCCCGATGTTCGAGCCCAGCGCTCCCACCTGGCGCTTGTCCCCGTCCAGCGCCAGCGCCACCCAGCCGGCGTCGTCGATCCAGAAGTCGCGGTTGAACCCCCCTTGCAGCTCCGCGGCCACGGCCCGCCAGCGGGCGGCGCCCGCCGCGTCCCCGGCCTCGGCGGCGAAGTGGGACCGCGCCCGGAAGGCGGCGTAGACATAGCCCTGGACCTCGGCGAGCGCCAACGGCCCCCGGGCCGGCCGCCCGTCGGGGAATCGGATGGGGTCGGTGGAGTCCTTCCAGGTCTGATGGCGCTCGCCCCGGTCGGTGCTGCGCTGGTACTCGACGTAACCGTCGCCGTCCCGGTCCCCGAAGGCGGTGATCCACTCGAGGGCCCGGTCGGCGTGCGGCAGCAGCCGATCGACGATCTCCGGCGCCAGCCCCCAGCGCCGCAGCTCACCGAGCAGCATCACGAACAGCGGCGTGGCGTCGACGGACCCGTACGAGACCGCGTGCGGCCCCTGCCCGAAGCCCATCGAGCCGAACCCGAGTCGATGGACGATGCGTCCGGGCTGCTCCTCGGTGCGCTCATCGACATCGGCGCCCTGGAAGCGGGCCAGCGTCTCGACGGTGCCGAGCGCCAGTTCCGGGTCGAGGACCAGGCTCATGTAGGCGGCGAAGATGGCGTCGCGCCCATGCAGCGCCAGGAACCACGGCGCGCCGGCGGCGACCACCGCCCGCTCCGGGAAGTCCGGGTCGAGGACCCGGAGGCTGCCGAGGTCGTGGGCGCTGCGCCTCAGGGTGGCGAGCAGCCCGTGATGATCGGAGGTCACCTCCGGCACGCCGCGCTGCCAGCGGTCGAGCCGCCAGGCCGACTCGCTGCGCTCCACCGGCGCGCCCAGCGGGTAGCGCGGCGCCAGCTCCGCGCCGGCAACGATCGGCGTGACGACGAGGCCGAGCGATCGGGACCCTCGGGCGGGGACGATCGCCTCCCACACCAGGCGGCCCGGTGTCACGGTCACGCCCTCGGTTGCGCCGATCCGGCAGCCCATCCGGGATCCGCCCTGGCCGCGAGCGAGGACCAGCTCGATCCCCCTCGATGCGCCCGCACCGTCGTCGGGGCCTTCGAGGGTCGGACCGACCGCCTCGGCGGCGACCCTGCCATCGCGCAGCTCGCCGGCGGTCGCCAGGTCGGCCGCCAGCTCGATGGCGACCTCCACGTAGGTCGCCTCCTCGCCGGGGTTGCGGATCTCGACGTCGTCCCGCATGCCCTCGCCGAGGAAGCGGCGCCGGACGACGATGGGCCCAGCGGCCCGGCCATGGGCGGCCCGGCCATCGGCGCCCCTGCCGTCGTCGCCCGAGGCGTGCGCCCGGCACACGAACGTCCCGGCCGAGGGGTCGTCGACGTGGTGATCGACGGGCATAAGGGGTCGGCCGTTGACCGTCATCACACACCGCGACAGCAGCCGGTGGCCCGCCACGATCAGTCCCTCGGCGCCGACCGCGATGTCGCCGGCCGCCCCCGAGATGCAGAACGACGCCCCATCGACCAGGGTCACGGGGGCGCCCGCCGCCAGGTGACCCAGGCCACCGACCACCGGGGAGCCCATCGCCGCTGACCTTACTCGGGAGCCCGGAACGGGCAAGGGTATTTCTCCTATGCGCGTAGGGCTAATAGACTGGCCCTTATGTCGGTACCCCTCTTCGAGATCGACGGCCTGCACGTCCGCGCCGCGGGCACCGGCGGCGAGATCTTGCGGGGGGTCGACCTCATCGTCGGTGCCGGCGAGGTTCACGCCCTGATGGGGCCCAACGGCTCGGGCAAGTCGACGCTGGCCAACGCCCTGCTCGGCAGCCCCGAGTACGAGGTCACGCAGGGCCGCATCCGCTTTCGGGGCGACGACATCACCGATTGGGAGGCCGACGTCCGGGGCAAGGCCGGTGTCTTCCTGGCGTTCCAATACCCCCAGGCCATCCAGGGGGTGTCCGTCATCAACTTCCTGCGCCAGGCGCTGTCGGCCCGCAAGGGCATCGACCTGTCCGTCCTCGAGCTGCGGCTGGCGACCATGGAGTGGATGCAGCGCCTCGACATGGACCCGTCCTTCGCCGACCGCTACCTCAACGAGGGGTTCTCCGGCGGCGAGAAGAAGCGCAACGAGATCCTGCAGATGGCCATACTCGAGCCCGAGGTTGCCATCCTCGACGAGACCGATTCCGGCCTCGACATCGACGCCCTCAAGGTGGTGGCCCGTGGCGTCGACGAGGTCCGCAAGGACAGACCAGAGCTGGGCATTCTCACGATCACGCACTACCAGCGTCTGCTCGAGTACCTGAGGCCGGATCGGGTCCACATCCTCATCGACGGGCGTATCGTCGACAGCGGTGGCCCCGAGCTGGCGGCTCGCCTCGAACGAGAGGGCTACGACGCATGGCGCTGAACGAGACACAGGTGAGCACGGCGGCGACGCCGGAAGGCCTCGACGTGGCGCGCATCCGCAAGGACTTCCCCATCCTCGACCGCGTGGTGCGGGGCCGGCGGCTGGTCTACCTGGACTCGGCCAACACCTCGCAGAAGCCCCGCCCCGTCCTCGACGCCATCGAGCGCTACTACGAGCAGGTCAACGCCAACGTCCACCGGGGCACCTACCTGATCGCCGAGGAGGCCACGGCCGCGTTCGAGGGTGCCCGGGCCAAGGTCGCCGGCTTCGTCGGGGCCGGCTCGCCGCGCGAGGTCGTGTTCGCCAAGAACGCCACCGAGGCCCTCAACCTGGTGGCCAAGGCCTGGGGGCGGGCCAACCTGCGGGCCGGCGACCCGGTGGTGATCACGGAGCTCGAGCACCACGCCAACATCGTCCCCTGGCACCAGCTCGTCGCCGAGCTGGGGATCGAGCTGCGGTGGATCCCCGTCGGGCCCGACGGCCACCTCGAACTGGCGGACCTGGACCGCCTGGTGGACGGGGCGCGGGTGGTGTCGTTCGCCGCCATGTCCAACGTGCTGGGCACGCTCAACCCGGTCGAGCGGCTCGTCAGCGCCGCCCACGCCGCCGGCGCCATCGCCGTGATCGACGCCAGCCAGCACGTGCCGCACGTGCCCACCGACGTGGCCGCCTGGGGGGCCGACTTCGCCGCCTTCACCGGCCACAAGATGTGCGGGCCCACGGGGATCGGCGTCCTCTGGGGCACCGAGGACATCCTCGACGCCACGCCGCCCTTCCTCACCGGCGGCGAGATGATCCTCAACGTCACCAAGGAGGGCTTCACGCCCAACGAGCTGCCGTGGAAGTTCGAGGCCGGCACGCCGCCGATCGCCGAGGCCGTGGGCCTGGGCGCCGCCGTCGACTACCTGAGCGGGCTGGGGATGGAGGCCGTGCGCGAGCACGAGGTCGGCCTGACCGGGTACGCGCTGCGCTCCCTCACCGAGCGCTTCGGCGGGGCACTGCGCATCCACGGGCCGTCCGAGCCGGCCGAGCGGGGCGGCGTCCTGTCGTTCACCTACCGCGACCTGCATCCCCACGACATGACGCAGGTTTTCGACCAGCACGGGGTGTGCGTCCGGGCCGGGCACCACTGCGCGAAGCCGTTGATGCGCGAGCTGGGGGTGGCCGCCACCGCCCGTGCGTCGCTCTACGTGTACAACGACGAGTCGGACGTCGATGCCCTCGGCGACGCCATCGACGCGGCGTCCGACTTCTTCGGAATCTGACCGTCTGTCACCGCCGATAGGATCGCGAACCGCATGCCGGGCCTCGAAGACCTCTACCGAGAGATCATCCTCGACCACTACCGCAACCCGCGGAACCGGGGTGAACTGGAAGCCCCGCCGGCGACCCGCGTGGAGGGGTTCAACCCTTTGTGCGGCGACGAGGTCGTGCTCTACCTCGACGTCGAGGGCGGCACGGTGCGCGACATCCGCATCGGCGGCCAGGGCTGCTCGATCAGCCAGTCGTCGGCCTCGATGATGTCGTCGGCCGTCAAGGGCAAGACGCTCGACGAGGTACGCGCCTTGTCGCGGGCGTTCAAGGGCATGATGTCGATCCACGAGCAGTCGCTCGACGGCCCTTCGGCCGACGAAGCCGACGGCGACGGTGAGATCGTCGGCGAGCTCGACGCCGAGGTGAAGCTGGGCGACCTGGAGGCGCTGCGGGGCGTGGTGAAGTTCCCCGTGCGGATCAAGTGCGCCACGCTGTCCTGGAACGCGTTGCTCCAGGGCATCGACGAGTACGTGGCCCGGGCGTCCGCTTCGGGCTAGGCGCTACTCGCCCAGCGCCTTGTTGACGGCGCCGGCGAGGGCGAAGCACGTTTCGGTGATGCCGCCCTCCGCGTGCGACGAGATGTCGATCACCACCCGGTTCCACGAGTTGGACCAGTCGGGGTGGTGGTCGAGCTTCTCGGCCTCGAGCGCCACCATCGCCATGAACCCGAAGGCCTCGACGAAGTTGCGGAACTCGATCTCGCGGTGCAGCGTGCCGTTGGCGATGCCCCAGCCCGGAACCTCGGCCAGGCGGGACTCGGCTTCGTCATGGGTGAGCTTGGCCATGCCCCCCATTGTTCACCCTCGCTCCACCGCTAGGGTCCGGCCATGGCGAACAATCCGATCGAGCTTCTCGCCGGCGTGGTCGGGGCCGGCCACGTGCTCACGGGGGACGCCATCAAGGACGACTACGGCCACGACGAGGCGCTGACCGCCGAGCCGCAGCGACCCCTGGGGGTGGTGGCGCCGGCGTCGACCGAGGAGGTGGCGGCCGTCGTTCGCGTGGCGAACGAGCACCGCGTTCCCGTCACCGCTCGGGGTGCGGGCACCGGGATGTCCGGTGGCTGCGTCCCTCGAGCCGACGGCATCGTCGTGTCCTTCGAGCGCATGAACCGCATCCTCGAGATCGACACCGACAACTTCGTCGCCGTGGTCGAGCCCGGTGTGCAGCTCGACCAGCTCGACGCCGAGCTGGCGCCGCTGGGGCTCGTGTACCCCGTCTATCCCGGCGAGTACAGCGCAAGCCTCGGCGGCAACGTCGGCACCAACGCCGGCGGGATGCGGGCGGTCAAGTACGGCGTGACCCGCCACCACGTGCTGGGCCTCGAGGCGGTGCTGCCCTCGGGCGAGGTGATCGATTGTGGCGGCAAGATCGTCAAGGTCTCGACCGGCTACGACCTGACCCAGCTCATCATCGGGTCGGAGGGCACGCTGGCCCTGGTCACCAAGGCGTACCTCAAGCTCCACCCGCGGGCACCCCATCAGGCGACCGTGCTGGCGCCCTTCACCACCCTCGAGGCCGTCACGGGTGCGGTCCCGCAGCTCCTGGCGAGTGGGGTGGGGCCGCTGATCCTCGAGTACATCGACATGCTGACCATGGCGGCCGCCACCGCCTACGTGGGCCTCGACCTCGGCATTCCGGAGGAGGTGCGCGAGTCGGCCTTCGCCTACCTGGTGGTGGCCCTGGAGAGCGG
Organism: Acidimicrobiales bacterium; assembly: GCA_050744525.1. Lineage (GTDB taxonomy): Bacteria > Actinomycetota > Acidimicrobiia > Acidimicrobiales > VFJN01 > DASQUK01. Next base: position 1,066 of record JBOGHG010000072.1, on the reverse strand, counting down.
CCACGCCGACCGCCTGGAGGCCGACACCCACGCCGTGGCGGAGCAGCTGGCCGACCTGGGCGCCATCGACGTCTACGTGCTGCCGCCGGGGGCCGCGGCCTCGCTGATCGAGGCCCGGGAGAAGGCGTTCTGGGTCGCCAAGGCCAACGGCGCCGACGACATCATCGACGTGGTCGTCCCCCGGGCGGCGGTGCCGGCGTACATGACCCGGGTCGCCGAGATCGCCACCGAGCACCAGGCCTGGATCGCTGGCTGCGGCCATGCCGGCGACGGCAACGTCCACATGGGCGTGTTCCAGCCCGACCCCGAGGTGCGCCACCGGCTCCTCCACGCCCTGTTCGAGGCCGGCATGGCGCTCGGCGGCGCCATCTCGGGCGAGCACGGGCTCGGAACCGAGAAGAAGGGCTACTTCATGGAGCTGGAGGATCCGACCAAACTCGCCCTCATGCGGCGCATCAAGGCCGCGTTCGACCCCAACGGGATCCTCAATCCCGGCACGGTCTTCGACTGACATGACCGAGACCACCGACCCGGCCGCCATGAACGGCGCGCAGGCGCTGATCCGCACCCTGGTGGCGTGCGGCGTGGACACGTGCTTCACCAACCCCGGCACGTCCGAGATGCACTTCGTGGCGGCGCTCGATCCCGTGCCCGAGATGCGGGGCGTGCTCGGGCTGTTCGAGGGCGTCGTGACCGGCGCCGCCGACGGCTACGCGCGCCTGGCGGGGCGACCGGCCGCCACCCTGCTCCACCTCGGTCCGGGGCTGGGCAATGGGCTCGCCAACCTGCACAACGCCCGCAGGGGCCACGTGCCGGTGGTCAACATCGTCGGCGACCACGCCACCTACCACAAGCAATACGACGCCCAGCTCGAGTCGGACATCGAGACGGTGGCTCGCAACGTCTCCGCCTGGGTCCGCCGGTCGGAGGCCACCGCGGCGGTGGGCGGGGACGCCGCCGAGACCGTCGCCGCCGCGGTCGGACCGCCCGCGCAGGTGGCCACGCTGATCCTGCCCGCCGACGTGAGCTGGTCGCCAGGGGGGGTCGTGGCCGAGCCGGCCGAGCC
>JBOGHG010000071.1:0-16630 GCA_050744525.1 Acidimicrobiales bacterium | reverse complement strand
GTGACGCAGCTGCGAAGACCAGCGTGCAACCCTCGTTGGTGGGGATGGCGCCGGCGGTCACCCCCGGCCCGTAGAACCAGTCGTAGCCCTCGTGGTCGAGATCGAAGTACCCGTAGACCACGGCCGCGGCGGCCGTGCCCGCACGTGTGACCGGGGCGCCCACGAGCCGAGCGATCGTCGAGCGGACACCATCGGCCCCGATCGTGACCTGCCCTCGGGCCTCGGATGTGTGCCTGCGCGGGCGAGCAGCAGCGCGGTCGCCGCTCCCGCGACGCGGGCACCCACGACGACGGCGTCGTGTTTCGTGACGGGGGGCATCGTGGTCGGCCTCGCAGGGTCGGGCGCGGCGCCGCTGTTGCGGGAGGGCTCGGACATCGGCGATCAGCAGGTGGTTACGTCGATCGACACGGGCACACCGTTCGTCAGCACGTCGTAGACGGCCGAGCGGGCGCGCGACTGCTCGACGATCTCGCGCAGCTTGTCGGGCGTCGCGTCGCCACGCACCGTGAAGCGCACTCGGATCTGCTGGAAGCCGTTGCGAACGTCGTCCGACAGGCCGAGGATCCCGTTGAGGTCGATGTCCCCTTCGACGGTCGACTCGACCGACTCGAGCTCGATCCTGCGCGCCGCGGCGATGTTGCCGATGCCGGCTGTGAGGCACGAGGCGAGCGCGGCGAGCAGGTACTCGGCCGGGGTCGGACCGTTGTCGCGGCCCACCAACTCGACCGGGTGGTCGGCGTCGAGCACGAACGCCTTCTCACGCTCCTGTTCCTGGCCGACACCGAAGAAGCTCTGCACGTGACCGCGGCTGTGGGTGCCGGACACCCACCGGTTGGTGACTCGGAACTGGAGCCGGGCGGCTTCGGGCTGCTGCTTCACGGCGTCGAGGGTGGCGAAGAGGGTGACGGTGTCGACCCCGTTGCGGATCGTGTCGCTCGCTTCGGTCGTGGTCATCTGCATCTCCCTTGTTTGCGGTCCCGGAACGGTCCCGGGACCTCCAGGGCGACCGCACGAGGCTGCCCTCGTGCACCTTCGACCCGACCGGGCGTGCCGTCCTTGGAGCGGGCCTGAAGATCTGCTGGAGACGCTGTGGGCGGCGGGCCCGCTCGGAACGCCGCCGAGCGGCATATCGTCATGAGCCACATGCGCTACCGGTTCGACGAAGTCGTGCTCGACACCGACCGTCGGGAGCTGCGCGTGGCTGGTCGCGTCGTCGAGGTGCAGCGTCAGGTGTTCGACGTTCTCGTGTACCTCGTCGAGAACCGCGACCGGGTCGTCCGCAAGGAGGAGCTGCTCGACACCGTCTGGGGCAGCCAGTTCGTCACCGAATCCGCTCACCACCCGGATCAAGGAGGCCCGCCGGGCGGTGGGCGACGACGGGCGCGCGCATAGGCGCATCAAGACCGTGCACGGACACGGATACCGATTCATCGCCGACGTCCACCTCGAGGAGATCACAGCCGTGCCCGGCACGGCGTCAGACGTACCCGTGGTCGAGATCGGAAGAATCCCGCGCACGCGCTAGCGAACAACGATGGGCTGTCGATCGCGTACCAGGTGTTCGGCGACGGCCCCACGCTCGTGTTCATCGCAGGGTTCACCACCAACATCGAGCTCATGTGGGAGCAACCCGGCATCGCCGAGACCCTGCGCCGTCTCAGCTGCTTCGCCCGCGTCGTGGTGTTCGACAAGCGCGGCACCGGGCTCTCCGATCGGCTGGCGGTCGAGGCTGCTCCGACCCTCGAGCAGCGCGCCGACGACCTCCGCGTCGTCATGGACGCCACGGGAGACAACCGTGCAACCGTGCTCGGCTCGTCCGCAGGAGGGGCTCTGTCGATGGTCTTCGCGGCCACGCACCCCGACCGCGTCGAGCGGCTCGCCCTCCACAACACCTGGGTCAAGGGGGACATCAGCGAACGCTTCGACAACCTGTTGGAACGCGTCCAGGAACACTGGGGCAATGGCACCGTCTACCGCACCGTCGCACCAACGATCGCGAGCACACCTACTGGCAGCGAGTTCCTCGCCCGCTACGAGCGCGGCTCCGCTACGCCGCGAACCGCCCGGCACTTCGTCGAGCTCATCACCGAGATCGACATCGCGCCCATCCTGTCGTCGATCTCCGTGCCGACACTCGTGATCCACGCTCGCCACGACCCGGTCGTACCTCTTCGACAGGGCGAGCAGCTCGCGGCAGGAATCCCCGGTGCCCGCCTCACGGTGCTGCCCGGTTCCGACCACTACCTCCTCAGCCTGTGCCACCAACATCGAGGCCGCCCTCGACGCCGGCGTCCCGCTGCGAGACGTCCAGATCGCCGCCGCCCGCCACGGCGACCCGGCCGTGTCGAGCCTCCGACGCCCCTGCTGCGGGGATGCCGTATCGGCGTGGCACGCGCCGTCCTCTACCCGAGTGCGAGCATTGCCTCGGCGACCTCGCCGGCCGCCGCACCGGGGATCGCAGTGGCGGCCTCCTCGATGACGAGCAGCCGCGCCCCGGGGTTCTCGCGCGCGATCGCCTCGCCGTTGCCGACGGGGAAGAACGGGTCGCGGAGGCCGTGGACGACGAGCGTGGGAACCTTGATCTCGGGCAGGCGCTCGCGCCAGCGGGGTCTGCAGTCGAGCTTGGAGAACACCATGCCCATCTGGTTGGCCATCTGGACCGGGGGTGTGGTGCCGGGCGTGCGGTCCCAGATGCGCGCGGCGATCGCGCGCGCGGCGACGGGGTCGTCGCCGAGGATCTCCGCGCGGGCGGCGGCGAAGTCCGCCACCGCCTTGCGGTCGGTCCAGTCGGGCATCGGATGCGCGAACAGCCGGCTCATCGTCGCCTGGTCATGGTCGGGGAGGTCATCGTCTGGCCGGCCAGGCGCGACCGCGCGGGTGCCGGCCAGGGTGAGCGCCGAGAACGCGCCCGGATGGTCGAGCGCCGCCACCTGGGCGACCATCCCGCTGACGCCGATCCCCGCGAGGTGCGCGGGCCCGCCGCCGACGGCGTCGGCAAGGGCCGCGGCGTCGGCGGCGAGGTCGCGCAGGGTGTAGGCGGGCGCCTTCGAGTTCGCCGTCGTCGACTCGCCGCTGTCGCGCAGGTCGTAGCGCACCACGCGGCGCCCGCCGGCGGCGAGGCGCTCGCAGAGCGCGTCGGGCCAGGAGAGCATCGTCGTCCCGCCTGCGAGTAGGACGAGTGGTGCGTCGTCGTCACCGAAGGACTCGATTCCCAGGGCGACCTCATTGGCGTTGACGGTGGTCATCGGATCAGGGCCGCTTGCCGTACCCGAGCGCCTCGACGATCTTCCCGTCCCGGACGCGCATGAGGTTCACGCCCCGGTAGTTCTCGGCGCCGGTGATCCGCCAGCGGATGACGGCGCGGTCACCGTCGACGTCGACGTGCTCGACCACGAACTGGATGGCGGGGTCGGAGGCCAACCCCTGCCAGCCGGCGAGGCATTCGTCGTAGCCCGTCCATCGGTTGCCGTCGGGTGCCGGGCCGGTGCCCTCCATCACGCAGTCGTCGGCGATGAGGTCGACGAGCTTGTCAGGTGCCCGCTCGAGGAAGGCGGCGTTGTACTGGTCGATGACAGTGGTGGTGTCGGTCATGGCCGCATCGTCCGCTGAGGCGGGCTTCGCAGCAACTCCCGGGAGGGAATGGCATCAAGGCCGGGTGTGGGCAACGATCATCGGTGATGTCCCGATTCCCGACCGAGCTGCGGCGCTGGCGCACTGCACGCCGGTTGAGCCAGCTGGAGCTGGCGATACGGGCGGACACGACCCAGCGGCACGTGAGCTTCATCGAACAGGGCCGCTCCCGACCGGGGCGCAACGTGGTCGTGCGGCTGGCGGAGTCGCTGGACCTCACGCTGCGCGAGCGCAACGAGCTGCTCCTCGCCGCCGGCTTCGCCCCGGCGTTCCCGGAGTCACCGCTCGACGACGCGGCACTCCGGCCGATCCGCGAGGCGCTGGACACGATCCTCGACGGCCACCTTCCGTACCCGGCGATGGTCGTACGACCACACGGCATCCTCGTCACCGCCAACCGGGCGTTCGAGCTGTTCCACGAGGACGTCGCCCCCGCGTTGCTGGCGCCGCCGGTCAACGTGTTTCGCCTCGCCCTCCACCCCGACGGCAACGCGGCCCGGGTTCGCAACCTGCCGGCGTGGGGCCGGCACATCACCGGGAACCTGCGGGCCCAGCTCGGGCGCAGCCCGGACCCGTCCTTGGACGCGCTGCTCGTCGAGCTCGAGGGCTACCTCCCGCCGCTGCTGGCGCAGGACGACGTGCTCGGCTTCTCCGTGCCCCTGGAACTCGGTTCGGCCGACGGCGACCTCCGCCTCATCACCACGCTCACGTCATTCGCCACCGCCGCCGACGTGACGCTCGCCGAGCTGCACCTCGAGGCGTTCCTACCCGCCGACGATCGCACCGCCGAGGTGCTGCGCCGCCGATGGGGGTGACCATCGACGACGCCCGGGCAACGGGCGGCTGTAGTGGCGGTCGCCTGGAGGCTGCCGCGCAACACATCGGTGTCCCAGAACGACGCGGCTCGACGTGGCCCAGCAGGTGCCCCCGAACACCGGCTGGAGGACCGTCGTGGGTTGGCGCCGTTTGCGGCAGATCCAAGTTCGGCGACGACGGGTATCTCATCGCCCGGTGCGCGGCGAGGCTCAGTTGGTCACGTCGCGGGGGAGGATCTCGATGTACCCGTCGGTTCCGTTGACACGGATCCGCTGCCCATCCTGGATCAGCTGGGTGGCGTGTTGTACCCCGACGACGGCCGGCAGGCCGTATTCCCGTGCGATCACTGCGCCATGGGTCATCAGGCCCCCTACCTCGGTCACCAGGCCCGCGATCGCGACGAACAGGGGCGACCAGCTGGGGTCCGTGTGAGCCGTGACCATGATGTCGCCGGGTTCGGGATCGGCCTGCGCCATGTCCAGGATGATTCGGGCTCGCCCTTCGATGGTCCCGGCAGAAACCGGCAGGCCGACCAGCGCACCGGTTGGCACGTCATCGCGTCGGTACGCCCCGGCGATGGCCTCGCCATCCGACGTGAGCACCCGGGGCGGTGTGAGCGCTTGATATGACGTGAACGCGTCCTTGCGCTGGTGGATGAGCTGGTCATCCACTTGGCGCGTGCGCACGACGTCGTGGAGCTCCTGGAACGTGAGGTAGAAGATGTCTTCCTTCTCACGCAGCACGTGGGCCTGCACCAGGCGTTCGGCCTCGTCCAGCAGGGCCTGCTTGTAGACGAAGTAGCAGCTGATCATGCCGTACTTGGGATGCTCCCGGTACCCGGCAAAGGTCCGGACCCGGTCGATCATCCGCTTGGCCTCTTCGGCCTTCCGCTCCCCGTCCGGCAAGGCCCGCAATCGCTCCAGCACTTGCTGTTCCTTCTCCCACGCCTCCTGCCGCCCTTGCTCGAAGCGCCGCTTGCCGGCGCCCGGCTCGAAGTTCCTGACGCTGGCGAGGATCACGGGCACGAGCGTGGTGGGGCGTTCGCTCCAACGCGGCCTCGTGATGTCGATCTCGCCGACGCAGCGCATGCCGTACTTGTCGAGCCAGGCCCGGATGGCGTCTCTCGCTTCCCGCCCGCCCGAGAGCTCGGCCAGCTCGTCGAGGAAGCTCTCGTCCTCGACGTGTTGCAGAAAGGCCACCACCTCCGGATGCGGGCGGATCACGTCCGCGACGTCGAGGAGCGCCAGCCCCATCTCCGACGTGACGTTGTCGGGGACGGACTGCGTGAGCGTGTCGGCAACGTTCTTCTCGCCCAGCCACTCCTGCAGCTGCTCGTTGAGCCACCAGGTGGCCTCCATCCCCGCCATGATCACCTGAAGGCTCCGCGGATCGAATTGGATCCGCTTCAGCTCCTGGATGTTCGCCAGGATGAAGTCGAGCAGCGCCGATCCGGACTTCCCCTGGATGTCGCCTTTCAACGCGGCGATCGACGCCTCGCTGCGCCCGATCAGTTCGGTGACGATCGTCGGATCGGTCTCGATCGGAGCTGGCGCGCCGCCGCCAGGCGGCACCCAGCCGGGACCCTCGTCCGGGAGCGACGGGATGAAGCCGTCGCGTGCGAGGATGGTCCGCAGCGCGTCCCCGATCAGCGGATCGGATCTGCCCACGAGCTCCAGGAGGCCGGCCCGGCTCGCCGGCGAGGCCAGGATCTGGGTGACGTCGACGAACAGACGCCCGCCGGCCTCGGCCATGGGCCGGGGGGTCGTCAGCTGCCAGAAGGAGAGCCCCAGGGGCTTCATGGGGTCGGTCATCATCTGCTGATGACCGACGGAGATGTAGACGTGGTTCTCCCGGTCGTCGGTCTCGGGGATCGGGAACAGCGTGGTGATCGGCCGGCTCTGGACGATCTGGAAGCCATCGTCGACCAGGCACCATTCGATGTCCTGGGGGCAGCCGAAGTGCGCTTCGATCCGCCGGCCCAGCTGCGCGAGCCGCACGACCTGCGCGTCCGTCAGCGTGGGCTGCTCCTGCCGCTCCGGCTCGACCGCCACTTCCTGGGTCCCGCCACCAGGCAGGGCGAAGATGGCGAGCTGCTTGGTGCCGACCGCCTTGGCGACGACCTCGCCGTCTCGCACCTTGAAGACGTCCGCGTTCACCCGGCCGGAGACCAGCGCCTCGCCGAGGCCGAAGCTGGCCTCCACGGAAACGACCCTTCGGTTGCCCGTGACGGGGTCGGCCGTGAACAGGACGCCGGACGCCTGTGGGAAGACCATCCGCTGCACGACCACGGCCATGTGGACCTTCCGGTGGTCGAAGCCGTTCCTCAAGCGGTAGGTCACGGCCCGATCGGTGAACAGCGAGGCCCAGCACCGGCTGACGTGCTGGAGGATCGCCGCCGGCCCCACGACGTTCAGATACGTGTCCTGCTGGCCGGCGAAGGAGGCCGCGGGCAAGTCCTCCGCCGTCGCGCTCGATCGGACAGCGTAGGCGGCTTGCTCGCGGAGCCGTGCGAGTGCGCTGGTGATCGCTGCTGCCAGATCGTCAGGGATGGCGATCTCTTCGAGGGCCCGGCGGATCTCCGCGCTGCGCGTGCGGATCGCCTCCCGGTCGTCCGGGTTCGGGCGCGCCAGTCGATTCAGCCGATCGTCGATCGACGGCGCGTCCTCCATGATTCGTCGGAAGGCGTCCGTCGTCACGCAAAAGCCAGCCGGCACGCGGATGCCTTCCATCCGCGAAAGCTCTCCTAGGTGCGCGCCCTTGCCGCCAACGACGTCGACCTGCGTCTGGTCGATCTCCCGGAGACCCAGCACGTAGCTGCCCATCCGTTCACCTTCCCCTTCAGCCCCGTCGGACCTCTCTCACTTCTCGTTTGCGCCACTCACTCTCGCCACACGAACCCGCGGCGTGCCGCAAGCCCGGGCGTGTCCCTACAGCTCGGGACGCCAGACCACCGGCTCGCCACCCGTCGACATCGTGGTTGGTGTGTCGTTCGACCATGACAACGTCGACACTGGCCAGCGGCAGCTCGCCAACAGCATCAGCCGGTCGGGCCGGCCTCCTGCGAGCACCACCGCATGTTCGGTCATCGCTGCTCCCCGGCGAACGCTGCACCGGACAGGGACAGCCACCTCGCGACCAGGGACCGCGCGCCAGCGCCGGTCGCCCGCACTCACCGCCAGCTCCTCGACCGGTTCAGCGCTCCCGGTCGACCCATCTGCCGAAAGCAACACACCCATTCCACAACTCCTGGCTCCATAGGTTCTGGCCGTGATCGGCTCAGCGCACGAGAGTCATGGTCAGCACGCTTGGGTCGCTTGCGGCAAGCCCCCTCCCTCGCGCGATGCTGTGAGCGGCGGCGAAGGTTCATACTCGACGGCGGGGCGAGCTAACCGGTCCTACTTCGGCAACGCCGAGTGACGAAGCGGCGAAGGCGTTGCTCAGCTGCGGGAACTCGGCCGGCGCCAGAACATTCTCTCGCGACGCGCAAATCTTGCCGGGAAGGGTTCTACCGCCGGTTCCGCGGCTTACGCTCGTCCCCATGATCGTTGGCGAAGCGACCGCGACCGTATCCGCGCCGCCGGCCGACGTCTTCGACTTCGTGCTCGACCTGCATCGGTACCGCCAGGCGGATCACAAGATCGGGAGAGTGGGCACGATCCACAACGAAGGCGATAGCGGGACGGCTCAATTCTCCGGCCGCATCCGAGGACTGCCCGGCCCGTCGGGCACATACCCATTCACCCGAACCGACTCCCGTCTGGAGTTTGGGTCGCCGGTCGCGGGCCCGGCTCGGTGGTTCCTCGACTTCGAGGGCACGTTCGACGTCGAACGGACCGACGAAGGCACCGTGGTCACGCACCGGGAGGTGTTCAGCTTTAAGCGACCATGGCGTTGGCTCGCCGAACCGCTCCTTCGGAGCTGGCTCGAGAACGACACGACCGACGAGATGGTTCGCTTCAAGCAGCTCATCGATCGAAACGCCGACGCGCCTGCTTCCGAGCCGTAGACGCGCCCCCGAACGCCGGATGCGAGAGCAGACCTGCGGGGTGAAGAACCGGCTCCTGCCGCCAGCAGAGGCATGGATGGACGAGCGACTCGTCGTCCGCGAGTCTCCGATCGAAGGCCGCGGTCTGTTCTTCACCGACAGACTCCCCGCCGGGGCTGTCGTGATTCGACTCGGCGGACGCCTCGTCCAGTCAGCCGAGCTCGGTGCGCTCATGCGCGCTGCGGACGCCGATCCGTCCGCTCCGTACGTCGACACGATCACGGTGTACGACGACGCTCACCTGGTGCTCCCACCGAGCACGCCGATCCACTTCGGCAACCACAGCTGTGACCCGACCCTGTGGCATGTCGCGCCATTCGAGGTCGCAACGCGCCGAAACGTGACCGACGGCGAGGAAGCGACGATCGACTACGGCACCGTGTCCGGCGCCGAAGGCTTCAGGATGGCATGCCGTTGCGGAGCGGTGGCTTGCCGGGGCGAGGTGACCCCAGTGCCGACTGGAGGCAAGTGGAGCTCCAGGAGCGCTACCGCGGTCATTGGATGCCTGCGCTGCAGGAGCGGATCGAGCGGGAGTGAGCACCGCCCCGAAATGCCGGGTCGGGGAGGTACACGACCATCTGCTCGCGGGGTTGCCGCAGCGGCCGGGGTACACCCATTTCGTGGTCCGCTGCGCCCGCCGCCACATGGAGCGCTTGGGCTGAGGGTTGGGCCCATCCCCGGGAGCACGTGGCCGGGCGGGGAGACTGGGGGCATGGCATTCGGACAGCAGACAGGGCCGCCGGCGTCGCGGCGCGAGGTCCAGGAGCTGCTCACGCTGCTGCGGGACGCCGGACACACCGACTTTCGCGACGCCCGCGGGCCGATGGGGTTCACCCAGCGCCAGGCGGCCGGCAAGTTCACGCGCGACGAAGCGGCGGCGTTCATCGCCCAACTCCAGGACACCGAGTCGTCGGGCGAGCCCGCCGCACCCCGGTCGCCAAACGCTCGGGTGTCGGCCGCCGAGCAGGTACTGCGCCGCATGCCGGCCGAGCAGCTGGCAGCCGAGCTGCAACGCCGTGGCTGGGTCGTCGTCCAGCCCTGATCCCCGACACTCGTCCGAGGGGGGAGACCGAGTCATGAGGCGCCGTGGCGTCGCGGGTGACGAGCTGGACGGAGGCATCGCCACTCGGCGACGAGTAGCGGCGATCGAGGCATACGGTGGGCCTCGCCGAGGACCGGGCGAGTCCCTCGACGCGCTCGAGGAAGCAATCACGGTGATCCGCAAGATCTGGAGTGGAGAGCGGAACCTTCGCTTCGACGGAACGTACTACCGCCTCGCCGGCGCACAGGCCGGACCCGTCCCACCGCATCCCATCGGGATCTGGCTCAGTGCCTACGGTCCCAAGGCGATCTCGCTGACGGCACGCGTCGCGGACGGCTGGGTTCCGTCGTTCCGTGGGGATGTCCAACAGATCGCCACCATGAGCCGCCAGCTCGACGACGGCCTTGCCACTGCAGAGCGATCGCCGCGGGCCGTGCGGCGCATCCTCAACGCGTCGGGATCGATCACGACCGGCGCCACAATCGGCGTCTTCAACGGACCCGTCGGCCAATGGATCGACAACCTCACCGAGTTCAGCCTCTCCTACGCCTTCGACACCTTCGTCTTCTGGGGAGAGGGCGAACAACAACTCGACCTGTTCGCCCAGGAGGTCGTGCCCGCGGCACGAGCCCGACTCGCCGCACCACACTCCTAGGGTGGCTCAGGGGTGGGCCGACGAGTACGACACCCTGCGGGGTCGCGGAGCTGAGCGGCGATTGTGTGCTGACTCATGCACTGCGGTCACACGCGATGCCGCATCGTCCGGTAGAAGCGAGCGGCCTTCGCCAACTCGGTCGCAGCGCCGCAGTGCCGTGACCTGGACTTATTTAGCGCGCTCGGAGGGACTCGAACCCCCAACCTTCTGATCCGTAGATGGCCGCGTAGGGTGTCAGGGCGTCTCACACTGCGCGGTACTCCCTGGTCAGCGGCCATGCCCGTCTCGGCGTGTCTCCCACCGCTTCAGTGGACAGGCTCACAAGATGGCTCACAACAACTGAGCGCTGCCTCACTTACGAAATCCCCGCGGTATTCGCATGAGTCCAGCGGGGCGGCCTGGTGGCGCCGGCGTACGGGTGTGTGGGTTCCCGGCGCCACCAGGCGTCTGCGGCGGCCGGCCTGGTCAGCCGCAGCCGATGGCGAAGCGACCGAGACAGGTGTCCTCACGGTCGCCAAGGATGAGGTTTGCGCCCCTGCCACCGTCAAGGGTGTCAGCGCCGCTGAGCCCGGTCATCAGATCGTTCCCGTCGCCACCCCGCAGGACGTTGGGCTCGTCGTCGCCCACCAGGATGTCCCCGTGGCGGGAGCCGACGGCGTTGGCGATCCCGTCGAGCTCGTCGACGCCCGCGGCGGCCAGCACCTTGTCGACGTTGAGCGCCACCCACACGCCGGCTGCCGAGTCGGCGTAGCTCACCGTGCCGCCTCCAGCAGCGGCGCAGACCTTGTCGGCCCCCGCGCCCGGGGTGATGGTCGCGCCCGGAGCCCTGGCCACGATGACGTCGTCACCGGGCGTTCCGGTCACGGTGGTCTGGGCAGCAGCACCGACGATCGTCGCGGCCTGCGACAGGCAGGTGGCCGGCTCCGTGACGAGAACTCGGGCGAGCACGACCGGGTCGCCGTTGGGGGTGCACGTGAACCTGTAGAGAAGGAAGCCACGATCACTGATGAACTCCAAGACCACCTGATCGAGGCTTACAACGACGGTCGTACCGGCTGGGACGCCAGGGATCAACTGCGCCGTCAGCCCGCTGTAGGCAGCCAAGCCCTCATCGTCGATTTCGCCAGGGCCCAGCACCACTTGAGACGCATTGGGACCCAGTGTTAGTGAACCGCCACTGAGATCGGCGTTCATGAAATCATCCGGGTTGAACTTAACATTGACTGCGACGTCGGAGAGATCGATCGATGTTCCGACGTCGACAGAGGCTGCGCCGGATGCCGAACCGGTCACTTCCACAGGCAACGGTGGTTGTGGACCCGCGATGGTGTCGAAGGCGCATGTGTAGGGCAGCGCAGCCGCCTGAGCCGACGCGCTCGGCGGACGGGTGATCCCCAACCCAGCCAGCGAACCCGCCAAGAGGGCGGACACCGCCACTATCCAGACCACTAGTCGACGTAAATGTGTGATTTCCAAGATCTTCCCCCCCAGGAGGTTTGTGTGGCGAATGCGACGTCCCGGGCTCGCGATGCGGTGCCCAGTCTCAATGCCCAAGGTGAACGCAGCGTTCCCGAGCCGGCGTCGTTGGTCAGGGCAGGATTGGCGGGTCGACGTCGGTCAGAAGCGTGACGGCGACTTCGGTGTCAGGAAGCTGGAGCCTGTCGTTGATGGCGTCGTTGTAGTCGACGATGAAGCTGCCGCAGTCCATGGTCACGGCCGGAACGTCGACACTTGACGCGGACAGGGTCGCGGTTCCTGTGGTGTGGTTGTAGTCATTCGACGTGAGGGTCATGCTGATCGGCCCAATGAAGCAGTCGTCGTTGAAGTTCGGGAATCCGTCGGTGTCCCGAAGGTCAACCTGAATAACGACGGGCAAACTGATCGTTCCGGTGCCCGTTACACCTGAGGGACCATCAGGGTCGATGAAGCCGGAAAATGCGCTCGAGCCTGACCCGACGATCGTGGCGCCGAGGCACCAGACATCGAACCCGAGGTCGGTGCACAATTCGGTTTCAGGAAAGACGATGTCGGCGGGATCGAGCGTGATGTCGCCGTCGGCGTCAACGTCGAAGGTGATCGTCGCGTCGGGGTTGGTCTGCACCCCGTCGAGGCGCTCGTTCGCGTCGTCGACGCTGTCACATTCGGCATCGGGGTCCGCCGAGACGCTGGAGTGGTCGGTGTTGCCGTCGAAGTCGTTGTCCTTGCCGTCCTCGCACGCCGACGTTCCGACCTCGAACGTCTCCGCCGTCAGGGCGATGGTGCTGCCGTCGAGGATCGTCGCCTCGAACGTACCCGGGTTGCTCACATCCGCGCTGGCCGGCCCGGCCATGGTCACAATCAGGGCTGTGGCCGCGGCGACAGCCACCAATAATCGTCTCGGTCTGATGATCCGTGTGATGGTCATCTCGTCCCCTCCCCGTGATGAACACGAGTCCGTTCGCCCGCCCTGCGTGGGCGTCGTAACACAGGGAAGGTCAAGATTCGGTCAAGTCACTTACGGTGTAAGAACACGGCCGGCCCGTTACGCAACGTGCGAGCACTCAGGTCGTGGGATCGAGCACGTACCCGCCACCCCGCGCCGTTCGGATCAGCGGCGGGTCGCCGAGCTTGCGCCGCAGCGTGGAGACGTGGACGGTGACCGACCTCGACACCATGTCCGTCCGCTCGTCCCAGCAGCGCTCGAACAGCTCCTCGGTGCTCACGACGACGCCCGGCTCCTCGATGAGCGCCTCGAGCACCGCGAGCTCCTTGGGGGTGAGGAACAGCCGGATGCCAGCGCGCCTCACCTCCCGGGTACGACGCTCGACCTCGACGTCACCGCACCGGAGCACCGGCGGTCGAGGCCGGACCCCCCGCCGACACAACGCCCGGACGCGCGCCGCCAGTTCGTCGAGGTCGAAGGGCTTGGTCAGGTAGTCGTCGCCGACGTCCAGACCGTCGACACGGTCGCCCGGGCTGTCGCGCGCCGTGAGGAACAGCACGAGCACGTCGATCCCGTCGGCCCGCCAGCGCGCGACGAGATCGAGCGCGTCGCCGCCGGGCAGCATCCGGTCGACGACGAGGCAATCGTAGCGATGGACCCGTACGGCCATGTCCGCGTCGTCGACGCGGGCGGCCTCGTCGACTGCGAAGCCGTCCTGGCGGAGCCGCCAACGACGGGCCGTCTGAGATCTGCGTCGTCCTCCAGCACCAGCACCCGCACAGTGGACGGATCGTAGACCTGTCGCCGCGGCGAGCGCTCGGGTGGTCGTCTAGCATTGCCGCCGTCGTGTCGGGGGTGGGGTTGATCGGGTGTGATGCATCGCTTGGCTGCAGCGTGAGCGTCGGGGGTCTGGCGTCTATGCATGTCGGCTCAGCTGACCAACGCGTCCTGGCGCCCCTGCGATCCGTCGCGTCCGCCGGCTCAAGCTGGTGACCGCGTTGCTGCTCATGCTCGTCCTGGGCGTCGTATTGCTGCTGTACGCGATCGTCGTCGCGCACGCCGACAGCCGGTACGAGCGCGAACGCCTCGACGATCTGCTCGGCGGCCGGGTCGCCAGCGCGAGCGACGCCGTCCGGGTCGGCGCCGACGGCACCGTGACCATCGAGCCGGCCGCGGAGGCTGGGCTCACGCGCGGCTACCCGAGGTATATGTCGTCGAGCCCGTGAGCGACAGCACCGCGCCGCGTGTCGCCCTCGCCCCGGCGGTGCCCACCTGGCCCGCCGTCGACGTCATCGGTGCGGCACGCGACGCCGAGCGCCGGGGCGAGGCAACCACGTCCTCCCACACCGCCACGCGTGCGAGCTCCGACGGCGAAGACCGCCTGCGCGTGCTGGCTGGACCCCTCGATGCCCCCGACGGCGACGCAAGCGGGGTCGTGATCGCGGTGGCCAACCGCGAGCCCGGCGAGGAGCGCCACGACCGGGTCGTCTCCTTCATGTGGTGGTCGGCCGGGCTGATGCTCGCGTTCGGCGTGCTCGTGGCCGTGTTGATGTCGCGCGGACGCTGGTGGCTCGCAGACCGTGTGCTCGAACGCCACGAACAATTCCTGCGCGACACGGCCCACGAGCTCCGGGCGCCCGTCAGTGCACCTTCGGGCGACCGTCGATGCGGGCCTCGCCGGCGCGGAGCCGGCGGAACGGACGCTCGAGCGCGTCCGGGCGATCGTCCAGAGCACCGACGACGTGATCGACGACGTGATCACGTTGTCGAGGATGGAGACCGGGCGCGAGCCGCTGCGCGCCGAGCCGGTGCGACTCGACACGCTGGTCGAGTGTCTCGTCGACGCCCGCGCGGACGACCCGCCGATCGGCCTCGAGTTGCATCCGACCGTCGTCCTGGCCAATGGGGAGCTGCTGCGCCGCGCCGTCGGCAACCTCGTTGACAACGCGGTGCGCCACGGCCGGGCGCATGACCCCTCGGCGCAGATCACGGTGACCGTTGAGGAGGGCAGGGTCGCTGTCGCGGATCGCGGACCCGGCGTCCGGCCCCAGCTCCTCACCCACTCGGTCGAGCGCTCCGGTAGGGGCCGCAGCCACGCCACGGGTGCCGGTGGGTTGGGCATCACCATCGCCGGCTGGGTCGCCCGGCTCCACGGCGGGCGGCTCGAGGCGGCCGACAACCCCGGCGGGGGCGCCGTGTTCACGCTCGAACTGCCCCGACGGCAGACCGGTCACCCGGCGACGGAGGCTCCGGAACTCGGGCACCCGTGACCTGACCTGACCGGCTCGCGGTTGTGGGTCTGCCGATCACAGCCCCAGCGAGCCAATACCGGCGCCGCGCTCGACGCTCGGCGTGGGTGCCGCAACTGTGAAGCGGTCGAGGCGGTCGCGAAGGTGCACGAGCGAGGCCTTCTGCTCGGCCTCCTGGAGGTCGGCGGTTCGAGCCCGGATGTCGGTGAGGTAGGGGGCTGCGCGCTTTGAGGCGCGGTCTCGCCGATCGCGTGCCGCGTCCACGACCTGGTCCGCCTGCTCGACGCGTCCGACCAGCCGTCGGCGCCGCCAGAGCGGTGCTTCGGCCCGGGCGGCTCGGCTGGCTCGCAGCTCGGCCTCGGCCGCTTCGAGGTCGGCCTCGGCGGCGGCAAGCGGGCGCAGGTGCGGCGCGGTGCGCTGGCGTGCGTTGTCGAGCGCTCGCCCGGCGGCCGTGACCACTTCCTCGGCGGTGCGCAGGTCGGTCGGCCCGCGTCGGCTGCCGGGGATCTGGGCGGCGAGGTGCTGGCGTTGGGCGATGGCGGGGATGTCGGCGCGGTCGTTGGTGAGGACCTGTTCGAGGACGTCTCTGGCGTGCTCGGCTCCGTCGGCGACCACGAGGAGTTGATTGCCCTGGCGGCCGCGGGTGGCGGCGACGTAGAGGCCGCGGTGGCTGGTGGCGGGGTGACGACGCCGAGGCTGACATCGACGGTGTCGCCTTCGTAGCCGTGGCCGGTGGCCGCGTAGCCGAGCCGCACGTGGGCCCGCGTGTAGTCGGCGGAGAGGGTGACCTGGCCGTGTCCGGCGCGGTGGGACACGGTGAGGCTGCCGTCTCGGCGGGTGTCGAGGATTGTCCATAGGTCGCGGTTGCGGACGGGTTCGCCCCGGTCGGTGCGCAGCGTGCGGTCGTTGCGGCGGGTGGCCACAATGTCGCCGACGGCCACTGTCTCGTCGCCGGCGACGCGGACCGCCGGGGCGCCGAGCTCGCCGTGCACGCGTCGCTGCCGCTGGATCGCCCCGTTGAGCGCGTCGACGTGGTTGTTGGTTTCGGCGACCACGGCGACACGGTGGCCGGCGGCGGTGTGGGCGAGCCAGCGGCGGGCCGCTTCGGCGACGAGGCCGTCGACGGTTCCGGCGGTGACGCGGCCGTGGCGGATGTAGGCGTCGAGGGCGTCGGCGTTGGCTGCCCGTAGCTGCAGGGACGCGGCCTGTTCCCAGCGGTGACGGAACCGGTGGATGGTGACCAGCTCGTGCGTGCGGCCGGTGCGGCACAGCTCGGCGAACATGCCGCCACGGCCGACGGCCTGGAGTTGGCGGGGGTCGCCGACGAGCACCAGTCGCCACCGTTGGGACACAGCCAGGTCGACCAGATGGGCGAGTGCCCCGGTGCCGACCATGCTGGCCTCATCGACGACGAGGGTTGTGCCGGCCGGGAGCCGGTAGGGGTCGTGGGGTGCACCGGTGCGCCACTCGTGCAGCAGCTTGGCCACCGTGTCGGCCGGCATCCCGGTCTCGTCACCGAGGACCTTGGCCGCCTTGGCCGTCGGCGCCACACCGAACACCGGACGGCCGTGGCGCGAGAGGTCCGCGGCGGCGTGGAGCAGCGTGGTCGTCTTGCCCGTCCCCGCCGGGCCGACCACCAGCACGACCCGATCCGCACCGGCGACGGCTGCGGCGGCGTCGGCCTGGAGGACATCAAGCCCGTCGCGGTCGACGGACCGTGATGGGCGGGGCGGTGCCTCGTGCACCTCGGCGGCGAACAGCACGATGCGCT
>JBOGHG010000070.1:0-16695 GCA_050744525.1 Acidimicrobiales bacterium | reverse complement strand
GGTCGGCCCGATGGTCCCCGTCGTCCCGGGCGTCACCAACCCGCCGGGACCCGGTCGGATCGACCGGACAACACCCGATGCGACGGCTTGTCGGGTCGGAGCTGTGGCGCGGGGGGCCGGCGGTACAACTTCTCCGCCGCCACCTTGCACACGACCGCCAGGACGGCCGCAGCCACCAGCACCCCCCACGCCCAGCAGGGCAGCGACATCCGGCTGGCCAGCACAACCGCCAGCGGGAGCAACGCCAGCGCCAGCACCCGGGCCATGCCGTCCAGCCGGTCGACGGTCGGGCGGGCCCAGTCCGGGTCGGTCCCCGGACGGGCAGCGCTGCTGCCGCGCTGGTCCGCGTACCAGCCCCGGTCGCGATGGACGCCGCGCATGGAACCGGCAGCCACGAACCGGTCGGCCGCCCAACGCGGGTTGTCGGCCCGCAGCAGCACGCCGTCGAGCCCGGGGGCCGGCCGACGGCGCGAGTCTCGATAGCCGAACGGGAGTCGCTCCGTGGGCCGGAGGGCGGGGCCCCAGCGCAGCGGGGGGACGGCTTGCGGTGCGGCGAACAACAACAGCGTGGTCGGTGCGCGCCGCGGCGAGGCCGTGGGCAGGTGAGCGATCGTGCGGCCCGGGAACTGCGCCCGGATGTCAGCCGGATCGCGGGGCGCGCCCGGGGTGGTCAGGTCGACCACGGCGATCCAGGTCGCCGGCACCGACAGCTCGTCCCGGCCGAAGTACCGCGGCAGCTGGAGGTGGGCGGCGTACGCCGCGAACTCCACCTGTGGCTTGCGCATCCGGTAGCCGTAGTCGCGCAGCGCAACCCGGCGCCCGGGCCCCAGCGAATGACGGCCGCCCGGCATTCCGCACAGCTTGGCACTTGCCATCGGGCCCCGGCGCGGATCGGTCCTGCGATTTTTCGGCCGGTCCTGAGGCGGGTCCACACGCCGTCGACCATCGCTCCGGATCGTGTTCCCCTTGGTCCGCTAGAACATCGCCATCGGGGTTCGTGGCTGGGGTCACGTCTGCTCGTCCTCGGCGGCTCCGCCACCCAACGGAGGTACACGCGTGCGATCACGGTTCGGGTTGTTGCTCCTGGTGGCCGCGCTCCTGGCGGCCGCCGTCGGCGCCACCACCGTCGCGGCGCCGGCGGCCATGGCTTCGGGCGCCCGGGCCGCGGCAGCCGAGCGGGAGCTGCGGGTGGCGTCGTTCAACATCCACCACGGCGTCGGGCTCGACGGCGTCCTGGACCTCGCACGCATCGCAGCGGTCGTCGAACAAGCGGGGGCGGACGTCGTCGGGCTCCAGGAGGTCGACAGGCATTGGAGCGAGCGCAGCAACTTCGTCGACCAGGCCACATGGCTGGCCGAGACGCTGGACATGCACGTCGCCTTCGGCGCCAACCTCGACCTCGACCCACCGGCACCGGGGTCGCCGCGCCGCCGGTTCGGCACGGCGATCCTGTCGGCCCACAAGATCAGGGCCACCACCAACACCCTGCTCCCCCGGCCGCTCGGCGGCGAACAGCGGGGACTGCTGGAGGTCCATATCAAGGTGCGGGGTATCCCCGTCCGGGTGTTCAACACCCACCTGCAGCACGATTCCCAGGTCGAGCGGCTCGCCCAGGTCGACGCGATCCGCCAGGTTCTCGCCACCGCCGACGAGTCGGTTGTGCTGCTCGGCGACCTCAACGCCACCCCGGACACGCCCGAGATCGAGGGGCTCACCGACCTGCTCGTCGACGCCTGGGTGACTGCGGGTGTCGGCGACGGCTTCACCTTCGACGCCGCCACGCCCCACGCCCGCATCGACTACGTCATGTCATCGGGCAACGTGGTGGCCCGCACCGCGGCCGTGCTGACTACCGACGCCGCCGACCACCTGCCGGTGGTCGCCGACCTGGCCCTGCCCGGCAAGAAGCTGCGCCCCTAGCCGGTACCGTCGTCCGGAGGGTGCGCGCGCTCACGTTCAACATCCACCACGGGGTCGGCCTCGACGGCGTCCATGACCTCGAGCGTGTCGCCCGGGTGATCGAGCCGGTGGCGGCCGACCTGGTGGCGTTGCAGGAGGTGGACCGTCACCTGAGCGCCCGCAGCGGCCATCTCGACCAGGCCGGGTGGCTGGCCCGGCGCCTGGACATGGAGATGGCGTACGGCCCGGTCGTCGACCTGGGCCCCGCAGCCTCGCCCCCCGCCTCCACGGACGGCCGAGCGGGCGGCTCCGACGGGCCGCGGCGGCAGTACGGGATCGCGTTGTTGTCCCGCGTGCCGCTGCGCGAGGCCCGCAACATGCTGCTGACCCGGCCCCGGGGCGGCGAGCAGCGCGGGCTGCTGGGCGCCGTCGTCGACGTGGAGGGCCGGCCGGTGCGGGTCTTCTGCACCCACCTCCAGCACCGGTCCCGCACCGAACGCCTGGCGCAGGCCAGCCAGATCGCCGAGTCCGTGGCCGCGGGCGCCGGGTCGGTCGTGGTCATGGGTGACCTCAATGCCAGGCCGGGCGACGCCGAGATCGCCCCGCTCACCGAGGCCCTCGACGACGCGTGGGACGTCGCCGGGGACGGCGCCGGGTTCACCTTCGACGCCGCCACCCCCCATGCCCGCATCGACTACATCCTCACGTCGGCGGACGTCGTGGCCCGCAGCGCCGCCGTCCTCCCGACCGACGCCTCCGACCACCTGGCCGTGGTCGCCGGGCTGGAGCTCGACACGCTCGGATCAGCCGGCTGATCGGCGGAATCCGTTCGCCCCTCGACCGTGGCCCGCGCCATCCTCCGGACATGCACCTCACCGCGTCCCGCCTGGAGGAAGGCCTCGACCACGTCCGCAACTCCCCCGCCGACATCGGACGAGTCGAGCTCATCGTGCGGCGACCCGCCGTGGACGAGCGCGAGGTCCTCGACGAGGGCACCCTCGACCTGGCCGACGGCCTGGTGGGCGACAGCTGGCGGATCCGGGGCAGCAGCCGGACGGTCGACGGGTCGGGCCACCGCGACAAGCAGCTCAACGTCATCAACGCGCGCCTGTCGACCCTGGTCGCCGTCGATCCCGACCGGAGAGCCCTGGCCGGCGATCAGCTGCACCTCGACCTCGACCTGAGCCACGCCAATCTGCCGGCCGGCACCCGCCTCGCGCTGGGGAGCGCGGTCATCGAGGTCACCGACATCCCCCACGCCGGCTGCGCCAAGTTCCGCGCTCGCTTCGGGGCCGACGCCCTGCGGTTCGTCAACTCCCCCACCGGGCGCGAGCTGCGCCTGCGCGGCCTCAACGCCAAGGTCGTGGTCGCCGGCACCGTGCGCCAAGGCGACGACGTCCGCAAGCTATTCGGCAAGAGGCCCAGCGGATAGCGCTCCGAAGGGCACCACCGCGTGGGAATTTGGTGCTGAGCCGCAGCTCAACAGCTGGGCCTCCCGGCAGCGCTGACCACCGTAAGCCGAGAGAGCGGGCCTGGTCCGCGGATGCGCTACGTCGCGGCGCGGAAGCGACCCGGTGACAGGGCCTCCGGGTCGAGGCCGGGTGCGACCGACGCCGGCGAGGGGTCTCCTCGGATGACTCCCGCCGCCAGTCGCGCCAGCGCCGGGGCGGTCTGGATCCCGTAGCCACCCTGGCCCGCGAGCCAGAACAACCCCGGGACGTCGGGGTCGTAGCCCATCACCGGGACACGGTCGACCGCGAACGTTCGCAGCCCTGCCCACGCGGTGACCACCGACCGGATCCCCAGGGTGGTGGCCACGTTCACCCGTTCGATCGCCCGGGCGATGTCGGCCTCCCCGGGGCGGGCGTCGCATGGCTCGCTCGGCGTCTCGTCGGCGGGTGACAGGAGGATGTGCGGTCCGTCGGGCCGGAAGTAGAACGTGTGATCGACATCCGCGACCAGCGGCCACGAGGCCGGAACGGATTGGCCCGAGCGAGCGATGACGACCGTGCGCCTGAGGGGTTGCAGGCCAAAGGGCCGGGCACCGAACAGGGCGGCCACGCGGTCGGCCCAGGCCCCGGCGGCGTTCACGACGACGGCGGCCGCAACCGTGCCGCTCGCGTGGCGGAGTCGCCAGGTACGTCCGTGGTAGGACGCCCCCGACACGCGGCTGTCCCTCGAGATGGCCACGCCGTTGCGCCGGGCGTCATGCAGATAGGCCTGGTGGAGCGCGGCGACGTCGATGTCCTGGGCATCGGGTTCCACCGCCGCGGCCGTGACCCGATCCGTGCGCAGCACGGGGCACATCCGCTGGGCGTCGGACGGGCTCAGCACTCGAAGCCCGGGCTGCTGCCGCCGCATCTCGGCGATCGCCGGCTCGTACCCCGGTCCGGCGACCCACAGGAACGGTCGCGGTGTCAACAGAGGGGCATCCACCGCCGCCGCCTCCAGCAGCGGGCGGCTCGCACGGGTCAACGCCCGCACCTCGGGGCCGCCGTAGCTCTCGAGGAAGGCCGCCGCCGAGCGGCCGGTCGCGTGGTGGGCGAGCTGGCTCTCCTGCTCGAGGACGATCACCGAGTGCGTGGGCGCCAGCTCGCTCGCGATCGAGATGCCGGCCATGCCAGCGCCGATGACGGCAACGTCCACCTCGGGTGATCCCAGGTCAGTCGCGGTCCCGCAAGTCGAACCTGTAAACGTTCGAGTCCCGCCGGACGAACCCGGCGCGCTGGTAGAGGCGATTGGCGGCGTCGCGCGATGGGCGCGACGTCAGGTCGACGGTGACGGCGCCGAACTCCCGGGAGCGGCCGACCATGGCGCGCGTCAGGGCGTCGCCCACGCCGTGGCCCCGGGCCGCCTCGTCGACGACCACGTCCTCGATCCATGCCCGCCGGCCGGTGGGTATGCGGAACGTCACGAGCGTGGCCATCCCCACGATGGTCCCGGCGTCGTCCAGGGCCATGAACAGATCGGTGGCCGGTGATGCCACCAGCTCGCCGAGCTCGGCGGTGGTGGGAGGCGGGTTGGAACGCGACAGCTGGGGCACGAGCCGCTGGACGGCGTCGACGATGGCGGGGGTCAGCGAGGTGGCGATCTCGACCTTCACCGGCTGCACGCTAGTGGGGTGCCGCCGTGGAGCTGGTGGGCCCGCTAGGTCTCGGCTTCGGGGACGGGCTGCGGCGGCGGCGGCCCCACGTAGCGGGCCGACGGCCGGATGATGCGGTTGTCGGCCGCCTGCTCGAGGATGTTGGCGCACCAGCCGATCACGCGGCTGGACGCGAAGGTGGGGCTGAACAGGTCGCGCGGCAGCCCGCAGTGCTCCATGACCACGCCGGCGTAGAACTCGACGTTCGTGTACAGGTTGCGGCCTGGCTTCAGCTCGGCCAGGACGTCGACCACCGTCTGCTCGACCTGCTTGGCGAAGTCGACCTTGGCGGCGCCGATCCGCTCGGCCACACCCCGCAGGAACACCGAGCGGGGATCGTCGGTCTTGTAGACCCGGTGCCCGAACCCCATGATCTTCTCGCCCCTGCCGACGGCGTCCACCAGGTAGGGGCGGGCGTTGTCGGGCGTAGCGATGGCGTCGAGCAGATCCAGAGCCCGTGACGGCGCGCCACCGTGCAGCGGGCCCGAGAGCGCGGCGATGCCACCGGCGACGGCGCCCGCCAGGTCGGCACCGGTAGAGGTGATGACCCGGGCGGTGAACGTCGAGGCGTTGAAGCCGTGGTCGATGGTGAGCATCTGGTACTGCTCGACCGCCCGCGCCACCTCGGCCTCGGGCGGTTCGCCGCCCAGCATCCACAGGTAGTTCCCGCCATAGCCCAGATCGGGGTCGGGGTCGATGGGATCGAGCCCCTGGCCCAGGCGGTGCAGGGCCATGATGAGGGTCGGCACCGCCGCGCACACGCTCAGCGCGTTGGACCGCAGCTCCGCGGGCGACACGTCCAGCCAGGGGCGGAACCCCTGGCTGTGGCCGATGAGCGACACCGCGCTGCGGAGCTGGTCCATCAGCGGGCCGCCCGACGTCGCGATCTCGGGCAGCAGGCCCATCACCGCCTCGGGGACGGCGCGGCGGGCCCGCACCTCGTCGGCAAACGCCCTGCTCTCGGCCGCCGACGGCAGGTGACCCTCGAACAGCAGGTACCAGACGTCCTCCAGCGAGCGCCGGTCGGCCAGCTCGAGCGCCGAGTACTGCCGGTAGTGGTAGAAGCCCTCCAGCCCGCGAACGTCGCCCACCTGGGTCTCGGCGACGATCACGCCCTCGAGGCCCGGTGGCGCCTCGATCTCCCCGGGATGCACCACCGGCTGGATGGCGGCGACGTGCATCAGGTCGCGCATCGACACGATGCCTGCCAGCTCGCCCGCCTCGACCACCGGCACATGGCGGTAGCCGTGCTCGTCGAGGGTGACGAGCGCCTCCTGGACCGACAGCCCGGGTGCGACGACGTCGGGATCGGGCGTCATCCACTCGGCGACCTTGGTGGCCCGAGACGGCGGCCCCGACGCCGCCAGCCGGACCATGTCGCGCTCGGTGAGGATGCCGATCGGCCGCTTGCCGTCGACGATGACGACAGAACCGACGCCTTGCCCGCTCATGCGGGATGCGGCCACCGCGATGGTCTCGTCGGGCTGTGCGGTCACCACCGGCGAGCTCATGACATCGGCGACGGTGCGAACGACGTGGCCGGTCGGTCGGAGACCGACGCCATCACGGGGCGGCGGGTGGGGGTCGGGCCGGAGAGGCACGAGCCAACGTTAGAACCCGGGTGGCCAGGGCCGATAGGGCACCGGGGCGGCTCCCGCCGCCCGTGGCCCTACGATGAACCGGTGGACCACCTCCACTGGCGCTCACGGCCGGGGCTGCAGCGGCCCGTCCTGATCGTCGCCTTCGAGGGTTGGAACGATGCCGGGGACGCCGCCAGCGGCGCCGTCCGCTACCTGATCGACCGCTACGACGGCGAGCTGGTGGCCGAGATCGACCCCGAGGACTTCTTCGACTTCACCTCGACGCGGCCCCACGCGGAGCTCGGCGACGACGGGGTGCGCCGGATCAGCTGGCCGTCGACGGAGGTCTACGCCGCGACCCTCCCAGGCGACGGCGGCGACGCACTGCTGGTCGTCGGCACCGAGCCCCAGCTCCGCTGGCGAACGTTCTGCGCCCAGATCACCGGCCTCGCTCAGGAGGCCGGCTGCCGCCTGGCCTTGCTGCTCGGCGCCCTGGTGGCCGAGGTACCGCACAGCCGACCGGTGCCGGTGATCGGCACGGTGAGCGATCCCACGCTGCAGACCGAGCTCGGCCTGCAGCAGTCGACGTATGAGGGCCCCACCGGCGTCGTGGGTGTGCTGTCGGCGGCGTGCCGGGAGACCGGGCTGCCGGCGGCGTCGCTGTGGGCGGCGGTCCCCACGTACGTGCCGACGGCGCCGTCGCCGAAGGCGGCCCTGGCACTGCTCGAGCGGACCTCCGAGGTGCTGGGCATGTGGGTTCCCACCACCGACCTCGAGATCGCGGCCGCGGCCTATGAGCGGCAGGTCAGCGAGCTGGTCCAGGAGGACGAGGAGACGTCGGACTACGTGACCCAGCTCGAGGCACGGGTCGACTCCGACGACGGCAGTGACGCCGGCGGCGCCGCCCGGTCGCTGGTCGAAGAGGTCGAGCGCTACCTGCGAGACCGCAAGAACTGACCACTCCGCCCGCAGTCGGTGTCGATCGGCGGACGATCAACCCGGGCCGGTGAGCTCGGCGGCCGGTGACGCAACGGCGGAATCGACCCGCAGGGGCCATGGCTGAGCCTGTTCCCAGATGCGGGCCAGCCGCAGCGGGACCTCGTCGTGGTGGCGCCGGGCGACGATCTGGAGACCGACGGGCAGACCGTCGGCGGTGAGCCCCGCCGGCACGGACACCGCGGGGTTCCAGCACAGGTTGGCCAGCATGGTGAACGGCGTGGCCGAGGCGCCGATCGGCTGGGCGGCCTCGCCGTCGATCACCTCGGGCGGCGGTCCCTCGGCCGGGAACGCCGGCACTGCCGTCGTGGGCGTCAGCACCACGTCGACGTCGTCGAACAGCCGGGCGGCGTCGGCCACGAGCGCCTCCCTGCGACGCACCGCGCCCGCGTAGCGGGGGATCGGATAGTCCTCCGTCTGCTCGAGCACCGTGCGGACGTAGCGTGTCAGGTCCTCGCGCACGCCCGGCCACATCCCGTCTTCGAGGCTGAACCACAGGTCCATGGCGCCGGCCCCCAGCCAGGCGCGTACCGGGTCGGTGAGCTGGATCGGCTCGTCGTCGACGACCAGATCCGCGGCGGCCGCCAACCGCTGGGCGGCCAGCTCGGCGACGGTCCGCACCTCCGGATCGCAGCGGGCGAAGCCGAGATCCGGCGACCAGCGGGCCCGCAGCCCCGCCACGGGCAGCGCCTCGATCGCCGACTCGTACCCGACGACGGGTGGTGGCAGCGAGAAGCGGTCGCGCTCGTCGGGTCCGGCGGTCACGTCGAGGTGCCGAGCGCTGTCCGCGACGGTGGTCGTGAGCAGCCCGTACACCCCCGTCTCCGAGCCGGTCGGCCCGGGGTGCGGGATGCGGCCGTGGCTGGGCTTGAACCCGACCAGCCCGCAGAACGACGCGGGGATGCGCGTCGATCCACCACCGTCGCTGGCGGTCGCGACCGGCACCAGCCCGGCGGCCACGGCGGCGGCGCTGCCGCCGCTGGACCCGCCGGGCGTGCGCTCGGGGTTCCACGGGTTGCGGGCGACGCCGAACACCTTGGACCTGGTGAAGTTGAGGGTGCCGAACTCAGGTGCGGCGGTCTTGCCGACCGGGACCGCACCGGCGGCACGCAGGCGGGCGACGTGGATCGAGTCGGCCGCCACCGGGCCCCGGGTGGCATACACCAGCGATCCCTTGGACGTGGGCATGCCGGCGCAGTCCTCGAGGTCCTTGACGCCGATCGGCACGCCGGCGAACGGGCCCGGATCCCGCCCGGCGGCGACGTCGGCGTCGACCGCTTCCGCAGCCGCCCGGGCTGCGTGCTCGTCGACGTGGACGAAGGCCCCGAGCTGCTCGTTGCCGGCCGCTATGGCCGCCAGCGCCTGTTCGAGCACGTCGCTGGCCCGGCGCTGGCCCGTCCTCACCGCCTCGGCGATCTCGACCGCCCCGATGTCGAACCGCGATCCCATGGTCCCCCCTTAGGAGCCGAGCGAAGGCTGCACGATCAGTGCAAGCATCCTTGCACCCATGAGCGACGCCGCGCCCACCACGACGACGACAACGGCCACCGTGCCCGCTCCGGCGCCCCGGCGACGGCGGGCGCGACTGCCGCGACTGCTGTCGGAGCCGATGTGGGTGCTGGGCCTGGTGCTGCTGGTGGACGAGATAGACAAGAACATCGTCCGGGGGATGATCACCCCGCTCAAGGATGAGTTCGGGGTGGGCGACCTGGGCATCAGCGTGATGCTGTCGCTCGCCCTGCTGTTCAACGGCCTGGTCACGGTGCCGGCCGGCTACCTGGCGGATCGCTGGAACCGCAGCCGGGCGGTGGGCCGCACGGTCGTGGGCTGGTCGGCGATCAGCGCCCTCGGCGCCACGGCGCTGAGCTTTCCGATGCTGGTGACGCTGCGTTCCGCACTGGGATTCGGCCAGGCGATCACCGAGCCCTCGGCGGCCAGCCTGCTCGGCGACTACTACCGGCCGGAGCGTCGGGGCCGGGCGTTCTCGATCCAGCAGGTGATGCTGCTGGCGGGCACGGGGCTGGGCGTGGCGATCGGCGGGGGGCTGGCCGCGGCCTTCAACTGGCGAGTCGGCCTCCTGGTCGCCGCCCTCCCCGGGCTCGGAGTCGCATGGCTGGTGTTCCGGCTGCGCGAGCCCCGGCGGGGCAGCGCCGACTTGATCGCGGCCATCGACGGGGACGTCGACGCGGGCAACTCCGACGAACTTGCGGCGGATACGGAGGCCATGGCCTCATCCACCACCGCAAGTTCGGGTTTGCAGGAGCCGCGGCTCTTCGAGGGCGGCGTGCGCCGGTTCGCGCGAGACATGATCCTCGGCCTGCGCGACGACATGCGCACCATCATGGACATCCGCACCATGCGCTACGCGCTGGTGGGTGTCGCCGCCCTGCTGTTCACGGTGACGGCCATCGCTTCCTGGCTCCCCCAGTACTACGAGCGCCACCTCCACCTCGACGAGGGGGCGGGCGAGGCGGCGTTCGGCCTGTTGGCGCTCGTTGCCGGCGTGCCGGGCGTGCTCGTGGGGGGACGGGTCGCCGACCGTTGGGCACCCCGGCTGACCGGCGGACGGTTGGCACTGCCCGCAGTGTTCCTGTTCGTCGGTACGTCGTGCTTCACGGCGTCGTACCTGTTCCGCGTGCCCGCGGGGACGACCAAGGCGGACTGGTCGGTCATCGGTCCCGCCTACGCGCTGCAGCTCGTCGGTCTGTTCATCATCACCATGGCGATCCCCGGACTGCGGGCCGGGCTCACCGATGCGCTCCCCGCGCACCTGCGCGGCGCCGGGTTCGGGGCGTTCAACCTCGTCTCGGTGGTGGCGGGACAGGCGGCCGCACCATTCGTCGTCGGCGCCCTGTCGGCCGGCTTCGACGAGAACCTGCGTACCGCGTTCCTCATCGTCACGCCGCTCAGCTTCGTGGGCGCCGCCATCCTGTTTCGTGCCCGGCGGTTCCTCGACGCCGACATGCAGAAGATCATGCTGGCGGTCCTCACGGCGCTGCAGGAGGAGCGGGACCGGGCCCAGCATCGGGCACCCGATCCGGGATAGTCAAGGTGGCCCAGGAGCTGGGCCTGAGCCTGGACGAGATCGGGGAGGCGCTGGCCTCGCTGCCCGACAGCCGCACACCGACCGCCAAGGACTGGGACCGGCTGGCCACATCGTGGCGCCCCCGCATCGACAGCCAGATCGCCATGCTCGAGCGGCTGCGCGACCGGCTGGCCCGCTGCATCGGCTGCGGCTGCCTGTCGCTGCGCTACTGCAAGATCCTCAATCCCGACGACAAGGCCGGCCTGCGCGGTCCCGGTCCCCGCTACATCATCGACGACGACTAGTTGCTTGGCTCCGGGTCTTCGCCGTTCGGCTCGCCGGTCGGGCCGTCCACCGCCAGGTCCCCGGGGGCCACCCGCGCCTCGGCGAGGATGTTGATCAGCACGGCGCTCACCGGCACACCCAGGAACGCCCCGAAGGCACCGAAGAGGGTCCCGCCGGCGGTGATGGCGACCAGCACGACCAGGGGGTGGAGCTCCAGGTTCTTCCCGAACACCCAGGGGGCGAGGAAGTCGTTGTCCAGTTGTTGGACCGCCAGGGCCACGATCGCCACCACCACCGCTCCGCCGAATCCGGCGGTCACCAGCGTCACCAGGACGGCGATCACGCCGGCGATGATGGCCCCGGCGAACGGGATGAACGCCGCGAAGAACGTGATGACCGCCACCGGCAACGCCAGGCTGCCCCCCACCAGCCACACCGTCGTTCCGATGATGGTGCCCTCGATCACGCCCAGCGTTGCCGAGCCCCGCAGGTAGCCGCCCAACGTACGCCACGCCCGGGCGCCCAGCCGGCTCGTCAGGTCGCGGCGGTGGTGCGGGAACCGCGCCACGAACCAATCGCCGAAGCGGTCACCGTCCTTGAGGATGAAGAACGTCGTGATCAGCGCCAGCAGGATGCCGGCAAAGGCCTCGAACACCAGGATGGTGCCGCTGATGAGCGCGCCGCTCTGCGACTCGAGCAGGTCGCCGACGCGCTCGTCGGCCTCGTCGCGGAAGTCCTGGACGTCTTGCCGGGAAACGTCGAAGGGGCTGTCATCGACCAGCCAGTCCTCGACGTCGTCGATGGCGTCCTCGATGGTGGGCCCGAGGTCCTCGAACTCGTTGGCGATCGACGGCACCAGGAGCGCCACGATGCCGGCGAGGACGACGATGAACCCGAACAGCACGCTCACCGCCACCAGGGCCCGCGGCAGGCCCCTGGCCCGGAGGTACCGGGCCGGCGGGTCGAGCGCCCGCGACAGCAATGCGGCCACGGCCGCCGCCAACAACAGCACCCACAGGCGTGCCACCAGCCACAGGGCGGCGAGGCCGACGATCCCGATACCGATGAGCCACCAGCTGTAGGCGCCGAGGCGGGCAACGACGGGATAGATCCCGTCCTCTGGCTTGTCCTGTGACGTGTCGTGGGGCGGCGCCACTCGGTCCTCCTGGGCGGTCGGCCGCATCGTACGACCGGCGGCGGCCCCGCCGAGGCACCGTGCCGCCCCGCCAACGGCGAGCGGGACCTCTCCTGCCCGACCGGCGGCGCTAGCAGGACCTCTCCTGCCCGACCGGCGGCGCTAGCAGTCGCGGGCGGCGGGATTGGTCGTCGACGTGGTCGAGCCGCTCGACCGGCGCGGCGTCGACGTGTCCGGGGACCCACCGGCCTCCGACGTCGTGGTGGCATCGACGGAGCCGGCGCCAGGCGCAGCCCTGGCCGTGTCGCGCACGCCGTTCCAGTCGGAGCCCGTGATCAGGACGATGCCGTCCGCGCCCTCGACCTCCTCGAGCTCGGCGCCCCCCTCCAGCCAGCGCGCCACCAGGTCCGCCGCCGCCTCCTGGCCGGGCGGGTACTGCACCTGCGTGCGGTCGTCGCCGAGGACGGGATCGTCGCCGAAGCCGTCGATCCCGAAGCCGACGGCCTCGAGCGCGGCGCCCGCGTCCGTCGCCTCGTGGGGCTGCCCGGTCCCGTTGAGCACGCGAAGGCGGACGGAAGCGGGGTCGACGCCGCCCTCGGCCGCGCCCGTGGACGACCTCGGCTCCCGGAACAGGTCGAAGATCGGTGCCGCCACGCGCTCGTCGAGTCGCAGGATGTCGGCGTCGCCGACCACGTCGGGCGTCACCGCGGCATCGAGCGAATAGGTCTCGAGGTTCTCGGGATCGAACGACCGGAAGCGCCGGCCGAGGTCGAACAGGTCACCGGCGGTCAGCTCCTGGTCGACGGTGATGCCGTCGAGCCCGACGTCGATGAGCCGGTCCAGCGTGCCGGGGTTACGGGCGCCCCGCTCACTGGCGCGGCTGAGCGCCCTGCGGATGAACGCCTGCTGGCGGCCGATGCGCCCGATGTCGGGGAGGCGCAGGTCGACCTCCCACTCGCCGTCGATCAGCTGCTCGTACGTGCGGGAGCGCACGAACGCCAGCGCCTGGACGGGATCGAGGGTCACGCATCCGGTCTGGCGGATGTCGAGGCCGGTCTCCCGGTCGCGGGCGGGATAGGGGAAGTTGATGGGCACGCCGTCGATCGCCTCCACCAGCCCCCGGAACGCGGCGAAGTCGACCTGCACGTAGTGGTGGATGTCGACGCCGAAGTTCTCGTCGATCGTGCGGATGAGCGACCGCGCGCCACCGATCTCCACAGCGGCGTTGATCTTGCGGCTGTGGCGCGTGCCGGCGATCGGCACCCACAGGTCACGCGGCAGCGAGAGCAGCTTGGCACCCCGCTCCTCCGGGTCGATCCGCAGGATCATGATGGTGTCGGACTTGCCCGCTCCGGCGCGCCCGATGCGCACCGGATCGTCGGGTTCGAGACCCTCCGCGCTCTCGATGCCGACGACCAGGTAGTTCTCGGGACCATCCGACTCGGAGGCCTCGTCGAGCACACCGCTCAGCTCGACGCGTGGCAGGCGCTCGTACTTGCGGTAGACGTAGCCGAGCCCGGCGGCGCTCGCCCCGAGACCCAGGGCGCAGACGCACCCCAGCGCCAAGGCGAGACGCTGGCCCCACGTCCGCCGGCGCCGGCGACGCGCAGCGCGGCTCGCCCGCCCACGGCGATGCCGCCCACCGGCCTCACCGGATCCCGCGCCCGGCATCTCCACGCACCGATCCTACGTTCGGACGCGGCTCCCACGGGCCGCGGGCCGCTTGTTCGCCGGGCCCGTAACGCCCGGCGACGCTCAACCGGGCCGGAGCCGGTGGGCCCCGAGCAGCACCACGATGGGCAAGACCAGGGCGAGGACCAGGGCGGTCACATTGGCCACCTTGTCGCCCGTGTCGTACACGTCGAGGTGGCGTAGGTGGTAGACGAGGTGGGGCGCTTGGTAGGCGATCCACCCGAGAGCGGCGGCCAGCGCGACCACCCGGGTCGAGGCCACCAGCGCCACGAGCGTGACGACCGCCAGGGCCAGGTTGAGGTCGCCGAAGTCACGCACGAGGTGCTCGTTGTACGGGCCATCGGCGGCCACCCAGGCCCGTCCGCCCCCCGGGAAGTCGTCGTAGAACGAGCGCGGCCAAGCCGCCGCCCAGGCGCCGACGACCAACCCCTGGACGAACAGCAACGCCAGCGCGATGCGTGCGGCCCGTCGAGCCATCGAACCAGGGTTGACCGCCGACGCAGGCCGTGACGGCAGGGTGGTCGCTAGCCCTGCCCCTGCGCCATCTCCGAGGCGCGGCGCTCCATCTCCTCGGGGGAGACGTCCTCGACGTGGGTGTTGACGGTCCAGCGGTGACCGAAGGGGTCGTCGAACGTCGCCGACCGGTCGCCGTAGAACTGGGTCTCCGGCGGCCGCACGGCCGTGGCGCCGGCCCCCGTCGCCTGGCCGAACGTGGCATCGGCGTCTTCGACGTAGACGCTGAGGCTGACGGGCGAGCCGCCGTAGGCACTCGGGGCCTTGGCGCCCACGTCGGGGAACTCGTCGGCCAGCATGACCACGGAGTCACCGATCTGCAGCTCGGCATGGCCGACGCGCCCGTCGGGGCCGGCCATCTTCATCCGCTCCGTGGCGCCCAGGACGCTCGTGTAGAACTCGATCGCCTTCTGCGCACCGTCGACCACCAGGTACGGCGACACCCGCGGGTAGCCATCGGGGATTGGCTTCACTGCCATGGAACACCTCCCGAATCGGGGACCTCCGACCCTACGGCCGAAGACGAACGTGCGTTCGTGGACGCTACTCCTCGGGCGCGGTCCCCGCAAGGGGGTGCGGGCGATCAACGAGTGCGCCCGGGACGGCCGGGTGGCGTCGTGCTCAGGCGGGCCCGACGCTTTCGATCTCGGACCCGTCGAACAGCGGCCGCATGCCGTGCGCCACGACGTCACCCCGCAGCTCGTCGGCGTTGGGCACCGGCTCGACGCCGACCCGCGCGGCCGCCGCCAGGGTCGGTCGCAGGAGGCGGGCGTCGCTCGAGCTGATGAGGAACAGGCCCGGGCGGTCCAGCACGTAGCGGACGGCCCGGTCGATCACGCCTTCGTCGGCTAGCGGCTCGTACCAGGAGAAATGGCGCTCGCGGTCCCTCCAGCGGCGGCGCGCCACCGACTTGATGGTCTGCATCGCCACCTGCCGTTCCTCGCAGATCGCCAGCAGGTGCTCCACGTCGGCGCGGTACGCCTCGTGCTGCAGGAGCAGGAAGCTGTACGGGAACAGCACCGAGTCGAAGTCGAACCGCTCGAGGCTGCGCGCGTGCATCCGGGCGATCCGCAGGCCGTGGCCGGTCACCCCCACGAAGCGGGCCAGGCCCTCGTCGCGGGCCCGCGCCAGCGCCGCGACGGCGCCTCCGGGCCCGAAGGCCACGTCCCACTCGTCGGGCTCGACCAGGTTGTGCAGCTGGATCAGGTCGACGTGGTCGACGCCCAGCCGCTCCAGCGACCTCTCGAGGCTCGACCGCGCCGCGTCGCCGCGGCGATCGCCGGTCTTGGTGGCGAGGAAGAAC
The DNA here is from genome assembly GCA_050744525.1 of Acidimicrobiales bacterium. GTDB lineage: Bacteria > Actinomycetota > Acidimicrobiia > Acidimicrobiales > VFJN01 > DASQUK01. The sequence goes on along the minus strand of JBOGHG010000070.1, from coordinate 1,125 downwards.
TCGTCGGGGTGCGCCGCCAGCCACGGCGCCAGGCGCAGCTCGGCATCTCCGTACGACGCCGCCACGTCCAGGTGGTTGACGCCCGCCCCTCGCAGCACCGGCAGCACGTCGTCGGCGGCCTCCTGTCGCATCGTCGCCAGCGCTGCGCCACCGAAGATGACCCGGCTGCTCTCGTGGCCCGTGCTTCCGAAGTCGGCGCGGTCGACCATGCCGCCAAGGCTAGGTGACGGCGTGCTCGGGCACGCCGCTCGGGCGTGGATGCGACTCCGGCGTCCGGATGCGCCCGACTTCGGCGCCGTGGACGCCGGGTGGGCCTGGCGGCTCGGCCCTCGGGCCGTCGGCCAGGGGCCGAGGGCCTGTGGCGCGTAGGGTCGCCGGCAATGGAACGCACGGATCCCGACACCACGGGCGGCGAGCTGTCGCTCCTCTCCCAGTTCCTCGACTACCACCGGGCGACGCTGGTCCAGAAGGCCAGCGGCCTCGATCGCCGACAGCTCGGGACCCGGCTGGAGCCGTCGACGCTCACCCTGGCCGGCCTGGTCAAGCACATGGCCCTCGTCGAGGACAGCTGGTTCGGCAAGGTGCTGCTCGGCCGGGAGGAAGCCGAGCCGTGGGCCGGCGTCGACTGGGACGCCGACCCCGACTGGGAGTTCCACACCGCGGTCGACGACGAGCCCGATGACCTCCTGGCGCTCTACGCCGACGCCTGTGAACGCAGCCGGGCGGCGATCGCCGAGGTCGGGGACCTCGAGCGCGTGGCCGCGAAGCCGTCCCGCAGCGGCGAGCCGTTCAACCTGCGCTGGATCATGCTGCACATGATCGAGGAGACCGCCCGCCACAACGGTCACGCCGATCTGCTGCGCGAGAACATCGACGGCGCCACCGGCGAGTAAGGAGGGCCAGCGGATAGGCGCTCCGATGGGCACCACGCGTGGGAATTTGTTGCTGGGCCGCAGCTCGGCAGCTGGGCCTCCCAGCAGCGCTGACCACCGTAAGCCCAGACAACATGCCTATCCGCTGATGCTCTGAGGCCGGTCAGCGCCCTCGACTCACTCCACCAACCCCGCGTGCGTGGCACGCGCTTGCCGGGCGGCGTCTTCGGCTTCCTGCGCCTCCGACGCGGCC
>JBOGHG010000069.1:0-16763 GCA_050744525.1 Acidimicrobiales bacterium | reverse complement strand
AGATCTCAGCAGCAGCCGGAGCGATCCTTCTCCGTCAAGCGATCACCCCGACGCCACCCAGCCGCGCCCGGCACTGACCAGCGGAAGAGGGGGGCCAAATCGTCATCGAGAAGTGCGGAACGTGAGTATCGCCGCCTCGGGGGCACCTTTTGCAGGGACCGGTGTGGGCCTGTTCAGCGCCCCTACTTCGACGCGATCTGCGCCGTCGGGGCACCAGCCAAAGAGGTCGAACCCATGCGGGATCGTAGCGGCGGGCAACCTTGCAGCTGGGCCCGCAGCATCAGAGCGTCGGCTCGTGGCGCGGTCAACGGGCACGCCCGACTCGGTCAGCGACGCGAGTGATCCGGAGGTGACCGGCGATCAGCTCCGGGCGGATGCGCACCAGATGGTCTCGACCGCCGTGCGCCCATCGCACCAGCGGAGCGGTGCGCAGCCAACCAGGTGTCTATCCCGGCGGCAGGCTTGGCGGAACCGGCCGGATTAAGCCGTAGGTGGACGGACCACCGGAGGGATTAGACCGCGGGCCAAAGCACGTCCGGCGAGCGACGCCCTCGCCATTCACCTGTGTCCGTCGACGCGACGCGTGGGGCGAGCTCGAGGCGACGCAGGACACCCGCCGCCGTGTGGGCGAGCTGGGTCGCTGTGTTGAGAGCAGTCCTGCCTGCGGTTGAGCTCACTCGGCGAGAATCCTGACCCCGGCGCTCTCGAGCTCCTTCAGCTCACCGACGATCCGGTCGATCTCTGCGTCTGCCCCCGCGACGGCGCGATCCGTACGCTCCGCGAACAGGAAGCGTCCGAGCTGTTCGAGGTCGTGCGCGGCCTTGCGCCGGGCCTGGACGTCCTCGACCTTATGCTCGACCCGTCCTCTCAGCTCCTGGGCTTGTTCCTTGACGGTGTCGAAGAACCCCATGGGTCCTCCTCCCTCTACGCGCTCCGCCCGCACGATAGCGATGGGGCGACCTGCCCAGACTGCTGGCCGGGCTTCGCAACCTCTCTGCTCCTTGACTTCGAGCGCACTGGTCGTAGGTTGACAACGGAGGCAGCGCGAGAGGGGTGGTCGGCATGCCACTCGACCGCTGGAGAATGCCCGGATGCTGTTCGCGTTCGCCGACAGCCCCGCGACATCGAGCGCGTTTCCGCACCATACGGGCCGGCTCAGTCCGCCAGGGAACGTTGACTCGTGAGCAGACTTTCGCGGGGCGCCCACACCCCGAGTGCAGCAGCGGTCGCACCCCCATCGATGGCCTGTACCTCAGCGGGGGCGTCTACCCGGGGATCCCGGGCAGCCTCGGCGGCGGCTACAACGCGGCACGGTCGTGTGCTCGGACCTCGGTCTCGAGCGGTGGTGGCCCGACCCGGCGAGCGTCGAGCACGCGCGCGAGGTCGGCCTCCTCCCAGAGGTCCGCATCGCGTGAGTCGGCGGCATTCGCTGGCCAAGTCCGGGGTGGTGGTCCGCGGCGGATGTCCGGATGGAACGAAAGGGAGACCAATGGGAGCCAAGGAGAACCTGGAACTCATCGAGGAGCTCCAGCAAGCAGCCCGTGATCGGGACTTCGACCGGTACGGCGCGTTGCTGACCGACGACGCAGTCTTCCGCATGGCCGGTGTGCCCGCTTCGATGGGTGGCGTGACGACCGGAAGGCAAGCGGTCGTCGACCAGTTCCGCGCACCAGCCGGCGACAGCACCTTCGCGCTGAAGCAGATGTTCGGCGACGACAAGCACGTGTGCGTGATCGGCAAGGTGGCCGCCGAACGATTCCCCGGCAACGTGTACCTCCAGGGCGCGGACCACCCGTACTCCACATACGAGTGCGTCGTGTACCGCATCGCGAACGGCAGGGTTGCCGAGTCGACCGCCTACATCAACTGGCTCGACCCCTACGTCCAGGTCGGGCTGGTCGACGCCAGCAACCTCACCACCTGACGAGGGAAGGATGGCGGACGAGCTGCCAGTGTGCGCGGTCTCCGAGCTCACCCCGGGCACGGTCACGGGTGCAGGCCACTACGCCGTAGGAAACGCGAGCGGCCGCCTGTTCGCCGTGAGCCGCAGGTGTCGTCACCTCGGCGCCGACCTCGCCGGCGGGTCCATCGACAAGCAGGGCTGTCTCGTGTGCCCCTGGCACGGCGCCAGGTACGACGTCGAGACCGGTCGGATGGTGCGCGGCCCGCAAGGCGTATACGCGAAGGTCCCCGGTCTGGGCGCGGCCAACATCGCTCTGACACGAATCCTCCCGCTGCGTCGGGGGGAAGTCGTGGAGCGGGATGCCACCGTGTTCGTCCGCTGAACAGCGTCTCGCTTACCCCGATCCGGGCTGCCCGGCGAACCCGTCGACAGGCGGCCCGCACCCAGGCCTGGAGGAAGGGGCGAACCGGTCAGTGAGCGTGCCGCGATCGACCAGTTCGCCGAGGCCGCGGTACGGGATGCTCTTCGGCTGACACCTCGATCACCATGCCAACACCATGCCAATCGGATTCACGGCATAGGTGAGCAGGTGTAGCCCCAGGACCAGACCGGCGACGCCCCCGACGGTCAGGTCCGCGCCGACGACGGCGCGGCGTTGGAGTTCTGCATCGCGGATCAGATTTGGTGACTGAGGCGCACCGAAGGACTGGGTCGAGCGCGAGGATCTGGGAGCGAGGTCGTGGAGCTCGCCACCATGGAAACATCGACACACTGCGTCGAGCCCGAGGATCCTCATTCCCGCGTCGGGCGAGTGCTCGAACGCGTGCTGGCCATGTACGACCGAGCGGAGCGACACGGTGGCGCAGACCGAGTGGCGACCAGTCTGCTGGATGGTTGCTGGTGACGACGACGGAGCGGGCGTTCAGGCGGGCTGACCGGCTGCCCCCGGATGCCGAGGTGCTCCGGATCCTCGAGGACGCCGAGCCCGAGTTGCTCGGCGAGGGCTACCACGTCATCACCATGCGGGCGCCACATGACCGCCGGCCCGCGCCACGAACCGGGAGCACGACCGCCATCAGGCGTCGAACCAGCGCCGTCCTTGCGCCGATCACGTATCGCCGCGCCCCTCGCAGGCTGGCTGAGGTCGTGAGCGGGCCTATCCGAGAGCTGGGCGTCACGGAAGGAGGCGCGCATGGAGGCATATGTACTCGTCCAGACCGAGGTGGGAACGGCTGCTGACGTCTCCGAAGAAATCGGCACACTCGAGGGAGTGCTCTCCGCCGAGGCGCTCACCGGCCCCTACGACGTGATCGCACGGGTGCAGACCGAGAACGTTGACGCCCTCGGCAAGCTCGTGGTGTCGCACATCCATCTAGTAGGAGGCGTAACCCGCACACTCACCTGCCCAATCGTCCACCTGTAACCGGCGGGACCGGCGGCCCGCCTTCCGTCCCAGGCTCCCCACCCAACAGATCGGTATCGATGGCGGCCCACCCGTTCGTGGTCGCTCCTGTCCCTCGGGTTCGGAGACGGGCCGGTACCGCCATTGGACCAGATGCCGTGCGTGGGCGCGTAGCGGCCGGCGGCCGCGTCCAGCCCAAAGCTTTCGAGCCACCTCCCCACGCAGCCGAGCTTTTGCCCGCTCGTCGTCAATCGTGAGCGCGTTGTCGAGCACCGAGGTGGCGAACCAAGCGCGCGCCCTCGTGGCCGGCGACCTCAACCACGAACCCGACGCCGCCAGTACCCTCCTGCTCACCGGGCCGCCCGGCTCGAAGATCCGCACCCTGCGCCTTCCGCCAGCCCGACCAGGGCGACGGCCACCGGCTCTGGAACCCTCGCCGAGCTCATCGAACCGCCCGAATCGCCTGTTGGTGGGTGGAAGGGCACGGTGAGCCCGGTCGCCGGCCCGTCTTCTTCCACCCGGAAGCGGTCGCGATCACGGATCGGGCGAGTCACGAGCCGGCGTGTTGCGTGGCCCGCCACCGCGATCCCGAGCGCTGGGCGCTGGCCCAAAGCTGAGACCGCCGCCTATCGGGTCTCACCGTTGGGGCGTGCCGAGCGAGAGTCGGGCGCCTCGGGGCACCAATCGCTCGGCGCCGCGGGCTGGGCGCCGACCTTCTGCTCGTGCTGCGTTTAGCCTTGCTCCGTGGCTTCGCTGTCCCAGGCGTTGTGGCACCGGAACCGAGTCCTGGCCGAGGCCGCGCTGGAGCACACGTTCGTCCAGGGCATCGCCTCGGGGGAATTGGCCCGGGCCACGTTCGCCTACTACGTGGGGCAGGACGCGGCCTTCCTCGACGCGTTCTGCCGCGCCTACGCCTTGGCCTTGGCGAAGAGCCCCGATCGAGAGGGGCTGATCGCGTTCAGGGAGCTACTCGACGGGGCGGGCGACGAGCTCCGCCTTCATAACGGCTACGCGGCCCGGTGGGGCGTCGACCTTCAGCAGGCGGCCGATCCCGCCACCTCGGCGTACACCGACTTCTTGTTGGCGGTCGCGGCGCTCGAGCCGGTTGGCCACATCGCGGCGGCGATGACGCCCTGCATGCGGCTCTACGCCTACCTCGGCCAGCAGCTGGCCGCCCAGACAAAGCCCGAGAGTCCGTATCGCGAGTGGGTGGAGACGTACTCGAGCGCGGAGTTCGAGGCTTTGGCGCGACGTCTGGAGCTTCTGCTCGACCGCTACGGAGGTGATCACGACCGTCTGGCTGTCCTGTATCGCCACGCGATGGAACTCGAATTGCGGTTCTTCGACGCCGCCGGCCGTTGGGAGAGGCCCTGACTGCGGATGAGTTGTTGACGCGTCACGTGGCCGCTTGGCAGGCGGCCACCGTTCACCCGTTCCTCGCCGGTGTGCGGGACGGGTCGGTGCCCGCGGACGCCTTCGACCGTTGGCTGGCCCAGGACTACTTGTTCGCGCAGGCGCTGGTGCGCGCCCAGTCCCGCATCGCCGCCGGCGCCCCCTTCGCGGACGTCGGCCTGCTCGCCGGGGGCGTGGTTGCCACCGTTGGGGAACTCGGCTGGTTTGAGGAGGTGGCGGCTCGGCGCGGCGTGGCCCTCGACGCCCCAATGCATCCGGCGAATCGGGCGTACTGCGACTTCCTGCTGGCGGTGACCTACTCCGCCTACCCGGCCCAGATCACCGCGATCTGGGCGCTCGAACGCACGTACTTCGAGGGCTGGGAAGGCGCCCGCCCCGGTGCTCAGCCGTACCGGGAGTTCGTCGAGAGGTGGACCACCGACGGCTTCCGGTCCTACGTCGGCGACCTCCAGGCTGCGGTTGATCGCCAGCTTGAGGCCTCCGTCGGCGAGCAGGCGCGAGAAGCTGAGGACGCCTTCCTCCGGGTGACTCACTACGAGCGAGGCTTCTGGGACATGGCGATGTCGGGTTAGCCCGGGGTTTGCCCGGACCGATGAGTGTCACGAGGGGACCTATGCCGGAACTCGCCGGTGAGTTTCGTCACGGCGTTCCGTCTCCCCGGTGATGACGGACACCGACCATGAGGCGAGAGCCGTCATCGTGCGCGTCGCCGGCGACCGAGAGATCCGGCTCGGCAGCATCAACCCAGGTCGCCAGGGCCTTGTCCATGCGTGCCTGTGCCTGCTTGAGCGCTCCTGCGGTGAGATGCTGTCCGACGGACGCGATGGAGAAGATCTCGCTGGGTACCACGGTTGTCACGGGGACGCTGTTCACGCTTCGGACGACCCGGCGAGCACTTCGTCGATCCACTTCAGGGCGGCCACCGCCCCGGGGAAGACGCGGGTCGTGATGGCGAGGAGGGCGGTGTGTCGGATCTCGTCGGCGGTGACGCCGACGTCGAGCGCCTTGCGGACGTTCGACCGCACGGCGCCCTCGGCCAGCGCGCCGCTGGAGATACCGAGCTTCACCAGCCGCTGCTCCCTGGCGGGCAGCGGCCCCGCCCCCTCGGTCACCCGCGCCAGATCGTCGAGGGCACGTGCCACCTCGGGAAACTGCCGGCGCACCGACAGATGGACGTCCGGCAAGTAGTCGCTCACCCGGAGCCTCCTTCCCCCACCGGCAGCGGCCACAAGGTCTATACCCAACGGCCACTGCGCGATTCGACCATGGTGCTCCGACGGATTCGATTCGGTGTCCTCACCGGGCATTCGTCCCAGCCGACCCACGAGGAGCCGACAGGTCGTCACAATTGAGTTCTGTCGATCCGCCGTGCGGATGACGGGACCGAGAGAGGAGGCACCGATGACCTGGGTAATCACCCGCGTGTGCCGGGACTGCCTCGACACGTCGTCCATCGAAGTATGCCCCGTGGACTGCATCTACGAGTACGTGGGACCGGCCTCGGCCCAGTTCCCGAACCAGGTTTGGGCTCGCCGCTGACATCGGCGCTTTCCGATGGCCACCGACCCGCTGGCACGATCGCCGCCGGAACGCGGTCGCCCATGCATGGGCACAAATCGGGCACAATTCTCGGCACCACGCCACATCACCGGCTGGACAGCGTGGCAGGAGCCAGACACCAGCAAACGGTCGACCGAGACGACGAAACCCCAGGTCAGCGGCCGAAAATCGGCACCTACCGGGGGCTTGACGGTGGCACCCCCAACGGGGCTCGGACCCGTGTCTCCACCTGAGACAGCGCTGGTGTTGCTGCGCTGAGGCCTCACTACCGCATCTGGCCTGGCTAAGTCGGCGAGCGCGCCCCTCCATACCAATTGCCTTCATGGAGACCGCCCCCTTCTATGGGACGTTCTAAGGGATGCCGCAGGCGTCCACGACCACGTGGACCTCACGGACAGGCGAAGACGCGATTGCGACATCCGAATGTCCTGTGCCCAACGAAGGCGCCCCCGACGACCAGCCGGGTGCCGCCGGAGGCCCAGCACGGAGGGTGCGCATCGCGGATTGTCAGCTTGAGCCTGGTTCGAATGCCCAGATCACCGATTCTGGAGCGCTCGGCTCGGCGGTCGACCCAAGACAAGATCGCCGATACCCGTGAGTTCTCCATGTGCGCGCCGGGCGTTCTGTACGCTAGGAGTCGAACGATCTGGCGGCGTGGATATGTGCGCGCGCCTTCGGGCCGCGCGATCGCATCGACGGGACGTCGCGGATCGACAACCCAATGGAGGGTCTGGGCGGGTGCTGCGGGGTTGACCGGTAGGTCTCAGGACCTGGTGGCCGGATCCTCGCTGCACAGTCGTCGCCGGCGCTGGGCGGGGGCCGAAGCGCTGAGCTGGGACCGCAACGTGGTGTGATGAGGCGATGAGCATCTTGGAGCCCAGCCCCGAGGAGCAGCGCCGGATCCTCGAGTACGTCGCCGGCTTCATCGTGGACCACGCGGCGGGGATCGCTCGTCTGCCGGTCGCTGTCCGCGCTGACCGCGACGCCATCCGCCGCCAGCTCGACGCCGTCGGCGTGGAGACGGCGACGGACGCAGGCGTGGTGATCGACCGGGTGGTCGCGCTCCTGACCGACGGGATGGTCCACACGGGCCATCCCCGGTACTTCGGGCTGTTCAATCCGGCGCCCTCGTTCATGGGGATCGTGGCCGAGCTCATCGTCGCCGCCTTCAACCCGCAGCTTGCGGCGTGGAGCCATGCGCCCGCCGCGGTCGAGATGGAGGCGTGGACCATCGACTATCTGGCGGGCCGCTGCGGGCTCGATGGCCCCGTCGGGGGTCGTTCACATCTGGAGGGGCGGAGGCCAACGCGAGCGCGCTCCACCTCGCCCTGTCCCGTGCGATCCCCGACATGGCCACCGCCGGCCTGGCCGCCCCCGGCGTGCGGCCGACGCTCTACGCCTCCTCGGAGAGCCACCTCGCCTGGCTCAAGATCGCGCACGTTTCCGGCGTGGGGCGCGATGCGGTGCGGCTGGTGCCGACAGACGCCCGGCTGCGCATGGACCCGGATGCCCTGCGGCGTCTCATGGCCGAGGACACCGCCGCCGGTCATCGACCGGTGCTCATCGTTGGCACGGCCGGCACATCGTCGGCCGGTGTGGTCGATCCGCTGACCGAGCTCGCAGGCATCGCTGCCGACTACGGCTGCCTCTTCCACGTCGACGCCGCATGGGCGGGCGCCGCTGTCCTCTCCGACCGGTTGCGGCCGCACGACACCCGCCTCGGACCGGCTCCGAGAGGCCTCCTCGCGACGGGCTGGTCGGTGCGCAACCACACCCCGCTCCCGGTCGTCTGCTTCGCAGACCCCTACCGCCTCGGTGACGACGAGCACCACCGCCGGATCGCGGCCGACGTGGTCGAGTCGGCCGCAGCCTGGCTGTCGACCACGATCATCGGCGGTGAGCCCTGCCTGCGGGCCTGCATCTGCAGCCACCGCACCACCGACGGCGACGTCGATGCCCTAGTCACCCGGCTCGCCGCTGCCAGGACCGGGTGAACCGCCGAACCGCGACTTCACCCGCCCTCGAACCTGCACGCCTCGCCCACACCGCGTCAGCTCACGGTGCGCGCGGCCTGACCAGCGATCGCCACGGATGCAGTCGCACCACGCCGAAGCTGGGATGATCTATGCGGTGTGCCCACCCCCATGCCGGAGCCCATCCCCATGGCGACTACCTAGATCCGACCAGATTGACAACGACAAGGAGCCGTTCGGCAATGAGCACCGCCGACGTCACGACCACACCCGTCATCACCCTCACCGACAACGCCGCGGCCAAAGTCGCCGAGCTGATCGCCCAGGAGAGCGACGACCTGCTGACCCTCCGGGTGGCCGTCCGGCCCGGTGGGTGCTCAGGGTTCTCCTACGAGATGTTCTTCGACGCCGAGTCCGACCCTGAGGACCACCAAGCCGTGTTCGGCACGGTCAAGGTGAGGGTCGACCCGGCTAGCGCCCAGCACATCGCCGGCGCAACCCTCGACTACAGGGACGGCCTCCAGGGCGCCGGGTTCCACATCGAGAACCCCAACGCCCAGCGCTCCTGTGGCTGCGGGCAGTCCTTCGCGTAGCGGCTATGAAGATGGGCGTCTCAGACACGTTGGGCCGGCACCCCCGGGACCTACGCATCTCGGTCACCGATCGGTGCAACTTCCGCTGCACCTACTGCATGCCCAAAGAGATCTTCAACCGCGAGTACGAGTTCCTGGCCCGGGAAGCACTGCTCAGCTTCGAGGAGATCGACCGGGTGGCCCGTTCGTTCGTGCGCCACGGGGTCCGCAAGTTGCGCCTCACGGGTGGGGAGCCACTGCTACGTAGGGGGATCGAGGGCCTCATCGCCAAGCTGGCCCTCATCCCCGATGTCGAGGACCTCACCCTCACCACCAACGGCGCCTTGCTGGGCCGCAAAGCCCGGGACCTGGCCGCGGCCGGGCTCCGCCGGGTCACGGTCAGCCTCGACTCGATGGACGACGCCGTGTTCATGGCCATGAACGATGTCGGCTTCGGTGTGCGGGGAGTGCTCGAGGGGATCGCCGCCGCCGCCGAAGCCGGGCTCACCCCCATCAAGATCAACATGGTGGTGAAACGGGGGGTCAACGACGGCTCCATCCTCGACATGGCCCGGTATTTCAAAGGCTCGGACCACACCCTCCGGTTCATCGAGTACATGGACGTCGGCACCACCAACGGGTGGCGGCTCGACGATGTGGTCCCGGCCCGGGACATCGTCGAGATGCTGGACCGGGAGTTCGGAATCGAGCCGGTGGGTCCTTCCTACCGGGGCGAAGTGGCGCAACGCTGGCGTTATCGAGACGGGACTGGGGAGGTGGGCGTGGTCGCCTCGGTCACCCAGCCTTTCTGTGGTGACTGCACCCGGGCTCGCCTCTCGGCCGAGGGCGTGGTCTACACGTGCCTGTTCGCTACTCGCGGGACCGACCTGCGCGAGGTGCTGCGGGCGGGTGCGAGCGACGAGCGGCTCGACGCAGTGGTGTCCGGGCTTTGGATGAACCGTGCTGACCGGTACTCCGAGACCAGGTCGTCACAGACCGCCGGGCTCCAGAAGGTCGAGATGAGCTACCTCGGTGGCTGACTCGTGACCCGCTTGGAAGGAGGGCGCCACCGCCGTCACCGCCGTCTCCACGGTCGAGGGGATCAAGGCTGCCAGCAACCAGCTGCGGGGCACCATCGGGCGAGGAGCTGTCCGACGCTGCGCCCGCGTTCTCGCCTGAGAGCCAACAACTGCTTAGGTGCTCGCCACCCTCAACCACCACCTGGTCACCACTCTCGGCGCCTGCGGCGACGTGGTCCGCAACATCATGTCCTGCCCGGCGCCGCTCGGCGACCGGCAGCGGGCCGACGTGGGGGCCTACGGCCAGAAGGCGGCCCGGCGCTTCCGGCCTCGCACCCAGGCGAACTACGAGCTGCGGCTCGACGGTGAGCGCGCCGTGACGGCCAAGGCGCCCGGCGAGGAGCCCCCCTACGGCACCACCTACCTGCCCCGGAAGGTTCAAGATCGGCTTCGCGTTTCCTCGACGCCGTCGCTGACGAGCTCAACGGACGACCTCGACAAACACTCCACTGGAAGTCACCATCAGAGGCGCTCGACGAGGCCGTTGCGATGACCGCCTGAGACCGCACCGGTTCTGCGCTTGCCGTTGGTGCGGCGGGGTTCGTCGTTATGTGCTATCGGGCGCTGTGCGGCGCTGCAAGGTCTGTGACCAGCCCGCCGCGTGGATCGGATCGCGTGTCCTGGACCAGAAGTAGTTGCGCAGCGGCGAGGACCAGCAGTACTGCGCCGACTCCCCACGCGGCCGGGATGCTGGCGGCAGCTGCGACGCGTGTCAATCCGAGCGATGCGATCAAGCCGCCGCTCTGTTGGGACAGCGACTGCACGGACACCATCGTGGCCCGACGGCTGGCGGGTACCCGCTCGTGCAGAAGTTCGCTCTCCGCGACGCTGCGTATCGCGCCGATCATGTAGAGACCGACGAACGCCGTAGCTGCGGCGGCGAAGGTCTCGGCGGCCGCCAGGCCGCCCATGAGCGCCGCCGACAGCGCGGCCGCGCTGCTGGCGACCAGCGCCGCGCGCCACGCCAGCGCACCCGGCAGCCGGTTGGCCAACCACGCACCGCACGCGGCGCCCAGGCTCATCCCGATCACGACGTAACCGAACGTCTGCGTCGCCCGCGACGCGTCACCGAGTAGCGCACTGAAGCGTGGCTGCCACAGGACTTCGACGCTGAGATAAGCCACCGACGTCGCCACGAAGGCGGCAAAGAGCAGCCGCAGGTCGCGGGTGCTCGCCGCCAGGCGAAGGCCCCCGGAGACGACCGTCGGGACGTTGCGCAGCGCGACCCGAAGGGCTCGTCGTTGCGGACGCCTAGGCTCGTGGAGCAAGGCCAACACCGCGACGAAGCTCGCCATCTCGGTGAACAGTCCGCCGTATACCGGCAGCGTCAACTGGGAGAGCACCCCGTCGACCGGTAGCCCCGCACCGATCGTGGGCAGCAGTGCCGACAGAAGCGCACCCGTCGCCAGCGCGAGCCCTTCGACGAGACCGGCGGACGACAGTCCAGGCCGCAGCGGAGCCTCCGGGTCCAGAGCCCGTATCGTGTCGACGTACCACGACTCCAGCGGACCACTGAGCAGCGCGCGGCCGACGCCACCGAGGACCGCACCGGCAAGGAAATGCCAGACGGTGGTGCCGAAGGCCAACGCCAGCAGCAGCCCGGTCTGGGCGACGGTGGCCACCAGGAGGACAGGCTTGCGGCCGACCGCGTCGGCGAGCCCACCGGTGGGCAGCTCGAGCAGCATGGTCGTCACCCCGTACGCCGCGAACATCAGACCGACGCCCGGGAGATCCAGTCCTCGCTCGATGGGCACCAGCGCCATGATCGGCACGACGAACCCGACGGGTAACCAGCGCAGGCCGTGGCACAGCAAGAACACGCGTGTTGTCCGGCGGACCGACTGCGGAACTGGCGCGATTGGCCGGGAGCTCCATTCAGGCGTTCGGACCATCGGCACGTTCGGTCGCGTTGCCCCAAGCCTCCTGCCGGCCCTCGTCCGGTGACGACAACCGCATGCCGGCGACCTCGCGAACGGGAAACGCCAGCAGGTGGAGGCGGACGTGCTCGGCACCTTCGGGCACCGGTTCGTGGCCGTCGCGTCGGGCGATCGTCGTAGCCAATGCGGCCAGCAGCACATCGTGAAGCGCCTCGAGGAGCGCACGGGCTTCGTCGCGGGTGGCCAAGAAGTAGTAGTCCGAGCGGTCGGCGACGTCGCGCCACTGACGCGGCCAGTTGTCGCGCTCCCCGTTCCAGGTCGCGACCTCGTGCTCGCGGTTGCGGTCCGCGGCCGACTGCATCCAGACAGCAGCAGCGGCGGCCTCGGTGCCCTCGAAGTCACTCGGCTGGAACCCGCTGACGTCATGGGCCGCACGCCACCAGCGGTCCCTGCCGTTTCCCCGGTCCGGAACCTCGTCAAGAAGTCCGGCGGACGCGAGCGCCCGCAGGTGGTAGCTCGTCAGCCCGCTGGATTCGCCCAACCGCTCCGCCAACCGGGTCGCGGTCGACGGGCCCACGACCCGCAGCGCAAAGAGGATCCGCTGCCGCAGCGGGTGAGCCAGCGCCTTCAGCAGTGCGGGGTCGAGGCCGACGCGACGCGGTTCCATACCGCGACCTTAGGACTGCAAGGGTTATTTTGCAAAGCTAGCTTTGCGGTTGCTTGAGCGGACCGGAACGATCGGTCGTCCTCAAACGGATCGGAGAAACGCAGTGGAGCACCACCTTGAGCCGACACAGATCCGCTCATCTGGACCCGCCACAGGAGCGATCAACTGCGTCTATAACGCCGCCTCCGGCGCCGATTGGCTAGCCCCCAAGCGGCGCACCGAACGACCGCTCGCGTGCACGCGGCCGAACCGACCCGGATCGGTATCGTCGCCCGATCGATTGAGACCCTCAACTGGAAATCAGCTGTCCGCCCACACGGAATTCTCCTGTCCACGGCCAAGGAGATCCCCTTTCCGCCAACAAGGAAGTCCTGCCGTCCGTTGACACGCCACCCGAACGGTCGATCCCCGGGCCGCATGTCGGCACCGGGGCAGAATCGGCACGGTGGTCCAAGCAGAGAGCAGGTACACACGGCAGAATCTCCGCATCGGACGATTTCCAAGCGAGGCTCACCATGGCGAAGAAGGCGGCCATTCACACCGTCCCCCACGGCGGTGGTTGGGCCAACCGCCGCGAAGGCGCTGCCCGGGTCAGCAAGGTCTTTCCCACAAAGGCGGCTGCGCAGGCCGCCGGACGCGAAACGGCGAGGCGTGAGCGGACCGAGCACATCATCCACAAGAAGGACGGTGAGATCGGGAGTCGCAACAGCTACGGCAACGATCCTCCTCCGCCGAAGGGCTGAGTTCCGGACCGCACCACCTGCGGAGTGGGCTCCACCAGCCACCGGGTGGCCTTCACGGGCCCGGACATCTCACCTCGAAATGGTAGGCGTCTTGCTTTGGGATGGCGGATCTGATTCGAGATGCGAGCGACTGGCGACCTGCCCCGAAGGACCCGGTCGCGGGCACGCTTGACGTGCGAACCGATGCCAAGCACGCGCCCGTTCGGCCCGGCATATCTACGCCTGGGTCGTTGACAAACCCTCGAACCCGCATCGAACGACCGCCACGGAGGGGACATTTCGCCGCGGTGGCCGGGGTGACCGTCCAGGGTCAGGAACGCGGGGCGATCGCCGCTGTCGTGTAGGAGGTGTTTGGCGAGCGCGGTGAAGCACGGAGCGATCGCAGTGCTGGCGATGAACTAGAACCGCAGGGCGGCTGTACGGGTGATCGTGAAGATCATGTTGAAGGGAGAACCGTGCAGCGGTCAGCGCCGTGACGGTCGCTGGGTCGAGTTCGACCAGACAAGCACCTGTGTGGGGGGCGATGTGACGGCGATACTTGTTGTCATGGGGGAGAGCAGCATTCGCAACCGCGGCGGGTTCAGCTATGAGGGGCACATGGCGCGGGTCTACAGGCGGGGTCGCGAGCTCCTTCCGGAAGCCGCCGCCGAGTGGCGGCGGGCGCTCGAACCGCTTGTGCGACCTGAGAGCCTCGTCGTGGACGTCGGTGCCGGTATCGGTCGGTTCGCCGTCCACCTTGCTGACTGGTTCTCGGCGCGCGTCGTGGCCGTCGAACCCGCGGCCGCGATGCGCGCTCAGGCCCAGCCTCGGGAGCGGGTCAGCTGGATGGCAGCCCGGGCTGAACAGCTTGCTGTGCGCCACGGGGTCGCAGATCTGGTCTGGATCTCCGATGCGGTCCACTACCTTGACCTGTACTGCGCGGCACAGGAGGCCTGCCGGGCGCTGAAGCCCGGGGGCCGTGTGGTCGTCCGAAGCACGTTCCCGGACCAGTTCGAGCAGACCGAGTGGATGCGCTGGTTCCCGTCCGCCCGAGCGGTCGATGAGAAGCGCGTGCCGACGGTCGACCAGATCGTCACGGCGTTTGGGCGTGCGGGCCTCGAGCTCGAGTCGCGTTCCACCCTCTATCAGCCCGTCGCCCGCGATCTCCACGAGCTTGCCGACCGGGTCGGCGAACGCGCCATCTCCACCCTCGAGATCATCGACGACGACGAGTTCGAGCAGGGATTGAGCGATCTCCGAGTCGCGGCGGCCCAGTCCCCGTCGCCGCGCCCCATCACGACGCCGCTTGGTGTCCTCGTGTTCCGACCAGCGACGGGTGATTCGACTCACTCGGCTTGATCGACGGCGTCACCTCGACGCCACTGATGTGTCATCTCGGCGATAGCGCGGACACAACAAGCGTTCACCGTCTGACTGGATGCGCAGCCTGGCCGAGCACTGTGTCAACAGCCGCATCGACGAGGTGTCGACCCCCGACGCGGCGGTCATGGCGTCGGTCAGGCGCTGCCCTCCAGCTGGGGCTGTCGCGCTCGGGCGTGACCATGACCCTGGGGTGGAAGCGGCCCGCCACTGCCACCATCACTTGGTCGGCGTTGTCGTCCCTGGCCCCGTCTAGCTGGGTGGTGTCGCTCCATCGCGGGGCCCCTGAGGGTCATGGCCGCACGATCCTGACTGTTGGCTGAATGTGGGCACGGTGCGTTTCAGTCGGTCGTCAGGTCCCCACCGGCATGGTGTCGGGTCCGGAGAAGCCGGACCGACGAAGGGGGCTTCGCATGGACAGGAAGCGAAAGTGGATCGCTGGCGCCGCAGCGATGACGTTGGTCCTGGGCGGCGGTGTCGGCACCGCACTGGCCAGCCAAGGCGACGACAGTGGCCTGCCGGCGGTGTGTCGGCAGCGGCCGCGACAAACGACGCCGATCGCCACTGCCAAGCTGATCATCGAGTACAACGCCACCGACGAGGATCTCGGCGTGCATGGGGCCTTCGATGACCACGGTTGGTCCGAGCTGTGTGTGTTCGATCCGAGTGGTCGGCCGATCGCCGTGGTTGATCCCCGCCGCCAGCTCGACGACCTCACGATGGCCGGGATCTTCTTCGAGTCCCGGGAGCCGCCGCTCTCGGAGTTCTCGATGGCCGATCTCGCCGCGGCCTTTCCCGAAGGACGCTACGAGGTCCGCGGCAAGTCCTTCGACGGAACGACCCTGAGGGGCCGCGCCCTGTTCACCCACGACGTTCCCGCACCCCCGACCATCACGTCTCCCGAGACCGCCGCGGAGCCCGACCAGACGGGCACGCCGGTCCCCCGGGACGATCTCGTGGTCGGCTGGGACCCCGTCACCGAGACCGCCACCGGTGGGCCCGTCACGATCTCCGGCTACGAGGTGATCGTCACCAAGGAGGTCGCCGATGACCCCCACGGGTTCTCGCGACCGACCTACGACGTGCACGTACCCGCGACCCAGCACACGCTGCGGGTCCCGAGCGAGTTCCTCGAGCCCGACACGGTCTACGAGCTTGAGGTGTTGGCCCTGGAACGCAGCGGCAACCAGACAATCAGCGTCGGCTTCTTCAGGACGGACTGACCCGGGCCCCCTCCATCGAGGGGTGGGCACGTCTGCCCGGGCTTGGCCCGGTTTCGCGGTCGCATGCTCGTTGCCGGATACAAATGACGGTGCTGTAATTACCCCAGAGTGATTCGCCCGGGTGGCCTCACTGGCCACGTGTGTCACGAGAGCCCTCCAGGAGAGGTCGGATGACCATGTCATCGGAGTTCATCGCCGAGCTGGGGGCGGCGGATGCGTTCGTCAGTCGCCTGCGGTGTTTGACCAGTGGGCAACTCGGGACGGCGGCGTGCCGAGTCGAAGACGCCCGGGCCACCACGGCCGGCGACATCGAGTGGTGGCAAGCGACCGCCGCCGTGTCACGCCGGCTGCGCCACCTGCATCGCTCCCGCCCAGCAGCCATCGCCGCCCTGCGGGCGTCCGAGGCGGTGCTCGGCGCCCCCGGGGCGGCCGAGGTTCCCCACGACGCCGTTGTCCACGCCGCCCGAGCCGCCGGCGACCTCGCCCGAGTACTGGTAGCAAACGGTCCCCCCTTCGCACTCAACGTCTTCACCGCTGGCTGGGAAGACGTCCTCAGGGCTACCTCTCCGCCGCCCCGACCGACCGCCGCCTGAACCGCTGGCGACTAGATGTCGGCGATCAGCCCGGACCGGGTGTATATGCCGCGCAAACGTTCGATCGCGGTCCCGCAGGTTTGTCGAAAACTTGGGAACTCCGAGCCTTGATGTGCTGCAACGGTTGAGTGCAGTTACGAGGTGATTCGCCGTGACGAGGAGCAGTGTCGTATCGATCGCTTCATCACGATACAGATCCGAGTCTGCCTGCTTCGATGTACCTGTTCGATACCGGCGGTCTGTCTGCGAAGCTGCAAAGTTGGACTCAACCGCCTCGATCTGTCCGAGAGTGCCGTGTCTAGTTTACTACCTCGGCGAGCGCCTCTCCATCGGCCTGATCTCGGTAGACAAATCATCGCAAACGATCGGTGGTGCTGGCTAGTCGGGCGCGGATTACTC